>PBFM01000013.1 GCA_002718655.1 Fidelibacterota bacterium
TTATTTTTGATTAATATATTTTTATCTATTTTCTATTTATTATATTTCCAGGCCTAAAGTATTTTATATGATAACATTATATTCAATAATATTAATATATATAAGAAATATATAATAATCTACATTAATATATATAATAAAAAAATTGGGGCAGCGTTCATTTAGACCTCGGACAGAATGAACGTCTACCCCTTCCACATACCAAAGGTACCAAACCAGCACCTTCAACGGTTAAAGTATTGGTTTATTTAATATAAGTCAAGAAAAAATTTTGTACCGGTGGAGGGGCTCGAACCCCCACTCTTTTTCAAGAAATGGATTTTGAATCCACCGCGTCTACCAATTCCGCCACACCGGCAACTAAATAGTTTCTAAATTTAAACTTAATTTAATCATGTTAAGATATATCAAATTAATATTTAGTTTTTAAAATTAAGCTCATAGTTTTTATATAATATATTTCTTGCATAGTTTTTTATTTATCCTAAGTGGAAGTAAATTTATTCATGTTCAAACATTTAATAATTATTTTATCTATTTCAATAGTTACCCGCCTAATGCCAGATACTATTGATGAGTTAGAGATTCTAATTAATCATTATGAAAAGTTTGAATTCATACCTGAACAATTAAATAAAGTTGACGGCGAATGGTGTTTTGGTACTAATAATCAACCATACACAGGTAGGTTAGAGGTATATTCCATAAGCAATGAAAAAATAATTGATTGCACAATAATTAACGGAAAAAAAAATGGATACTTCATTCAGTATTATGATCATAAGCGGATGCTTCCGGGAATTATGGGTATGTATGTTGATAATAAAAAGGATGGCTTATGGAAATGGATAATGCCTGAGAAAACATTTAAAAACAGATGGTTGGAGTCTGATTTGAAGATTATTTCATCCATTGAATATCGTGAAGGAATAAAACATGGAAACTTCACAATACAAAAAACTTTTTTACAACAAGACGAGTACTTAAAAGAAATTCCAATTATTAATTATGAACTAATTGTAAAGGGATATTACAATTCAGGGAAAAGGAATGGAGAATGGTTCTTTAATGACCATATTCATAGCGATTATGATTGGTATATAGAACCAAAAATGGAAAATAATAATTCATTTTACTGGTCTAGAAAATTAGTTTATGATAATTCAGTCATTATCAACAGTATTTGTCGTGAACCTTGGAATAGCATAATTGATTGTGACAATTACAATAATCGATACATGGACTACATTTTTTATATACCTTTAGAATATGGTACTCAAACTAAAAAGAGAAAAACTAATTCCAGTAATCATTATAATTCACACACAATAAAAGATATGGATGGTAATGATGTGGAGCTGAATCTTGATATATTCTTAAAGCATATTAATCAGTATCATGATGAAATTTCAAGCATCCATGAACAAGATGGTCATAGATTCATTATCGATGAGGTCTTCCGTAAATCTTTAATGAAAAAAATGAACTCAAGAAATTAAACGTATCCATCATAATTACGTATGACCCGTGTTCCATAAGTTTTCTAGTAATTCTTTCAATAAAATTGATAAATGGAAAAATTCATCATAAATTGATTAGATTTTAATTTAAAATATAAGAATTTTATGCTTTTAAAATAAAAAACAAGGTATATCGCAATATGAACACTCCAAAATATCTACTAAGAAACTTAGAAAAATATCCAAATGAGGCTGCAATTTCCATTAAGGATTCGGCAGGGAATTGGGATACTAGTAACTGGAAAGAATTTTATGCATCGGTTATGTCAGTATCAAAGTCCTTGATTGCATGTGGTATTAATAATAATGATAAAATAAGTATTTATAGTTACAATAGAAAAGAGTGGAACATAAGCTACGTAGCTGCTCAGTTCATAAACAGTGTTGCTGTAGGTGTCTATCATACATGCTCATCTAATGAGGTGGAATGGATCGTAGGAAATTCAGATTCAAAAATTGTATTTGTTGGTCATAATCCAAATGATAATGGCGAAAATGAAAAAATGCCAAATCATCGTCTTTTATCGGTCTTGGATAAACTTGAAAAGGTGGAAATGGTTGTTATGATGGATGGAGTTGAACTACTTGACCATCCAAAAGTCACCACATGGGATGATTTCTTAAAAAAAGGATTAAGTATTGATGATAAAGAAGTAATGAGCCGTTGTGATAGCATTGAGCCTAATGATACTTCATCACTCATTTACACATCTGGTACGACAGGAAATCCAAAAGGGGTTGAGCTAACGCATCATAATTGGAAATTTGAGCTTGATGAGGTTTTAAGGATCTTGAAATTCCATCAAGGAGAACTTTATGTATCTTGGCTCCCAGGTGCGCATGTTTTTGGTCAGTTAGTTGATAATCATTATTGGATCAGAAGGGCAATGCATATGCATATTGTTGATAGTCCCTTAAATACTGTTGACTATGCAAAAGAAGTTCAGCCGCATTTATTTATTTCAGTACCAAGAATATATGAAAAGGTTTACTCAAATATTGTTGCAGCTATTGAATCTAAAGCAATCCTTCGCATTGGTTTGAAAATTCCTGGCCTTTCGAATGTTTTTAAATCTAAGCTAAGAGCTGCTGCTGGTTTTTCTAATGTAAGATTTGCAATAAGCGGAGCAGCGCCAATCAATCCAGATATTCTTAAATTATTTCAAGATCTTGGTATTCCATTATTTGAAGGATATGGAATGACAGAAAATACGGCAGGTGCAACACTGAATTATATGGACAATAATAAAATCGGCACAGTAGGAAAAGCTTTTCCAAGTACAGAAATAAAGATTGCAGATGATGGTGAAATTCTCATAAAAGGTGATCACGTAATGAAAGGATACTATCGCAATGATGTTGCCACTAATGAAACGCTCATCGATGGTTGGTTAAATACAGGTGATGTGGGAAATATAGATTCTGCAGGGTATTTATCAATTACTGGTCGTAAAAAAGAGATCTATGTAAGCTCTTCCGGGAAAAATATTGCGCCTCTCGTAATTGAGGAGACAATGAAATCCATACCGATAATATCCCAATGTTTTCTTGTTGGTGATGCTCGAAAATATTGTTCTGCACTAATGACTTTAGATGTTGGGGCCATTTTGCGAGATAAGTTAGGTATGGACAGCAATGACATACCTAAAGATCCAATGCAACAAATATCAATGCTTGAAAAAAATGGTCAAAAACTATCGGATTACACAGAAAGTGACAAGATTAGAGAAGAAATTCAATCACAGGTTGATATATTAAATGAGCAATTCTCAGACCCTGAACAAATTAAAAAGTTCGCGGTTTTACCACGAGATCTAAGCATTGACCATGGAGAATTAACTCCTACATTAAAGATCAGAAGAAAAGAAATTAACGCAAATTGGTCAGATGTGATTGAATCTTTATATAGCGAATAGCTTTGGATAAGATTTCCTTTTTAGGCTGTGGATCCTGGGGAGCTGCATTAGGGAGAGTGCTTTCTGACAAACATCGAAAAATAACATTCTGGCATCGTAATCAAGATATTGTTGATAAGATTGCTGATTCAAGAAAACACTATCTTTTGCCGGAAATCAATTTTCCATCCCATGTTAATTTCACACATAAAATTTCCGATGCAATTAAACATGCAAATATCATTGTGCTTGCAATTCCATCCCATGCAATTAGAAAAATTATTCATGATAACAAGTCAGATTTCAATGATGATCAGATAATTGTAAATATTGCAAAAGGAATTGAAGTTGGCACTTTAATGACGGTTAGTGAGGTTTTTAAGGATGCACTAGAAAATGATTGCAGAAGATTCGTCACACTCACAGGGCCCAGTCATGCAGAAGAAGTAATAAGAAAAGATCCAACAATGTTAGTTGCAGGTTCGAATGATATGGAAACAGCAGAGAAGATACAAAAGACTTTTTCAACAAATATGCTTCGGATTTATCTAAATGAAGATTTAAAGGGTGTTGAATTGGGTGGGTCAATGAAAAATGTTATCGCTATTGCAGCTGGTATCTGTGATGGAATCGGTTACGGTGATAATTCCAAATCTGCCTTGATCACGAGAAGTATGGCAGAAATAACAAAATTAGGAATTGCGATGGGTGCCAAAGAGAAAACCTTCAGAGGTCTAAGTGGTTTTGGAGACTTGATTGTTACATGTCTTAGCAAATATAGTAGAAATAGAATGCTTGGTCAATCCATTGGAGAAGGTAATTCATTAGAAAAAATAATTTCTAAAATGAACATGATAGCTGAAGGTGTACATACAGCGAAGGCCGTACATCAATTGAGAATTAAGTATCAGGTTGAAATGCCAATTCATGAGGCGATATATCAGGTTTTATTTGAAGGAAGCAACCCAAAAAGATCTGTTGTAGAATTGATGAACAGGCGCCTCAGTGGAGAGTGAGGTTAAAATTTTAGATTCTCATTTAAAAGATCTCTTATTGCATCATCGTTTGGCCTAGGTGCGTTTACGGATATAATTTTTCCATCAAAATCAATTAACATGAACCTAGGTATTCCAAAAATCGCATAAGAGGTTGTAATCTCACTCCAACCATTAGCCCACATTTGTAACCCTCCAAGATTTTCTTCAGTGACCATTTTGATCCACGAATTCTTATCCGTGTCAACTGATACACTTAAAAATGTCACTCTCTTCTTAGTATAATCTTTCTGAAGTCTTTTTAGGGCAGGCATCTGTGCTATGCAGGGACCACACCATGTTGCCCAAACATCCACGTATACTAGATTACCCCGTAATGTTGAAAGGCTGATGGAGTCGCCATTTATGTCAGGATAAATAAAGTCTATGGATTCGTCTCCATCTATTGGCATGTTATCATAGATCTTTCGCCTTTCTTTCCATTTAGTTATTGATTGTTCAATTTTTGACTTTTCCAATTCTTTATACTCAGGATCTTTTATTTTGCTGAGAATTTTCATTAGTCTTGACTGATATGAACTCAAATTTAATTCAAATTCATTGGATGTGGTTTTGTCGAGCATATCATAGAAGTTATATTCCTTATCTAAAATCCTTTTATTCCACAAATGGGTAAGCTCGTCTTGAGTATATTCAGATAATTTTTCTTTCTGGGTTTTAGCTTGCTCCAAATATATTGCTATGGATTCTATTTCTTTTTCTTTAAAACTTTCATTAGATACATTATTTAATTCAAGGAGTATTTGGTTCTCATGAGTATTTATGATGCTATGATATTCTTCTTTGTTTTTAAGATACAGATGCTCACCAAAAAGATCCTGTTCCTCATTTATTAAGTACTTCCTTGCTAAGAAAGAAGATTCTTCACTATAATGATATTCTATCGTTTCATCGAACATTTCCGTATCAATGCTTAGTGAAATTTTACTCCCTGGATTAATGTACATGGCGGTTGCTTCATTTCCATGTCTAAAATATAGGTATTCAGATGAGTCACGTTGAAAGGAAATATTAAATCTACCATTACTATTGATTGGTGTCCTGTAGGAAGTATCTGGATAATTAAAAACTACTTCTTTTCCGGTCGGATTAGTAATAACCCCACTTATATTGATGGATGAAGAGTCTTTAAAACAACCAAAATTAATTATAATGAGAATTTTATATGGTAGGAATTTTATTTTCATGAAATAATATATTATGTTGTGATCACCTTTGAATTATGTGGATTATTTTTTTTTTAATTTCAAATCTGGCCTTTCTTTCCACAAGACTTTCTTCATTTAATTCTTCTCTTTCCCAATCTTCTAATGATGATAACACGTCTTTTCTAATCACACTACTTAGACCTTTGTGTTTCTGTTCATAGGGACACATTTTACACTCATTTCCACAACACTTTCCTTGATTGATTAAAAAAATTCTTGATAGCATGATATCAATTTTAGTTTTATAAATTCATTTTATCCATAGGATACTTGTGTCATCTATTATATATGTAATTCACAAAAAACTGAACTATTTTCCATCGAGAAATTATATCAAATTAATGAAAATCTAGCTTGATTGATTCCTGAGATTTTTTAGATAAAATTGCAGGAAAAATGGGAAGGAACTTTACATATGCTAAAGCGAATAAAAAAACCAACGATAATTGATTCAGTAGGAACAAAACCAAAAAAGATTGAAGAGTTCATAGGAAGGGTAAATACGGGCACGGAAAGAATAAGTATTGCAAGAATGACCTCAACTAAAGGGTGGGAAGAACCAGGGCAAATACCCGAATTTGAAGAATATACAGTTATTCTAAAAGGTGAAATGAAAGTTGAAACAGAGAAGGAGGTGCTAAGCATAAAAGAAGGAGAAGCGGTAATTGCGGAAAAAGGGAAGTGGGTTAGGTATTCTACGCCTCAAACAGATACTCAATACATAGCCATTTGTTTACCAGCATTTTCCCCTGATTCCGTACACCGGGATAAATAAAGTAACTAAGTATTTTATTTATACAATTAGAATAAAATAAATGGGATATCTTTATATGATGTTGAGTGCTTTCTTTTTTTGTACTATGACCGTATTTGTGAAATTAGCTGGCAATGAAATTGGAACGATGCAAATCGTTCTAATGAGGGGAATTTTTACGCTTATTGTTACCTACTTTCTTATATGGAAAAATAACGTCCATCCGTTTGGCAATAATAAGAAAATATTGATCTTCCGAGGTATGGTTGGTACCATTGCGTTGTTTCTTGTATTTGAATCCATTCAAAGATTCAGCATACCGGAAGCAACGGTGATTCAATATCTTTATCCAATATTTACAGCAATTCTTGCCTCATTCATCATTTCTGAATACGTAGGTAAGGTTTTATATCTATCCATAATTTTTGGCCTTTTTGGAGTTTATATAATACTAGATCTACCGTTTCAAAAAGAGATACCAAATGTGAATTTTGTTGATGTTGCAATAGCCATTGCGGGGTCATTTCTCACAGCTGTATCATACGTATCTGTGAGAAGAGCATCAAAACTTGGAGAGTCTCCTTACGTCATCATGTTTTATTTCCCATTATTCACCGTTCCATTTGCGTTAGTATTCATGCCTGGGAACTGGATAAATCCAAGTCCTCAAGAATGGTTTTTCCTTTTTCTAGTAGGCATTAATTCTCAATTGGGTCAATTATTTTTGACTTTTGGATATCGATTATTACCTGCAAGCAGGGCTGCCATTGCAAGCTACATGCAGGTTCCTTTTTCAATGTTGGCCGGTGCATTGATCTTTAGTGATTCATTAACCATTAATTTCGTGATTGGTTCACTAATGATTCTTGTTACCATAATTTTAACACTTAAAAATGACATGGGAAAATTTTCCAAAAATTCTTAATGTATAGTTAGATAGGAGATTGTTAATGATATTCATGATATTAAATTGATTAATTACAGAAAAAAGTCATAGCTAATGAGTAAGAACACCAGATTTGAAAACATGAACATCAAAATGACGTTCATCATNGCTGGAATCTTTTTTTATTTAAATGGATGTGCGAGTAGTTCCCATGTTATNACTCAGAGAGAAGTAGGTGAAAAAAATTCAGNAATATCAGCAGCAGTCAGCATCCCCGCGTGGNTTCCAATTTCAGCANNAGNNNTTCAATCGCTTCACACTAGTCCGAAAATAGAGATNATGGGAGTTAGGGGNATTAGAAAAGGTGAGCTAGGTTTATCATTTTCAACTAATNTTTCTATGTACAATATAANAGGGCAGGGACCAGANGTAATATCATTTGGAGGCCTTTTTAGAAGATATGTTAGGATTGGAGCAGTTCCGCTTAAATTAGGCTGGCACCAGATAATTGACATACCACTATCATCAAGATATCGAGATTACGAGGGTTATGGGCATCACTACATGCCATCTATTTCTTCCATTACAAGCAACACAACGGCTACATATATCGGACTTCATGGATCATTTCATTCATTTGATTATTATTGGTCAATACCGTCATTTGATATTGATAAGGAAATTGTGCGTGACAATTATTCTGGAATTGGAATCATGCTTGGCCATGAGCAATCAAGCTACCAGTGGCAGATTGATATAACGGGTTACAAAATTGATGAGGCAACTGCAAGGCGTCAGATACCTAGCAATGATAATTTGAGATTCGTTAATGTTGGTGTAAGCATTGCAAAGAATTTTTTTTGGAATCGCGATAATCCCAATTTAGATAGTGGGCCTTCTGCGCTTTCATCATCAAAATCAAATGATCAAGCTAATAATAAACAAGAGAAATCGCACGGAGATATAGCTAAAGTTAGGGCAATAAAAACTGAAGGAACGATGCCCATCCCTGATGGATTAAATTCGGTTGTTCTTTTATCTGGTGATCAAATCGTTGGTAAAATAGTCGACTTTAGTAAAAATGGTATTCAAATAGAAAGCGATGAGATTGGATCCATATTCATTCAAAATGATAAAATAAAGACCATAAATGGAATCGACATCCAAAAGTTTAAGATGGAGATTTCTCCTGAAAAAAACCCATTAATTGAGAGGGAAATATCTTTCGATTCAAAATTAATATTTGACCCTGAGGAAATTAGAAGATTAGGAAAAGATAGAATAAAAAATTTGACGGGGATGCCATTGCACAGTAATATTTTAAAATACGGGAATGCACTTTCCTGTATTACCACTATGCTATTGGTACCAATCAATGATAATATTACTCTATATTATTACCCAAGTTCATTGGGATTGAATTATTTTCTACTTGGAAAAATTCCTGATGATTTTCAATATCCCGATGAAATAATGAATATTTTAGAGCCGGATGAGAGATCCAAGGCTATGAAAATATATGAAAGATCACTTATTAAAGAATTAAGAAAAAAATTCATGCTCAATACACTATTAGTTTTAGGAGCAGGATTGGGATTAACAGTTATGGGGATATAGAATGACCAAATCATCATTTACTAAAATCCTTGCAATCATGGTTTTGTCATGGTTCATCATTTTAAGCTCGTGTAGCGGCGGATTCATATCTCCATTAAAGGTCAAATTCACTAAGAAGATGGTCCACAGTGAAGATGACGGATCCATAATTAATTTACCACCCTCAAGTAAAAGCAATCCATTCTTGAACATTCACATGAACAGTGGATTGGTTTATAGATTGAGCGAATGGAAAATGTCTGATGATAATCTACTGATCTACGGAAACGGTACTCTTTTTGGTATTAATAGAGCACAGATCTCTACGGGAGATTTTAAAATACCGACCGAGAAGGTTTCCATTGCAGAATCAAATCAATTGATCTCAAGATTGAATCCTTTATCAGCATTGACCGTACTTTCTCTAGGGTTATCCATGGCATGCCTTGATGGGAAAACATGTTTTGGTTCTTGCCCAACTTTTTATGTTAGTGATGGGGATTCATTATCGTTAATGTCAGAAGGTTTTTCCATCAGTACGAACCCAATCTGGGAATCAACAGACATTGACGCCTTATTCAACGCCGAACCATCCGGTGACGAGATTCACATTAGATTAACTAATGAGGCATTAGAGACCCACAATATTAAAACTCTAAGGTTATTGGCGTTTCCGAAGGAAAAAGGTAAAAGAGTCATCAGAACGGTATATGATGAATTTTATCAGTCGACCATAATCCTGCCTGCCACATGTAAAGCAGAGGAGGGTGATATTTTACCTGAAATCCTTTTCTTTGACGGGCAGGAACGTTTTTCAAAAGCTGGAGATGACAATCTTGCTGAGAAAGAGTACATAGACATTTCATTCGAAAATATCAAAAGTGGTAGTTCAGCATTGATAATTGGTAGAAGACAGTCTCTGCTTTCAACTTTCATCTATTATAAAATATTAGATTATATGGGCGAAGATAGAGTAGCAGACATGGCTCGCCTTATAAGAGAGGAAAAAATGGTATCAAAAAGCAGACAGCGCTTGCTAAACACGCTCGGGGCCATTGAGGTGGAGGTGCTGAATGAGAATGGGGATTGGATATCTGCAGGATCAGACTTTGAGGCGGGACCAATTGCCAGAGATGTTGTTGGAATACCTTTACCCATTCAAACAAAAGGAGATGTAAAGATTCGATTGAAAATGACCAAAGGCCTTTGGAGAATTGACCTCATCGCTCTTGCGGAGCTTGAGGATAAGCTGGAACCAATTTCTATAGAAGCAAATAGAGTGGAAAATATGAAAATGGAAATGGATGACGATGCGTTGAGGTTGCTCTTAAATCCAGGGGAATATTTTACGACATTCGGTGGTGATCAGTTTGATCTATATTTTACCAATCCAGATAAATCTAGGGCATATGAGTGGTTTCTAGAGTCCAGCGGATATTACTTGGAGTGGCATCGTGACGTTTGGTTGAAGGATAAGAATAAAATTAAATTAGCGGAGATACAGGCTTTTCCCAAACTTGCGTTGAAAAAGCTTGCACATGAATATAAGGAAATTGAAGAGGAATTTGAAAATTTATTCTGGAGCAGTAAGTATGCGAATACTGCTAATTAGCATTGTTCTTTTCCTGATTGGATGCGGTTCTACGCTTCCTAATCCATCAGAAAATTTCCTCATGGATAATGAATACTCTATTTTCGATACGCGTGGAGCTTGGGTAGATGTTAAAAAAATTGATGATTCCTTCGAGGCTGGAGAATTAATTGCGATCAAAAATGATTCCTTATACATACTCAATGGAATTACACACCGCCTAGCCATCTTGCACTACAGCCAGGTTAGGGTTCTTAAATTACGAAAAGGAAAATCACCTGCAAACCTAGTTAGAAAACATGCCACAGCTGGAACAGTTTCGACCCTTGGACACGGTTTTTTTCTTCCATTTTCAGGTTGCGCATGGATTGGGACCGGCTGGTTGGTCGGGAGCATATATGATAAATTAAATTATGTTAAATATCCTTCTAGAAAATATTCTAATCTGAATGATCTTGCCTCTTATGCAAGATTCTCAGGTGGCTTACCGGATGATTTAAATCTCGATAGAGTAAAAAAAGCTAATATTCCGAAAACTATATTTTAGAACACTGTATATAAGGAGAAAAAATGGGACCATTTTTTAGAGGTTTTTTATCCAGCTCTTTTCTGTTTCTTGTCCTCATCTTTATATTTGGCATGAGTCCAGGAAGAAAGAATAAAAAAAAGAATACCTCAAAACGAAACTTTGAACTAATTAAATCAAACAGAGATGACATTAAATTAATATTGAAAAATATTGAGGACATAAACATAGCCTTAGAAAGAGTTGCTAAAGCCACCGCGAACCATCAAATTCGTTTAGACTCTCTTTACAAGGAAAATTCATTCATAATCAAGACCATTGAACCATTTAAACCACATTAATTGTTCAAGAGAACCATCCTTTCAATAAAACCTTGTTCAGCAAAATATTTTGAATGTGTTTAATTACTATTTAGTCAAACAAAAAGCTTCCATGCTTTGTAATAATTTTTTCCAAAAAAGGTGTTAAAGTTAGATTGCTATTAATAGTCAATAGAGATAATGCTAGCGGACAACGAATGATTAGTTTTTATTATATTTATTCGCACATAATTTTCTGACTAGATTTTGTCATGAAAAAGTTTATGCTGACTTTACTATTGTCTTGCATCTTAAATGGAGGAGATAGCTCACTACAGTTTCAGTTAAGTTCTGAAGATCATATATCAAAAGATAAAGTTGATGTAACAAATACCAATGAACATAAGGTAGATAAAGATCAGTGGTTTGCAATTGATAAACTTCAGCACCTCACCTATAGTTGCCTAATAGCTCTTGGCTGTCAGTATGTACTGGTCAATAAAATGGATGTTTCTGAAAATGACGGCCTCATCATTAGCTCTGGTTTGAGTTTTTCAGCTGGAATCTTGAAAGAATTACAGGACAGAAGAGGTAAGAACGGCTACTTCAGCACTAGAGACGTCGTGGCAAATTTGATTGGAATCTCCATTGCAGCTTTGATCATTGATTATTAGATGCAATTAAAGATTCAAAAAAAACTCTATCCCATTCTATTCGGATTTATCTTTTGGTTTTTAAATCCTCCGGATGGTTTGAATCAAGAAGGATATCATGTTTTCATAGTTTTCATTTCCATTATCTTTTCCCTGATCTTACGCGCCATCCCAATGGCTGTGACTGTTCTCGTAGGTTTATGTTTTTCAGTTCTTGTCAAATTATTATCCCTCAAGGAAGTATTAATTGGCTTTGGAGATTCTACTACATGGCTCGTGGTAATAGCATTTCTTATTTCTGGTGTAATCATTGAATCTGGTTTAGGAAAAAGAATATCCATGGTATGCATTAAAATTGTTGGCAAATCCATGGTTTCCATGGGTTATGGGATATGTCTTTCAGAATTCATTTTAGGACCTGTAGTACCTTCCAATACTGCAAGAGGAGGAGGGATTCTTGCACCGATCATCAACTCAATGTCAAGAACTTTGGGATCCATGCCAAAGAGAACACCAGAGTTAGCAGGTGAATATTTACATCTTGTAGGAGCCCATGCAAATCTTATTACTGCAGCAATGTTTCTAACTGGAATGGCTGCTAATCCTCTAATATCAAAAGCTGCCCAAGATATATTTCAAATAGATTTTGATTGGTTTGAATGGGCACTAGGCTCCATCGTTCCAGGTGTCATGGGTCTTGCTGGATTGCCACTGCTAATTAGGTATCTTTCACCTCCAAAAATATCCAATGTAGATAGCATACGCCAAAAGGTACAAAACGACCTTGATGATCTTGGTTCTTGGAGTAGCTCAGAAGTTAGACTCTCAATTATTCTTATATTCATGCTTATTCTATGGTCTACAAAACCCATTCATGGTTGGGGAACTACAACTGTTGCATTGTTTGGCCTTATCGTTATCTTATTTTCGGGAGTAAGTACTTGGGAAAATGTGGTGAAAAATCATCTAGCTTGGGATACATTAATTTGGCTTGGAGGGCTTTTAACATTAGCAACAAGTTTGAAAAACCTTGGATTCATTTCCTGGATATCAAGTGAAATGCAGCAAGGCCTTGGAAGCCTGACGCCTTTTTATACTATATTAATACTAGCTTTAATATATTTTTATTCAATGTATTTTTTTTCCATGTTGACCGCTCATATTATCGCCTTTTCTAGTGGAATATTCATCATTGCATCAGGTTTTGAAGCGAATCCATTTCTGATCGTTCCAATAGTTGCTTATCTATCAAGTTTATGTGGTTGCTTAACAAATTACTCTACCGGACCAATTATTATATATTTTGGAAATGGATACTCAAGTCCCATTAAATGGTTCAAGGTTGGAGCCATAGTATCAATCTACCATCTATTGGTTTGGCTTGGAGTGGGCAGTTTGTGGTGGAAAATAATTGGATGGTGGTAAAAGAAATCAATCCATGAAAATGATTAAACAATTTAGTTTTGATTTAACCTATGAACATGACACTAATTTTATAAAATAAAAGGTGTATGAAATTACAAGTTGATCATAAAATGAAAACCCTTGATGTGATTGTCATTGCAATTCTAATAATTTTCAATGGATGTAGTAATGAATCTAATGAATTAGATCAAAATATTGATACTGACCCCGAACCAATAATTACATTTGAAAAAGATGTGAATAATGTAAAAAGTGCAGTAAGGCAAACAAAAGATGGTGGGTATATCGTTGCTGGTGGATTGGGAGGCCAAGCATGGCTATTGAAGCTTGATAAATATGGTGAAGAAGAATGGCAAAATACATATACATTGGGAGATTTTGGTTACACCCGATCCGTTGTGCAGACAATGGATGGAGGCTATTTGTATGCCGGTGCAGAGGGAATATTAAAGGCTGATTCAAATGGAAATGAAATGTGGAAGAATATAAGCCGAACAAAAGGCGCATATCCATTTTATGAAGATGCCATTGAACATAGTAGTGGAGATATCTATGCTGTAGGAGGTCCGGGAGGAGGTCAAGCTCAGTTTGTAAAGTTTAATGCTAATGGATCGGTATTAGCTAGGCGATGGTATGGTAGTAAATGTGAGGATGACATATTTCGTTCCATAATAGAATCCAATGATGGAAAGCTAGTGGTCGTTGGGGAAAAAAGTCACGGAAATCAGTCCTACGATTGTGCATTCAACTTCATGTACTATAAAGATTTTTGGATATTGAAATTGAGAAAAAACGGGGGAGTTATTTGGGAAAAAACATACGGCGGTCCCTATATGGAAAAAGCAGATGACATTGTTGCATTAGAAGATGGTGGATATGCTGTCGTAGGTGACAAGTGTGCACATGGATATGATATTTTTCGATGTAGCGCTGTTGCGAAGGTTGTATGTCTGAAGCTAGATGAGAATGGCGATTTGATGGAAGAGCTATCATGGAGTGGTCTAAATTTCTCTGAAAGATTACCTTATTTCTCAATTACAACCACCTCTGAAGGTGGCTTAGCCTGGACGGCTGAACATAAGAACAAGGGTACTTGGATACATAAGTGGGGACCTAATGAGGAGACCGTTACGATTTATGGGGACGGGTTTGGAGGATTTGATATAAATAAAACAATGGACGGAGGATTCATTATCGGAACCTGGGGCGGAACTATTCTCAAAACAGATTCTGAATTATATTATGATGAGAATACGGATGAGGAATAGCTAAAAACCTCATCCGAACATCTCATAATAGCTTACATATTATTAATCGCGTCCTCTAATTCACTAAATCCTTGCCTAGCTTTGAATTCATTAAAAAGAGCTTCATTGTTTTGAGCAGCCTTTACAGCTTCTTTTTTCATTTCTTCCGTCGACATTTCTATTAAAACAAAGATGGTCCCATCTTTCGATTGTTCGATCTTAGAAATAGTACTACCGTTAAGAACGTTGCTAGAAACAGTTTTAGTTACAGCTTCGTTAAATTCAAGTGCCTGTGCATTCTCACCTATGCCTGATTCCTGCATGAAGTCCTTGATCATTGTGCTTACTTTAGCGCTAACCGCCTGAGATATTTCACCTCTAGCTCTATTGGCTGCAACCTTTTTGGCCATGCTTGGATTTTGTTTTTTTGCCTGACCAACACCATAAATGAATTTATCTGATTTTGGTGGGTTTAGATACCAGTCTGGATATCCTTTAGGTAAGTTTGCCTGCGGCTTTGATGAAGAACACCCAGAGAAGATTAAGGCTAAGGAAGTTGATATTAATAATAGACTTTTCATTTTTTTATCCTTATTTATTATACTGATCATTATGTTGGTATGCTGCTTACAATTAAAGTTTAAGGTTAATTATCATTTATTCAAATTATTATATGGAATATGATTTTGAATGATTAGATTGACATAATTTGTATGTTTCACACTTTTGATAAAATAAATTACTAAATTAAGACAATGTATTATCATTTAAATGTTAATATGTTTATTAATTAAACAAAGGCAAACCGATCATGAATAGAAAACTAATGTTATTTTCATTTTCTTTAATTATTCTAACATCCTATCTTTTTTCACAGCAGGGTAAGTATGCTAGAAAATCTGTTAGCTCCCTTGAAACAGCTTGGATAAAACCTGGTGGAGCAAAAAATACAAGGGTAGTGGATACTGATATTCTAAATGCTTTAATGAAATTCTATATAGAAATTCCTCGATTTGACTTTAACACACTGCCAGAGGAACAGGTTGATGATTTTAATAGACAAGCTAATAACCTTGATTCTGTGAATGTTAGCGAACTTTCAAAAGTAATGGAAAACACTGTCGTCAAAAAAATTCTTGAAATTCTCAACGACCCAGATATTCAAATGCAAAGAGGTAAGAATTTAAAAAGTGATTCTGATTTTGAAACATTTGCAGCCACTAAAGCTAAATCTTTGGGCCTCAATACTGAACAATTAGCATCACTAATGAATTCTGCATATATATATCTACCATTTATTGAAAAAATTCAAACATTTAAGGATAAGGATGAGGACGAACCAAATAAGGAAAGACTTCAAGTTAAGATTGAAGGGGGAATAATATGGTGGAAGGTAAAAGTAGATTCTGAGGGAAATGCAAAAATTGAAAATGTCCTAGAAGCTACCACAAGTTCATCAAATTCTATTAGCCTAGTAAATGGTGCTGCTCCTAGTGGTTCATCATACAGTAGATATACATTCGGTGATCAGTCATTCAGTACGACACCTCAGACATATGTGCAGGCTGGAGCCATGCTAGCATTTGCAAAAAATTTAAATGTTAAAACCCGTGAATTATCAGATTTTAAATTGCAAGCCCAGGTTGTTGAAAAAAATCGAAGAAGCTATAATTTTAATCTAGGATTAACAGATGGAGTCCATTTGGATGATGGATTTTTTCTCATTGAACTAACTGAAGATAGCGACGGCAATGAGGTAGAATCAAAGTTAGGCTTCTTAAGAGTATCAAAATCTGCTAATTTAGATAAGGATCCTCTTTCATTGTCGACAGCAAAATTGGTTTATGGGAAGAGTGGTGACATAGGTTCCATAGTAATGGAACATCCTAGACTTGGAATAGATACTAAAATTAGAGGAGGTCTGATTACAGGAATGAACCTCGAACCATGGCATACTAATTTTTATTTGATTTCTGGGATTGTATCTAATAAGAATGATACGGAACTGTATGAGAATTATAATTTAATCGATAACACAGTTACTACTGCTGTAATGTTTGAGTTTTTACAAAGTTATAATCTTGCACCGATTTTAGGCATATCACAAACTTTTTTTGATGTGGGTCTGTCCGCAGGTGTTTTAGCCGCAGATCGGACACAGTTTGCTAAAGACCAAAAACTTACACCTTTAATATATTCATTTGGTTTGGGGGTAACAAAAAAACTATGGTTTGGAAGATTGCACATTCCCATTGGGATAGATTTGGGTGGACAAATTCTTTCTTTTTCAAATAATAAGAAGGACGATGAGTTGAGATCCTATGAATACACATCAGCCTTATTAAAGGCGCAAACAGGTATTCAATTAATGATTAATGCCGATACCTATATTCATTTTGGTGCTGGTTATAATTTAGCCATGCCGTTTAGAATTAGCTATGAAGAGGGAGATGATTCATATGAAGCTAAAGACATAGGAAGTTTTACGGATCTATCCCTTGGCGGTTTAGCAATTGGAGTTGGAATAGAGTACTCCATAGGTGAAACTAGTGTTGATGTATTTGGGTTCTTAGATCCATTTAAAAAGTATTGACACCCTAGTAGATTAAGTAATGTCAAAATTAAAATAAATTATATATTGAGGGAAAAAATGAAAAAAATTATAATGTTTGTTTTTACAATTAATACAATGATCCAGGCCCAGCTTCCAGTATCTAGAGAAGCGAAAATCGTCGAGGTCGTTTCATCGAATGAGGTAATGATCGAAGCAACAGGCATCTATAACGGAGTTGGAAAAAAAGCAAAGAAAAAAAGAAAGGATGTGGATAAGGTTGGTGTTCCCAATGCCATATTAGATTCAAAAAGATCTGCACTGTATTATTTGCTATTTGGTGGCACAGACCCAATTTTATCAGCCCCAGATGAAAGGCAAAAATTTGGTTACAACGAGCAGCAATTTTTCAGCGAAGGTAATTTAGTACAGTACATTACATACGAAGATCCTATGATTGTAAAAAAGATTAAGGTAAACGAAGGTCAAAGTTTAAAAATCATAAAGAGATATAAGATAAATAAAAAATTACTTGTTGATAATTTGGTAGGTCTAAAGATTATTGAAAGTCAAGCAGAGCTAACCTCGCAGTTAGGCAATCCGTACATAATGGTTATTCCTAGCGTAAGTAAGGGACAAAGCCCAATTGATGAATTAAGAAATAATAAAGAGTATAAACATGCGGCCAGTGTGGTAGAAAGCTACCTCACCGCTAGGCAGTATGAGGTCGTTGTGCCAGAGCAGCAAGAATCAATGGCTGGACTACAACAAGCACAATTAGACCTTGGTGATAGGGGAGAAGATTTCGCATATCAAATGGCTCTATCTGTTGGAAGCGATGTTTATTTAGAATTTTCAGGTGTGAATGAAGATGCAGGATATGGTACTAAAAAATATGCCATTACATTAAGAGCATATGAAACCACTACCGCCCGGTTGCTTGGTACTGAGACAGGATATAGCCAAGGAAGAAAAGGTGAGTTAATGGTCTCCGTAGAAGAAGCCATGAATGATGCAATAGATAAAGTTTTATCTAGAGTTAGAAACTATTGGAAGAAGGATGTTGATAAAGGTGTGCAATATAAGATGGTTTTTAGTATATCCGATGATTTTGATGAAGATGAGATAGAAGAAATTCAGTTCGCACTAATGGATGCGATTGAAGAAGTATCAAATAATTCAAAGGAAAATATTGTAACAAATCAAACAATGGACTATCTAATATGGTGTGATGCAGGAGTTTATGATAAATCATCTCAAGTATATCGTTATGTAAAAAAATACTTCAATAAACAAGGCACATCTGGTACACTAAGAAAAGTAAACGTAAATAGGAAAATGNTCATACTCAAGGTAGATTATGACTGATTTTAGTGTATGTTCAANTNATATTAANTAATATGAAAAGAACCATTTATAGTAAATCATATTTTACTCTTGTCTTATTTNTGATTNGTGGTAGTATCCAAGCCAAGACGCCAGATTGGTTTCTTAAAGGTGAGCTAAAAGGATATGATAAAAAAAATTATTTTATTGGGATAGGCCAAGGGGTTTCTTATCAGAATGCTTTAGATAATGCAAATGTTTTCATTGCTAGTCAGTTAAAAGTATCTGTAAACGCTTCAATAGAAACCAGTCAATCTGAGTTTATGAAAAATGATGAGGTATCGACCTCAGAATCATTTAACGAAGATATTAAAACATCTGTAGACCAGTCTCTTGGTGGCGTTGAAGTCGTCAAGAATGAAACTCATGATGATATGGTATATGTTTTTGCGGTTCTCGATAAACAAAAATATTTTAATAATTTAAGATTTGAATTGGATGACATGAATTCATCTGTAGATTCATATGTTACCCAGGCTCAAAGGAAAGCTAGTATCGGTGAGATTTATTCAAGTTTAGAAAATTATTCGCAAGCTCAAGGAATGATTCCAGATGTCATGGCAAAAATGACATACTTTAACTCAATATCAAAAATACCTTATTTGGGCTATGGTAATTACAGTGAAAGTAAATTGAATAATGAAATTGAAGATCTTTTCTCAAAAATCAATATGGATCTAGTATCTGGCGATGATCAGTCTGCAATTGCTGGTAAATTATTTGATGACCCAATTATCGTTGAGTTAAAGGTTTCTGGAACGAATGAAGCAATAGCAAATATGCCAATGACCACAAAGTATGCGGATGGTGACATTGCACATAGAGGGAAAACTGATGAAGATGGAGTATATGCCCCCAAGATAACAGCTCATGATAATGATGTTGATAATGATAATAATGCTCTAACCATAAGTTTAAGTCCAACAGGAGCCTTAAAAAAGTATCGAAGACAGCTTAAAGAATTTGTAATTGATGTTGCCTATGAGATTGAAGAAAATGAATCTATTAGCTTTGACCTAAGTATCGTTGGTATTGATGGAAATAGATCTGATCTTGCTCAAATTATAGTTTCAAAAGCTGTAGAAAAGTCAGGTAACGAAATAAATGAAAATTCTATATATGTTTTGATTGGTGAATTATCACAGGTCAACAGAAAAGAGATAAAGGGGATGAGTGGGATACAGTACATGACCACCATTATGTTAGATCTTTCCTTAAAAAAGAAAGATGGAAAGAGAAGTATTTCATCCATAACCGCCAGGGGTAAAGGGCTTTCAAAAATAGGATATCAAGATAGTCTAGAAAGGGCGGTTGAAAAAATGAAAATATCGCAGAAGAAATTAAATAAAATGCTCGCAAAGGCTGAAAATTAATTCTAAAACCATTTCCAATTTCAACCATAAAGGTATTAAAATTAATAGTATTAAGCGCGTCCATAAACACTGAAAGGAGTATAATATGAAATATGCAATTATTCTTAGCTCATTATTAACATCATTTGTTATTGCAAAAGAAAATACAAGCCAAATTAAAGTCGATGGTATGGTTTGTAGTTACTCATGCGGTGGCAAGGTTACAAATATTGTCCAAAAGATTGATGGTGTAAAAGATTGTTCTATTGATTTTAAAACTGGAATTGCTACAGTTGTTTACGATGATAAAAAGGTAGACGACAAGATGATAGTCAACAATCTTATCAAAAATACATCTTACAAGGCAAAAGTCATGGAAGGATGTGATTCTAAGAAGAAGTTAGAAAAGATTTAACTTCCTTACTACGAAAAAAGGTATACTTAAACCCCACTTTTGTGGGGTTTTTTGTTCTTGGTGATACAAAATTTAAAAATAACTAACTTTTCAATAGTCTTGGTCACGGCCGCGTTTTCTATTTTAAGCTGTTCAAATCAAGGAACAATTCATGGTGGCACTTACAAAGATCAAGAAGGCAATAAGGTTAGTGCTTTTTATATTTATGATTACGTTGCAAGAAATGATATTGAAAAACACTCGGTTGATGCATTAAACGGTAAAAACTTTCATTTTAGCCATTTTTATTTTTCCCATAATTCTAACATACCTACACATTTAATTGAATTTTCTGAAAATATGGATAATACTCTTGAAATATTAAATAGAAATATAAATAATCTTAAATTCGTCTCTATCAACAATGAAGATGGTAAAATTAAAATAATTAATTGTTCAAAGAATCCATTGGACAAATGGTGTCAGCCAATAAACCATAAGGAGAAATATTAAATGATTTCAAAGATACGCTATGCTGGTTCTCTTAGAACAGAAGCTATTCACCTGAATTCGAAAAACAGAATTATTACTGATGCACCACTGGATAATAATGGAAAAGGTCAGGCATTTTCACCTACTGATCTAGTAGCTACATCCTTAGGTGCATGTATGTTAACCATAATGGGTATAGTAGCAGAAAGGCATCAGATAAAGATTGAGGGAACTAATGTAGAAGTAGACAAAATAATGTCTCAAAACCCAAGAAGAATTGGAGAAGTATCAATTATCATAAATTTTGTTAAGAAATTTAATAAAAATGATAGAAAAATACTCGAAACTGCAGCAAGAACATGTCCAGTTAGCGCTAGTCTTCATCCTGATATAATAGAAAATATCAAATTTATCTACCCTTAGATTTGTTGTTCATTTAATTATTGGAGAGAATAGTGATTGGTAGAACGTCTACTATAATAAAGGAAGCCTGTGTTGAAAGTTATCATGAAGCCGTTGAGGCCTTCAGTAATGGTGCTGATAGACTTGAGGTATGCAGCAGGTTGGATTTGGATGGTTTAACCCCTGATAAAATGATTGTTGAAAAGATTATCCAAAAGGTGAACTTACCTGTCAAGGTTATGATAAGGCCTAGAGGAGGAGACTTTAATTATACAAACACTGAAATACATAAGATGTGCCAAGATATAAAATATTTTAAAGATCTTTCTCTGGATGGCATTGTTATTGGAGTTTTAGACTCCAACTACAAAATTGATATGAGTAATTTATTAAAATTATGTGAAAAAGCTTTTCCGTTAAAGATAACATTTCATAAAGCCATAGATCAAACAAATAATATAATCCAAGAAGTTCGAAAACTTAGTCAGATTAAAAAAATACATAGTATTCTTACCTCTGGAGGAAAACCTAATGCTAACTTGGGTAAGGAAATTATTAAGAGTTTAATAAAAACATTTTCAACCGATATTGATTTTATAGTTGCAGGTTCAATCACAAGTGATAATTTTGATATGATTCACAAGCTTATAGGCGCAAATGAATATCACGGAAAGAATATAGTTGGCAAAAAACCCTACCCCATAACATAATATAACCTAATGTAAATGTATTGTCATATGAGAACATCCACTTTGACTCCTATTTTAATGATTTTATCATTTTGTAAAATTTCTTTAGCTCAAACTGAACATACTTTAATACATCAAGGGATAACTAGATCTTATATTCTATCATATCCTGAAAATATTGAGGACTCATGCCCGTTAATAATAAACATGCACGGTTTTGGAGGAAATGGTAGCAATCAATCTAATTACTCTTTAATGGATGAATATGCTCTTCCACAAGGTGTTGCAGTCGCATATCCTGATGGTCTTATTTCATCGTGGAATGTTGGTACATTTTGGGACTCTAATCCATTTGACGATATTGATTTTATTTCAAGTTTGATTGATACCATAGCAACAGATTATAACATTGACTTGGATAGAGTCTATGCAACTGGTATGTCTAATGGTGGTTATATGGCATATGAGCTATCTTGCGAATTATCCCATAAAATTGCAGCATTTGGATCTGTCACTGGTAATTTCATGTTAAATGAGAATCAAATTTGCAATAATCAAAAAGAAACCCCAATAATTCATTTTCATGGAACTGAAGATGCAGTCGTTGATTATTATCCTCCATCATTTGATGGTTCGTTGACACCAATGGAAGCCATGGAATTTTGGAAAGACATAAATAAATTTGATTTGACACAAATTGATACACTATCAGGTAATACAAATGAACTATCCGCGCATAAATATGAATATTTCAGATTAGGTTCTCATGTCAAACTTGTACATTATATGATTATAGGTGGAGGGCATGACTGGTTTGGGTCTCCTTATGTTTCTCCCTCTGTTGTAAATGCTTCGGAAATTTTAGTAGAATTTTTCTTGGAATACAACCTTCAAGACCTTCCTTGTCTTGAACCTAATGGAGATATAAATGAAGATGGTTATGTTGATATGTCTGATTACATTTTTTTTATTTCATATATCATAACAGGAAGTAATTCTATTAATACCTGTATGGATATGAATCATGATTCAAACTTTAATATTATTGACATTCTTATGGTAATTGATAGTATCTTGTGACATTTAAACGCATTATAAATAATTATTATTTGGAGAAAATAAAATGATATTAAATCATAATATAATCATAATTCAAATTTTACTAATCGTCATATCGTGTAATGACAGAGCAGTGACTGAAATTGAACTACTAAATAAAAAGAACCCAATTGGTAATTATGGAAAAGAATTGTCCAAAAAGGAACATTTTGAGGTTAAAG
This sequence comes from Fidelibacterota bacterium, assembly GCA_002718655.1. GTDB lineage: Bacteria > Fidelibacterota > Marinisomatia > Marinisomatales > UBA1611 > NZWG01. The sequence continues at coordinate 23,202 of PBFM01000013.1, forward strand.
ATATTCTCGATTCAGCTGAGAGATATTTAGACAATGAAATTATCATAAAGGGTAAAATTATTGAGGTATGCCCAATGAGAGGCTGTTGGATAATGATTGCTGATAAAAGTGATAATGACTTATTAATAAGAGCAAAAGTACATGACGGTGAAATTGTGTTCCCTTTATCCGCCAAGGGGAATGAGGTTACTCTTGAGGGAACTTTCACAAAATTGGAATTTGATGAAAAGCGTGCTAGGAATTGGAAAAAACATTTATTTGAAGAACAAGGTATAGAAATTGAAGAAGATGAGATAAATCTTGTCCCTGAGGATTTCTTTGAATACCGAGTTAATTGTAGCTCTGCTAAAATACATTGATTATTATCGATAAGAAAAAACAAACCTATTTTAGAAATCTATATTTAGATAGTATATTCTAGATAAGATTTACTAAATAAATAAACTATCAGGAAAATCATTATGAAAAACAAATTAAAGTGGCTTCTATCATTTGCCCTTATATTTAGTGTTGTTACTCCCATATCAGCAATGGATTTAGATAATAGCGACGGAATGGAAGAAGTAAAAAAGAAAAAATGGGGTAAGAAGAAAAGCAAAAAATCTGGTAAGAACAGTGGAAAAAAATCTAAGAAGGGATTTTGGTCCTGGTTTGGAGGAAAATAATTAAAAGGGGACATAGTTAGTCCCCTTTTTTTTTATTTTATATTAAAAGATAAATTTACATATGGGGTATTATTTATCATTTTTAACGATATTAATGGAATTTTCCCATTGTACCTATTGAATACAGCCTTACCAATTAAATAACCAGCTATTCCTCCAAATATTACATCTGTCATATAATGCTTGTCAGCTGCAATTCTAAAAAATCCTGTTAAGCTTGCTAAACCAATATTAGCAACCCATATAACGTTCTTTTTTTCAGGAAATATTTTTGATAATAACATTGCGTTAGATGTACCGATTGAAAATGCAAGGCTAGTGTGACCACTGAAAAATGAGCGATGCGATTCCTTTCCCTCATCTAAAATTCCAAAATAAGAAGATGGTCTCTGTCTTTTTGAAAGCATTTTAACCGTATTAGTTATTATTCCAGTAGTGGACATCACATCTAAGTTCAGGAGAAGTATTTCTTTATAATCTTTAAATGATAACATGGGGGTTATTGGTATGCTACCTAGAAAAGCTCCATAGATTAAAATATCACTAGCGAAATTAGCTTTTTCAATATCTTCATTTTTCCATTTCAATGAATTTCTGAAAAACGTATCAAATTCATTTGGTTTATTATTAGCAGATATTTGTTCATTTTCATTACTTATTCCATATTCTAAATAAATAAAGGCCCCAACCTGTGAAATTGTGCGCAAATAATCTTTTGTGATAATATTTTGTCCGCACATAATTGACATAGATAGTAATATTTTAACGGAAAAGGATTTTATAATTTGCATAATTTTAAAATTTGACTAAATAAATAATAATAAAAATAATATTAATCATAATAACATAATTGCAATTTTAAATAGTGAATGGAAATTCAATTCTTTTTTCCTTCGAATTTAATCAACTACAAGAGTATGATTTTTAATAACTTGAGCTAATAACTTTATGGTTTCATGTTTAGTCACTATTTTATCTTTAGTCTTATAAAAGTATAGAAAAATAATGAATGTTGATTTGATTATTAACAAATTTGATATTCCTTCTGAGGTAAGAGAATTTGAAAAAGGTAGATTTGAAATTATGAAGTTACCAAAAATTATCATTGGAGAAGCAAATGCAGGTTTTGAAGATGGAATGATTTATATATTTCATAAATATAGTCTCTTTTATGTTTCTTCCAGTTGGGTACTAGGTAGTTATTATATTTCATTCCAACATTTAGGTACTGACCAGTATTCAATGTGATGAATTTTAATCAGATTTTGATAAAAAATATGTTTAAAGGATTAACTGGTATTATGCTAAGCATTTTCTGCGGACTTAATGCTCAGATAAATATGAATAATGATTTATCTGAACATCTAATAAGATTTAAACCTTTCCTAGGACGACAGTTTATAGGCGAGTTTAATGACCCATCAAATAATAGAAAAATGAAAGAAGTCATAACCTGGAAGAGAATACTGAACGGTAATGCTGTAAAAATAACCAATTCAATAAACAATGATGAATATGGAGGTGAAACCATAATAATGTGGGAACAAAATTCAAATTCCTTACGATCATGGTATTTTGACACTTCAGGTTCATTGATTGAATCAATCATGGAATTTAAAGAGAATAAATTGATTAGCATTCAAGATGTTCAAAACAACAATGGAATCACCAAGGTAAAGACAATAATGGAACTAGCTTATGGGAAAGAATTGAAAAAAAGAACTAAATTTTTAATGAACAATATGTGGGTTGATGGACTGGAGGTTAGATATCAAGAGAATTCTTATTTTAAACCATAATTAAAATGTTTGACAAAATAATTACCTACTCTCTTCAATATTAATTTTAATTTCCAAGATTTGCTGTACAATCCTTGCAATTTCCGTTTCTGTTGTCATTATAATTCCATCAGCTTCTATTAAATCAGAAATTTTAGGCCCCAGTAATTGAATCTGTTCATTGCTAAGTAATTCTTTTATACGATAAAGTACATCGATTACATATTCCATTCTTTTGTTTTCATTCTTTTGTTTTAAAGTAATATGTGCTTCATTAAGAAATTTGTCGGCTCTTTCTTTTGAGAATTCGGGAAAGAGTTCTTCAACCGTTTTTAGCCACACCATTCTTTCCTCAAAATCAGAATGACCATCAGCCAGAAGAATGGAAGCACAAAGATGGGTAACTGCTTCAAGAGGAGACATTTCACTTGGAGAATTTATTTTTTCCTTATTATTGGAAAACCAACCCATCACTCACCTTTCCACTCATTAGATGAAAGTGTCTTCATGCTGAGGGCATGAATCTCATTATTCATCAGGTTTCCTACCGCATCATAAACCATTTTATGTCTATTGATTAAACTAAGACCCTCAAATGCATCTGATACAATCAATGCCTCTAAATGAAATCCACCTTCGTTTTGTTTATGATTTAAATGTCGACCTGTAAAATCTTTTATTTCAAAGTGAATTAGATTTAGATTTTTATGTAATCTGTTTTTTATTTCTGTTTCTATTGACATTGTTTATTTAAATAATTTTAGTGAATTTACAACAATGAAGATTCAAAAATTATTTAAAATTACAGAAGAAGATAAAATTCATTATAAGGAACTGATTCAAGTTATAGATGTGAAGCAAAAAGATTCAATTGTCTTCATATTACGAACAAAAATTCAAAATTTATTGGATGAAGGAAAATTAAATTCAGTTGAAGCAGAATTGATCAAAGACATAGGTAAGCTTGCTAAAATATTAGAAATATATCAAGACCTTCCAGATTTAATAATTAAGAAAATTCTATTTGCAATGTCTTATTTTATAGATGAAAATGACGAAATCCCGGATGTAATACCAAATTATGGCTACTTAGACGACATTACTGTCGTATCATGGATTCTGAACGATATAGAGGATAAGCTACCACAAATCCCAAATGCTTGAATTATTCTTCTTCTTTTGAATCTAGAGCTGCCTGACTAAGGTCTTCCTGTGAGAACTGCCACTGGCAAGGTGGACACCACCATGGCTTTCCAAAGTAAGTAGGTTTATTTTCAATTAATTCAAGACCTTCACCGCATCTTGGACAATCTTCTTTGGCTCCTTCTTCAGGCCATTCATAATCGGGGCGATATTTGAATCCTTCTTCAAGTGTATGATGATGTTGCATTACTAAAATTACAAATAAAAATTTTACAAGCGTAGTATATAGTTTTATAAAATTGCCAACAAAACATAAACCAAGACACCGAATAATGAAAATCCAACGTACTTTTGTACTTTTAATTCTTCCTGCAGTACTTCAACTTGAGAAAGATAGTGGTCATAAAAAAGAAAAACTTCAAGGGTATCATCTTTAGCTACATAAATTCTCTTTATGCCTTCACTTAAATTATCCTTTATTTTTTCATCTTGAATGTCTGGAGGAATGTAGCTAACCTCATGGAAACCTGGCAGAACAGCAATGGGTTCATCTAAAGGATAATTTCCAACAAAATAGCCATCAACAAAAAAAGGTACATTCATACTATCAGTTTTTATTTCTATGAATCCATAATTTTTTAACTCATCATCTTTTTGTGAAAAGAGTGCAGTATTTAAAAAAACCATACAAATAATGTTTAGAATTGTCTTTTCCATATATTACAAATTATTTTTTTCTTACCCTTAATTCAAATAAGTAAATTTTAGCTCTAATGTACATCCATTCAAACATAAATAACTTTCTATCCGTATTAGTATTAGCGCTTTTTTTTAGTTTTACTAGTTGTGCATATTTCAATACTTTTTATAATGCCCAAGAATATTTTGAAGAAGCAGAGAAACTTCGTCTGGAGAAGGATGGAGAGGCCATTCCCATAACTGCAATGGATAAGTATGGCAAGGCAATAAAAAAATGTCAGAAGGTAATATCTGATTATCCAGAATCAAAATTTGTAATAGATGCATCATTGTTGCTGGCAAAAGCAAGGTATTATAGAAAAGATTATGACCTTGCGATTGATAATTTAAGAGTTGTTCAAAACCATGGTAATCCAATTTATGTAGAAGAGGCAAATTATTGGAAAGCGCTTTGCAAATGGAAGAAGGGGAATGTACAGACTTCGCTAAATGATTTGACCTCATTACTAGCAAGCGCAAGTTCAAAGAAAATAAAGGCAAGATGTCACCTTTCTCTTTCAAAAATAATGAAGGAACTAAAGAAATATAGAGAATCGCTAGCACACCTCGAAGAAGCTGGGAGATTGGTCTCAAACCTTGATGAAAAGGGCGCAATATATGGAAGGCTAGCTGAGATGGCGTTTGAGCTTAATGAATATGATCTTGCTAATGAAGGATATGCAAATGTCATTGCACATTCACTTTCCAAAGAAAAGGTTGAAAATGCGCATCTACAAATATTAAAAATCTTTAGAATTAATAAAGACTACAAAACTGCACAGAAAAAAATCAAAAGCATGTTGATAGATGACAAGTTCAAGCGAATATCGGGAAATTTAGAGCTGGAATTAGTTCAACTGTATAAGTCACAAGGAGAATATGATGAGATAGAAAGTCGGCTTGAATCAATAGTTAATGATTATCAAAAAACTGCAGTATCTGCTGAAGCGTATTATCAATTAGGAAAAATATATACTTCAGAAAGATGGGACTTAGATAAATCAAGCGAATATTTTGATATGGTATCAAAGGAATATAGTCGTTCAATATATTCGCCTATGGCGAAAAATTATAAGAATTTTATTTCCATTTATCAAAACGCGATGATGGACCTTAAAGTCCATGAAGATTTCAAACAACAGGAAGACGGACCTAAGGAAAATTTTGATTTAGATAGCTTAAAACTGCAAGTATCGCAAAAATCTCCTCCTAACCGCTCCATTCCAGAACTATTTTATCAAATAGCTGATATTGAAGCATTTAATTTTAATAGAAGGAATGAAGCCATTAAATGGCTGAATAAAATTATTAATGGATATCCTGAATCAGAATTTTGCTCGAAGGCAATGTTTTCATTGGCTTTTATACATAAAAGCCAAGGTGACTCAATATTAGCAAAAACAATAGAAAATAAAATCCATGAACAATTCCCTGAATCTGATTATTCTTCTTACCTAATGAAACAATCCGGTTTATTAAATTTTGAAGATAGTAAAAAAATTTTTTTGGAAGCCGAATCAATGATTATGCATGATGCTGAAATCGGTATAGAATTATATAAAAACGCCATTAAAAAGAATCCGGGTGATAAATCATCGCTGGTAGCTGCCTATGCAATTGCAAACTATTATGACAATGAAACAAAAATTGATAGTGCACTTAAATATTACCAATGGTTGAATGATAATTTCCCATTAACCGAACAAACCATTGAGGCAAATAAGCGTATTAATGCTATAAATTCAGCACTCCTCATACTAAATCCAGACTCCTCAAAATCTATTAAACAGGCACCCAATTGAGAATAAGGATATTTTCATTATTATATAGATTTTCAAGATTTATAATTACAAGGTTCATTTATTTTTATCAAAAAATACTAATCAAGCCTAAGGATCTTGAACCTGCAGTTAAGACTGGCGACCAATTATTAAAAGCCTTTTTTGTTTTTAAAAAAGTAGCTTATGAGTTTAAAATTCCAAGCGATAATCAAGTTGAAATATTTGATCTCAGTTTTCCGTCTCCTTTAATTGGCGCTTCATTTAAATCTGAGGTACATGTATTAGATATGTGGCTAAAGATGGGTTTAGGCGGATTAATTTTTAAAACCATCATGAAAAACGAACGGAAAGGGAATCCTAGACCTAGAATTCAAGAATTAAATGTTAATGGTCAAAAATGCTTAATTAATGCATTAGGGCTGCCTGGTCCAGGTCTCGATAAATTTATCCCAATAATAATTAAAATACTGTCTGATAAACTGCAAAAAAGAACTATAAATAATACGTATGACTTTTTTAATCCCTGATTTATTATAAATAAATTTTGTGGCCCAATAGCAATAATTAAGGTAAGTCCTATTATTAATCCCTGGATAAAATCATTAATATTCATATTGTCTTAAAATATAATTACACTATTTTAGTATTATGAAGAAAATTTTTTACATTACTTTATTAATTCTTTTTTCCTTTAATCTTAAGGCTGAAATGATTAAACCAGATCCATCAATAAGTCCTATTGACGTTATATTAATACAACTAAAAGCACTACAAATTAACAATACTCCTTTTATCGATGCGGGAATTGAGCAAACTTGGGAGTTCGCACATCCTAATAATAGAGTTTATACTGGCCCATTAGATAATTTTATCAGAATGATTAAAAACCCCTCTTATTCAATGATGATAGATCATTTAGAACACAATATAATACCTGTGCAAGAACAAGAAAACAGTTCTTATTATTTTGTTGAATTAACAGATATAAATGGAAAAAAATTTGGATTTGAATGGACCGTGGAAAAAGTAACTGAAAATGGTGAATTCAAAGATTGTTGGATGACCGTTGGCGTTTCAACGCCAATGCCTCTTTCACAGGCTTCGTAGTGTGTGGTAGATTCGTTAGCACTGAAAAAAAGGAAAAAATTCAAAAGCTATTTTCATCTTCAAATATTCTGAATTATTCTAATCCTTCTTATAACATTGCTCCATCTAGCCTCGTAAATACAATTTACAAAGATAAGAAGAAACTTTATATAGATAAATTACTTTGGAGTTTTAGTTTTTTTAATAAAAAAAATAATATTACTCAGTTTGTGATTAATTCAAGAATTGAAACAATTGTATCTAAATATTTATTTAAGGAATCAATTATAAAGAGAAAGTGTTTAATTATTTCAAATGGTTATTTTGAATGGAAAAATACTAATAATAATAAACAACCTTATTTTATTTCTATACCTAAAAATGAATTAATGTTTTTTGGGGGTATATGGCGAGAAGAAATCATAAATAACAATAAATCAAATGTTGTATGTATAATCACAAAAGAAGCTAACGAAAATCTCTCTAAAATTCACTCCAGAATGCCTTTAATAATGTCACATAATGAGGGTTTAGATTTTCTTCATGACGATGCAAACAGATTTCTTGAAAATAATACAAGCATAATAGAAGATGATATAGATTACTTTCCAGTATCTAAAATTGTTAATAACCCAAAAAACAACAATGAAAACTGTATTAAAGAAATAAATTTATAATAAAATTCGTTATTTTTTTATCGCTTTTATAAAATTAATGAAATATAAAAACTCACTTTTATGAGTCATTTATATTACAAACCTGCTAAATCTAGACTTCAAAGAAGTGAATTAGCAGTCCCGGGT
>PBFM01000014.1 GCA_002718655.1 Fidelibacterota bacterium
TGCCAAACATCAGGTACATCGCGACCATCTTTGTAAAAGTAAATTCCACCAGAAGAAGATGCATATTTTGGAATTCCCATACCCATGATTTGATTTAATTGATCATAGTCATGAGAAAAGAGGTCACCAGAGAGTCCAGTTCCATAATCATACCAACACCTCCACCTAAAAAATCGCTTTAACGCTTCTTCCCCAAAAGGAATTTTATTTGGAGATGGCTCCTGAAATGTATCCCAGTCAATCGTATTTTTGTTTGCATCTTTATGAATGTTCCAAACCCACGCGCCCCATGGAGAATTTCTATTTGTCGTAAGTTCGACAAGATTGATAGGGCCTAGTAGACCCTGGTCAATAATTTGCTTAGCTTTATCATTTGCCTCTACTTGTCTATTCTGATGGCCCAATTGAAGTATGACGCCTGTTTCTTTTATTGCATCATGAACATCTAATGCTTCCTGAAAAGTACGAGTCAAACCTTTTTCACAATAGACGTGTTTACCTGCCCTAGCAGCATCTATGGTAATCCTTGAGTGCCAGTGATCTGGAGTTGCAATTATCACTGCATCAATGTCATCCCTTTCCAACATTTCTGTGTAACGTTGATATCTTACTGCTGATACCTTTGGCTTTCCGCCCGGACGAATGTTATTTTTTGATGCATCTATTGCAAGCTCAGCATTGTGATCAAATAGATCGCAAACACCAACCAATGAGCAATTAAGATCTTCCTGTTCCATAAATGTAGCATATGCCTTGTGAAGCTTATTTTCTTTAGCGTTTTTATATGCCCAGTCAGTCCAACCTTTTGTCGCAAACCCAGCACCCCTAACCAAATGAGAGCCTCTTCCACCATATCCTATGATACCTATGTTCAGGTGTCTGCTATTTGATAAATCACTTATTATTGCAGGAGATTTTTTCTCATTAATTAGATCTGTAAGAAGATTTTTTCTTTTGATAGCATCTCTCTGAAGTTTTGCCCAAAGGTTAACAAGAAAAAATCCAAAAATTGGTACTGTCGCAAGTCCCTTGAGAAAATCCCTTCTTTTATTATCTGTATTGTTTTCAATTTTCTCACTCATAAGCAATTCCTCGATAATTTTTATTTTATTTTTTAATCAATCGATCTAAACCAATTAAATGACTTGTAGGAAATTGATAGACAATAAAAAGGGCACAAATTTCAATTAAATTCTTATTCACAATAATGTAGCTACCCTCTCCGGGCCGAGAATATTCTAGGCCAAGTAAAGGCGGTGCAAAAAGATAATATAATGAAATGAAAAACATACCTCCTAATGCAGCTTTTTTAGCAAACATTCCCAATAAAAGGCAAGAGCCTACAAGTGTTAACCCCCACATGTTAACATAGTCTGATATGGTTAATAGTGTTGGGTTTGAAACAATAATCTCTGCTAATCCAGAAAAAATCCATTTGGAATCAAGTAAATATGCAGCTGAAGACCAGTAGGGGTTAATTAATTTAGAGACCCCTTCATATAGTATATGCCATCCAATAACTACTCGTAAGATTACAAGACCGTAAAATTGAGCGTTATTTAAGGATAATGAATAATTTATTTTATGATTGCTGTCTTCCAGATTTTTTCCCATTTATTCTTTTATTAAAGTATACATGGGTAGGAGAATAAGTTGATTTGTAATCAGAATCAACTTTACTTTTTCAAAATTTCATCTATTTTTTCCATAATTTCATGACTGAGCTTTTCAACATATTCTAAACTTTGCAAGTTTTGCTTTAATTGATCTATCTTTGATGCACCTAATATAACAGTACTGACATTTTGATTCTTCAAGCACCATGCTATTGCCATGTTAACAAGTGGAATTTCAAACTTTTCTGCTAAAATATTTAGTTCCTTCACCTTTTGATGCTTTTCATCATATTCTTCTGATTCAAAATTATCCTTTATGAATTTGTAATTAGCAAGACTAGTACGTGTGTTAGAAGGCATACCATCGATATATTTTCCTGTTAAAAGCCCTGAAGAAAGTGGACTCCATATTGTTGCACCTAATCCTTCGCTTTGGAAAAGGGATAAAAATTCTTTCTCCATTTTTTCTCTAGCAAACATATTATACTCTGGCTGCTCCATTGAAGGAGGTGTAAGATTTTTCTGTAAAGCAATTTCATAAGCCTTCTTTATGTCAGACGCTGACCATTCCGAAGTGCCCCAATAACAAATTTTTCCTTGCATTATTAGTGTATGCATAGCCCTTACAGTTTCTTCAATTGGCGTTTCAGGGTCTGGGCGATGACAAAAATACAAATCTAAATAATCAAGTTGCAATCTCCTAAGAGCATTATTACAAGCATCAACAACATGTTTGTGACTTAAACCACGTTGAGTTGGTTTTTCTCCACCCCAAAAAACCTTACTTGAAATTATGTATGAGTCTCTACTCCACCCTAATTTCTTTATTGCATCTCCCATTATTAACTCAGATCTGCCAGAGGCATATGCTTCTGCATTATCAAAAAAGTTGATTCCGTTCTCATAGGCAGTCTTCATCATTTCCGTAGCATCTTCTTGCTTTAACTGAAATGAGAATGTAACCCAAGAACCATAAGACAATTCACTAACCTTTAAACCTGTCCTACCTAATCTCCTATACCTCATGGATTTTTCCTTTGGTTAAATTTTTCAATTTGTTTAAGTCTAATATAAATAGTTATAAAAATTACGATTTAACTACTATGTTAATTTACATAAAGGCTGGGGACCTTTCGAAATACCTTAAGCTTACTTTCTTAAATATCCAACAAGATATTACTTTTAAAATGGAATTTTATCACCTTTTAACGAACCATCAATATTGTATTCTTGAATTGTTTTAGAAAAATAATCACGATATTCTTTTACAGTACCATTATCATAGTAGCTTATTTCATAAAGATTTCTTCCTTGGTTATCATAATTCCATTCTTCTATCATAGCTCCATCAATACTAAATCTCGACCAGGTACCTACTTTTACTCCATTTTTATATTTTCCTTCCTCTTCTTTCTTCCCATCAGCGTACCACCTAACCCAAGGACCATCCATAGAACCATATAATTTATTGATTTCCATAAACCCGCTTCCATCCCTTATCAACAAATATTCTCTTATGCGTTTACCATTATTATAATAAATTTCTTTTATTTTCTTACCCCTTGAGTTCCATTCCTTGTATGTTCCTGCTCTTTTACCATCTTCATAGAAACAACTATAATTCTTTTTATTTGACCTATACCAGCCGCTCCATTGACCACTACGTTTTCCATCTTTATAAATTCCTTCTTCAGCTTTTTTGCCATTGGAATACCACCTTGTCCAAGGTCCATCAAGCACACCATTTCGTTTGTGATATTCAGTCGCCCCATTCTTGTCCCTTTTAATATGATATTCAGTCAATATCAAACCTTCATCATATACCATACTTTTTGTTAAACGACCTTTTTGATCTAACTCAGTGTGTAATGCATCCGGTTTACCATCAATAAATTTTCCTTGGTATTTTTTTTCACCATTCTCGTACCAACTAGTCCATAGACCGCCTTTTTTACCATATTTATATACACCTTCTTCACATTTTACGCCATTAGCATACCATTTTATCCAAGATCCTGATAATTCACCATTACGTCGATTTATTTCAACATATCCATCTCCATCATATTCAACCAAATATTCAGAAATTGGATTCCCCATTTCATATTCAATGTCTTTTGTTAAACGTCCATCTTCATTCCATTCTGTATAGAGACCATGCATGATATTATTTTTAAAATGCATGACATATTTCTTTTGCCCATTTTCATACCAAGCAGTCCAGGGGTTTTGTTTTTCGCCTTCAAGATAAGTTCCAAAAATCTTTTTTGAACCATCCGGATGCCATGTTAACCACTCACCATTCCAGGGTATATCATCCTTATAAATAATCTTGGCATTCTCATTACCAGTCAATGAGAAATAAATGGTTAAACCATCTCTTCTTCCATCTTTAAAATGCACCTCTTCTTTTAGCATGCCAGCCTCATCCCAAAATAACCACTTCCCATCTTTAATCAAATCACCATAATCATCATACCCTTTAACATTACCATCGGCTAGTTTATTACCGGATGAATGGTACTTTGTATGTTGGCCCCAAGGAACACCTTTATCATATTGCTTTTTTGCAGATAAATAACCTTTATTATCCCAAAATGTCCACAATCCATCTAGCTTTCCTCCACGAATCACTCCATGAGCTTGAGTATAAACATTTGTTAAACTCTCAGATGGTCCTGAGACTAAAAAAGAACCATCCAAATGTTTAAACGAACTTGCATTAACGAAGGTCTCATAATTAATTTTTTTTCCTAAGCGTTTTTTACCATCAAGGTCCCAAAAAGCCCAATTCCCTTTTTCTGTACCATTTCTACTATAATAGCCTTCTTCTATCTTCCTACCTTCAACATCCCAATATGTCCAAAGTCCACTAATACCCTCTTGAGGTATGTTGTCTATTAGCTCAGTTGAGGCATGGCCTTTACCATTTGTGTAACTACCCGCACATAATATGTTTCCATTTTCATAAAAAAATTTCCAACGCCCATACATTAATCCAAAACGGTAGGTACCATTAACCTTTTTTGAGCCATTAGGCCACCATTCATAATATTTACCCCAAGCAAGTCCATCAATGTAATTAACTTGTTGGATAATTGTGCCAGAAACTTCTGATATTAGAAATGCAACTCCTGTAAATGGTTCTACAGAATCTTTGTAAAACCAAAGCCTATCTTTAAGAACTAAATCAGAAACAGGAACTCTTGTTCCTGCAGCAATGAAATTCCCAGTTATCAATAGGAGGAATATGATTTTCTTAAACATTACTTGAATATAACGAGGATGGTTCAAATTTCGCAAACATCAAAATGTTCAAATTTGCAAACATACCTATCGATTCTAGATATTTGGTGATTATACACTTTCAGGTTATCCTGTTTGTTAAAATTTGTAAAATCTTAATAAAATAGTCCGCAAATATAATGTTTTCATATAATAATTTTCCTTACCATGTTTGAGCTTTTTTACCATCCAATCTACACAGAAGGAATTGATAAACGTTCCCGTTTCCCTAGAGATAGATACCGATTAATAAAAAGAACTTTAGATGAATTGGAGTTAGATATTCAATTTGTAGAACCTGAAATGATTAATGTTGAAGATATCTACCTAGCCCATCAAAGGGAATATGTCAACTTATTTATTAATGGAATGCTCTGTGATAAAAAAAAGAAAAAAATAGGCCTGCAGCCTTGGAACGATAAAATTGTAGAAAGAACAAGATACATCATGGGAGGAAGTCTAGGGGCATTAGAATCTGCAATAAAATCAAATGGTATTGCGGGCAATATGGCTGGAGGTACACATCACGCATATTATTCTGAAGGTTCAGGATATTGTATATTTAATGATTTGGCAATTTGTGCAATGATTGCAAAAAGAGATCATAAAAAAATTAACAAAGTGCTTATTATTGATCTTGATGTTCATCAGGGAGATGGCACTGCATCAATTTTTTCAAAAGATGATAGCGTTTTTACGTTCTCCATGCACTGCGAATCAAATTTTCCGTTAAAAAAAATGGTAAGTGACATTGATATCTCACTTGAAAAAGGAATGAAAGATGAGGAATACTTAAATATATTGAATGTAAATCTTGATATACTAAATAATATATCTTTTGACATCATTTTTTTTCAGGCAGGTGTTGATGGATTGGCGTCAGACGGGCTAGGTCATTTATCATTGACAAGTGATGGACTCATATCAAGAAATGAAATGGTTTTAGATTTTGCAAGAAAAAATCAAACGCCTTTAGTGATTTTTATGGGAGGAGGGTACTCTAAACCAATCGAGCATTCAGTTCAATCATTTGTTGATCTTTTTGTACAGTGTAATAAATTCTAGTTTAGCTAGAGTTGATAATTTATCGTTTTATCATTTAAAGTGATTTTGCAGCATTAATCCCAGAAATAACTGCTCCTTCGATGCTACCGTTCACATACTGCTCACCGGCAAGAATTACATTTTCATTTATTTTATTAGATAAATCATAATAACCTGGTAGTTGAAGTAGAGTACTTTTTTTAATATCAAAATATTTTAAAAATTGATAATCTTTTTTTTCTCCGCCATAATATTTCATAAGCTTTTTTTTTACTTTTTTTATCATCTTATTTTCTGAAAGGTTACAATTAATTGTTGTTACAGATATTAAATGATTTGAATTTTCCGAGTAAGAACTACAGACTGATGTTGGGATGGCAATATTATTTATTAATCCATCCAAAGGGAAAAGATGAATGTAATCCCCATTTATAAAATTAACACTTGTAGAAAAGTAAATTGTTTTTGATGAGTTGTATTTAGGAATTGATTTTGAGAAAAATTTACAACTTTCCCCAGTCAACACTAGGTTTTTTGCCTTTAGACTATTGCCACTTTTGAATGAAATATGATTCTGCTTGCCAATTTTGAATAATTCGCGTCCCCAAATTATATTTCTATTATCAATTCTATTTAATAAGCAATCAGGAATTGCTTGCATACCACCTCTTGGTAAACATGCAAGACCATTATTGAACTTTGAAAAAACATATTTAAAGAATTTTGAAGAAGTAACAAGTCCCTTCTCAAGAAAAATTCCTGAAAAAAAAGGTCTGAAAAACATCTCGATGATTCTTTCAGAAAACCCCTGGTTTGATAGATATTGGTATGTGCTTATGTCACTGCTCTCATCTAAATCAATTTGATAACCATTAAGTTGATTTTTCAATCTAAAAATTCTTATTTTATCTGATAGAGAGCTCACATTTGATAAAAGTGTAGTAAAAACTTGTTTCAGATCTCTTAAAGGATCAGAAATTATTTGAAAAGAAATACCATCATGTATCATTGCGCCTGGTCTGAAATATTCCAGTTTAAGGTCATCAAAACTCAATAAAGAATTAGTAATTTCATATGCTGAATTATATACTTGAAATCCTAAGTCAAAAGTATATCCATCCTCCCTTATCGATCCAACTCTACCTCCTGCTCTATTTGATTTTTCAATTAATAAGAATTGCATATTTTTATTTTGGCACTCTATTGCGCAGGCTAAACCAGCAGGCCCTGCCCCGATTATAATGGTATTATGTTTTGATAAAGAATCACTCACAAATCAATGTCCAGAAAAATCAAGAAATAAAAACAATAATAAACCAATAATTATTAATACATATCCTACCGAATTATTAAGTAATATGTATTGAGATGTGTCAACCCATTGCCAAGTTTGCCCCTTGCGAAATCGCAAACTTGAATCTGGCCAAATATTTACAGGTGGGTTCATATTAAATGTCTGCTTGTAAGAGACTAACGTTTTAGAATACCACTCTATATACTTTTCATTTTCCTTTAAACCACCTTTTGTTGGTCCGTGATGTGGCTTGAAAGGCATATGTTTTGCAAATTCTTCCCAATAATGGCGTGTATATATCATATGTAAATGCCAAGCCTGGTCAACCTCAATAGACGGTGTAACAGGATGTTCTGCAACGTACATCAAATATAGAAACTTTTTATATTCATTGATTACTTCTAATGCAAACCAATGAGACCATCCATTATCTCTAGCCAATCGTCTTGAAAAGGTTAAAGAATCACTGTTATCATCAAAAACAAGTCCATTTATCCTTAACCATATTGGATCGTCCGAATACTTTGTGCGTGTTGTTTCAGCCTCCACCGCAGCCACCGCAACCACTATATCCCCCACAAGCACTACCATCTCCCCCTGCTGCACTTTCAAAGCCTGAGTCAAGACCATCAAATGAATCAAAAGTACTTATATAATTAAAATCCCTTGATAAAGAATCAAGATCACCATTAGCTTCTCCATTTAAACCTGCACCAGTAAAATCACCCCAAAATAGAAATCCAGAATCCTCATGTTTCAATCTATCTACCTCTTCTAAATCTTTATCATATTTCTTTAATAATCCAATATTGTTTTCATCAAGAAGTAATAAATTTGCTCCACATGCTACCATATATGCCTTAGCTCTGCCAGGATCCTCAACTAACCACTTTGAGAGATTATTATTTCCTTGGTTTAATAATTCTTTAATTTTTATTTTAATCTCCAACCCTTTTTGAGTCAGTTTCTTTTTCTTTTTACTAAAAATATTGAAGAATTTTCTCTCTTCAGTTACGGATAAAATTCCAGATTGAGTTTGCATGTTAATTAAAAGATCATAAAAATCATCATAATTATATTGCTCAAATATTTTTTTAATCAATTCAACTAGTTCTAGCTCATCTTTTTCAAACATCACCGCGTAAAATACTCTCTCATGAGCTTTTAGATTCAAATCATTAAAATTTTCTCCTTTGGATATATATGTTTTATTTACTATTCTTTTAAACAGAGTTCCTTCATTAACCACTCGAACATTCGCAACTAATACCCTCTTGAAAAGCAAATTAATAAGTCCGTATTTCATAAGAGTCTTACCATCTTTTTTTTCTATATCTAAGAGCAGAAATGATTCAGATGGAGTAAGGTTAAGCTTTTCCATTGAATCTATTTTTTTAATTTATTCATGAAATGTTCGTACTCTTCACCTAGATGAACATAGCACCTAACCCACGGGCGCATATTACCTTTTTCATCTTTCAAAAATTTCCACACGTGACCGGCACCCTCAAGGTCATCAGCTAATAGTATCTGTCCTCTAGTAATGATTGTTTGATGCTCATCATCCATAATGTCAACATCACAACTTTTAAATTCTAGGTATCCATCCAGTGTAATCACTAATTGCCTCCTGGGAGCAGTGTGTGCCAACTTAGGCCCCTCACCATCAATCTCATCTGGAACAGGAGTTACAGCAAATTGCATTTTTATATCCCCTGAGTTGTCATTTAGAATCTGATTTACAAATAAACTAGAAAATAATCCAACAGAACCCAAGCCAGTTTTTGGTTCCAATGGAAGAAGTTTTCTTTTAAATCTAGTGTGTCCAGTTTTGTCAGTATACATATGGGTAATCGGTATGTTTGAAGACATGATCTATCCCTATTTCTTAAAATAAATTAGCTGAGGTTATAAAGTTATTTAAAAATGTCCCTTGTACTTTTCTACAGGATATTTTTCTATGTTTTTCTTCATCTTATCCTTTATGGCATCAGAAACATCAATATCATTTCTAATGCAAAAAGCTATCCCATAAATCAAAACATCTGCTATCTCTTCAATGGCGTGCTGTCTTTGTTCGCCTTCTTTCATCACCTCTTTTGCCTGTTCTAGCGAAAGCCATTGAAAAATCTCCATCAGCTCCGATGCTTCAATTGATATTGACATTGCAAGGTTTTTTGGACTATGGAATTGCTGCCAATCTCTTTCATCAACAAAGGAATCAACAAGAGATTTAATTTCATGTATAGTTGTTTGTTCATCTGCCATAATTAAATCTACCCAACAAGTATCTATCTAACCATAAATACATTGAATCTTTTCAACGCATTTTTCAAGATTACTTTTAATTTCACATTCCCAAAAAACTAGGACTTCCCATCCAAGATTATTTAGACCTTGTATTTTTTTTTATCCCGTTTTACATTATTTTCAAATTTATTTTTCCAAAATTCATAATTAGTTTTAGGAATCGATAGATTGCAAATTGGACATCTATGCCAAAAACAACCGTTAACAAAAATTGCTATTTTTTTTTCCTGGGAATGCTATGTCTGGTCTTCCCGGCACCTTAGTCCAATGGAGCCTATAACACTTTATTTCGTGCGCAGAAAGACCCATTCTCAGTATTGACTCTGGCTTAGTATTTTTAGCTCTGTTAGCACTCATCACTTTTGAAACATTATCATTAAGAGGATTAGGTGAACGCTTATCCCTTATATATTTTCTAGACATTTTTATAATATATGCATTAGCTATTTATTTAAGATTATAAAAAATTAATACTTTGGTAACATCTCACGAATCCAGGTTCTGATTAATGCCACTCCTTTTTCATCTACCAGCC
The DNA here is from genome assembly GCA_002718655.1 of Fidelibacterota bacterium. GTDB lineage: Bacteria > Fidelibacterota > Marinisomatia > Marinisomatales > UBA1611 > NZWG01. The sequence continues at coordinate 10,085 of PBFM01000014.1, forward strand.
TACGATTTAATTCTGGCATCATTATTCCAGGATCGGTCGAGCTAATCCGAAATTCTAATATCGAACGGTCAGGATGTCCTGGTACAATATTATATCTTCTATTTCCAGATCCTCTTCCAGCAGCAATTGGTGGCTTATAAAATCCTAAAGCTGTTGAATCAGTTTGTTCAATTTCAAGGAAAAGACCAGATGTTTCAGCAGGACCGCCTTTTCGGTGACAATGTGCACAATTAATATCTAACCACGCTCTTGCCCGATCATCTAGCGTTCCATCATTTTCATCCAAATAATTCACCGTCCGAGCTAAAAAGGAGTTTTGGTTCAAAGGTTCCAACATACCCAATGATATCCATTTATCTAGTTGATTCATTTTCGTACTTCCATACGTGAATTCATAATTAAGATTTCTTATCTTGGGTCCTATTGGTTGCTGAATATTTTCATATGCATGACAACTCTTACATTGATTGACATTTGGAACACCATAGGAAATCGCTTTTTTTATGCCATTATCATGTATCCAATTAACATTTATTCTTTCGCCAGCCAATGCAACCAAGGCATCTGTCTGCTCATCATTCCAAACATAAGGAATTGCAATCCATTCTGAAGAGATTTTTTTTAATATCCTTGTTTCTATCAATCTTCGACCACCAGTTTTTTCTCGACGGTCGTTTAAATAGTAAAAAGTCTTGATCAAATAAGTTCCTACAGGAAAATTGAGAGTATGGTCTGGATTATGAGTTATGATGGTATTATCAGGTATTTTTATAAATCGAAGCTTTTCTGAATAATCAGAAAATAATTGGGAAGAAATTGTGTATGGGATAACATCCGCATTTGGGTTCTGGATGTTTATGGGATTATCAAAAAAACCATAATCTGATAGTTTTGGTAGTGCGTGTTCTAAAATAGGGTTGGCAGAAAACATCCTGCTAATTGCGCATAGAAAAAAAATCAATTTTATTTTATTACACATTTTAATAATTAAATCTAAGAACAACTCCTGGTAATGGTATTTGATCACAATCACATTCATCATCATCAGTATTAAAATCAGCAATAAATGGACTGTACCAAGATTGAAAATTTTTGGAAATATCTAAATTTAAATATTCTGCATTTTTATTGTTTGCTAAACATAAACGCCTCGAATCAGGTATGAGATTAGTTTTTCCAACATATTTTGGATCTGGCATTCCATCATAGATAATATCTGGTATATCCCTAAAATAGCGTAAAAATAATAAAATGCCGATGTCATGATCGAGCGTTGGTATCTGAGGCTCCCTAATAAATGAATTATCATGTATGTAAATGGATGATGTGTATGGATTATACTGCTTGTCTTTTGTTTTTTCTTCAGTGATGAAATAACTTACAACTGCTGTTCCAGCTGTCTTGTTATTTATTATTGTATTTTCAAAAACTTCAACATGTTCAGTTGCCATAACCATAATTCCCGTACCTGATGGCACTTTACCTACGATATTACCTTCAGGAGCAAAATTTTCAATATTATTTTCTTTAATAATATTATCAAATATTCTAATCATACGACCATCCTTGACTATCAGATCAGGTAGATTAAATACAAGTATGCCTCCTGTATTTTCATAAACGTTATTCCCATAAACGTCTGCATTAGTTGAGTTTTCAATTTCAATTCCGGCAACATTATTAAATGCCTCAGATGATCGAACTATAATATTATTTGATTGTCCAACATAAATGCCAGCATCTGAAGCACCAATCGCAACACATTTCTCAACAAGCACATTTTCGCATTGTACTGGATAAATACCATAAGCGCCATTAGTTGATTTTGGGCCACCCATCCACTGTGTTTTAATTCTTCTAAAAATAATACCATCAGTATATTGGCACTTTATGGCATCTCCCTTAACATCTTGCACAGTGAAATCCTCAAGAATGATATTTTTACAATTTGTTATGCTGAGTCCCTGGGCGCCTTCCACTTGTGTAGAAAAATTTAAAATGGTGCCATTCATGCCTGAACCTTTGATGACTATATTATTTTTCCCTTCCATCGAAAGAGTACCTAAGATAGGAAATAGTCCAGATTCAAGTTTAATCGTGTCTCCTGGCTCGGCAAGTATTAGTTTTAATTGTAGATCTCTTTCAAATTCAGCCCAACATATTGATATCAATATTGGAAAAGATAATAGGATACGAACTAATTTCATCTTAGGAACAAAAACTTTTTTAACTTTATGTTATTTAGCTTCATCAAAGTGAGGTACCTGCAGCTTGCATTAAAATGCCACAAAGCCAAGCACCGTAGGTCCCAATAGCATACCCCATAACTGCTAAAAGAACACCTACAGGTGCTAATGAAGGATGAAATGCAGATGCGACTACTGGTGCAGATGCAGCACCACCCACATTAGCCTGACTACCAACTGCAAGGAAAAAAAATGGTGCTTTGATTATTTTAGCAACTGTTATGAGGAGTAACGCATGGAATGACATCCAAATCAACCCTATAATAAAAAAGGTAGGATTTTGAAATATTGCTAGTATATCCATCTTCATCCCGATTGTGGCAACTAATATATAGATGAAAACACTTCCTAACCTTGAAGCACCTATCCCTTCAATTTCTCTTAATTTCGTAAATGATAAAATAACTGCAATTGCTGTAGATAATACAATCAACCAAAAAAAACTAGATGTAAGGCTAAATTTCGAAAGCCAAGGGAAATTATTTTCCATGTAAGGAGTTATTAGGTCTGAACCGGCATGAGAAACTGCAGTGATGCCGAAGCCAACCGCAAGCACTTTCATCGTATCATTTGTATCTGGTATCTTTATGATTTGCGCTCGATAATGCTCTATCTTATTTTTTAATTCATCAATGGATGTCGAATCTGCAGCAAACCATTTATTTATTTTGGCATTGGACCCAACACCATATAACAAAATCCCCATCCATATTTGGGCTGTAATAACATCTACTGCGACCATTGCTGAAAACATCTTATCACCAACATTGAAGACCTCTTTCATTGCTGCTTGATTTGCTCCACCCCCAATCCAACTGCCAGCAACTGTACTTAATCCTCTCCAAACTGTTTCGTACCCTTCATTGTTTAAAATTTCTGGCGCCATACTAGAGAAAATGATTATCGATAGTGGACCTCCAATAATGATTCCAATTGTACCCGTGAAGAACATTATCAGTGCCTTTGAACCTAATTTTCTTATTTCAGGTAAATCAATGCTAATTGTTAACAAAGCCAGACTAGCTGGCAATAAGTACCTAGATGCAACAAAATACAGTTTTGAAACTTCCCCTGATATGATACCTAATGAATTCATGATCGAGGGAATGAAATAACATAGTAAAAGCGCAGGTATGTATTTATAAAAGTTTTTCCAAAATCTTGTATTAATATTTGATGTAATGAAAACCAAGGATAAGACACCCATTAGGATTCCAAATACTACAGCATCGTTCTTAAAAATAGGTTCAACCATCAACTAAAAATAATTGAACTATTAGTAATAAATATATTTATTTGAATAACTATCTTCGATCGTAAAGTTTAGCTAAAAGACGAAGAATTTCTAAATACAACCAGATAAGTGTGACAAGTAAACCAAAGGCACCATACCATTCCATGTATTTTGGAGCTCCCATTTCAGCGCCTTCCTCAATAAAATCAAAATCTAATACAAGGTTCAAGGCGGCAATAACAACTACAAATCCACTAAAAAGTATGCCTGTTGTATTACTGCTAGTTATAATTCCAATATTTGAACCAAAGAATCCCATTACAAAATTAATAAGATAAAGAAAAAATATACCCCCTGTCGCAGCAAAAAGACCAAGTTTAAAATTTTCAGTTGCTCTAATCAAACCCGACATATAAGCTAGCAATAATGAACCCAGAGTGCCAAATGTAAGAAAAACAGCCTGAACAACAATCCCAGGATATTGTTGGTTGAATACCATGGAAATCACTCCTAGAAAAACACCCTGAGCAATTGCGTAAACTGGTACTGTAACATATCCCAGCTTTGGTTTAAAAACAGTAACTAGAGCAAGTACAAATCCAATGATTGCAGCAGGAATTGATAGACCATGCATTGCTGGATTTCCCCAAGAATATCCTGCACTTATAATAACTAAAACTAATGAAAATGCTGTTTTATTAACAGTTCCTGACAAAGTCATTCGCCCTATTTGTGATTTGGACAAATGGTTCCTAAAAGTTGATGATTGTAAAGCAGGGTTACCTGATCTTAATGCTAAATGTTTACTCATTGTCTTTTACCTTTTCAATTCTTATCCAAGGTTTTCCATTGGAATTATTCTTTCTTAATAATTTAGTAATACTAATAACCGTCAATATTATTATCGGTATCCATAACACAATACTTGGATTTTCCATACTAAAATTTAACTATTATGATTGATGAATAAATACTTTCATTTTATTTTAAAAGATGTAACCTCATAAACTCTTTTGAATACCTAAATGATGCTTTTCTTGCCTTAGGATTACCACCTATTGTCGTACCTCTATCTGCGCACCAAGCTAAAGCGAGCTTCTGCCTGATTGGAGAGGTTATAGGAATATTAAGGATGCTCGTCAGCAATGCACCATCCTCTCGCATTTTAAAAGAACAATTTCCAAGAGAATAGCCATTATACTCTCTTTGTAGGGGCCCAACCCTATCAAAACCATGATGTGCGTTTTCAAAGATTGTTATGTCAGCATCATAACCTTGAGAACTTATGTCTTGAATTAGACCATAGCAGGCATCTGAAGAAACCCAGTCATCATTCTCGCCTATTAAAATATGAATCGGGCTTTCGGAAAATTCAATTTTATTCATTTTCACCAAACAGGGAGGATAAAATGCTAGATGAGCTTTGAATCTTTTTTCAATACCGATAGCATCTATTAATGGCATCCAGGCAGAAAACAAAGCAACGCCTCCACCTAAACTCCAACCAATTACTGCAATGTTCTGTTCATCAATACGCATATCGTTAGCTAAAATATCTAATGCCCGATATGCATCAAGGATCATCATCGCAGTAGTGACTGACACCTGCTCACCCACAGTTGATTGTACTTGCCTACTATTAAAACTATGTAATTCAAATGTAGCAATACCCATTTCTCTAAACACTTGCATATATTCATAATGGTGATCTGCCCAATTTTTACTTCCACTTATCCCAATAACCAATGGAACTGGTTTTTGATATAGTTGATCAGGAAACCTTAATATTCCGTAACAGTCTTGCTTTTCTTGGTTATGCAAATCAGTTATGACATGATAGAAAGAAAAGGGATTAGCACTTTCGAAACTGATTTTTTCTACCTGAGCTTTCAAGATAGAAAAAACAATTAATATAATTGGAACAAGCGAAATAAATATTCTTACCATTTGATAAGATAATTTATCATAAAGCTTTGAAGGTTTTTATGGTTTTTCTATTGCTGCGATTCTATCAGAGACTGGTGGGTGACTGTAAGATAAGAAAACAATAAAAGGATGCGGCGTTAGGTGAGATAGATTACTTGCCGCTAGACCTTTTAGCATTGATATCAATGGTTCTGGCTTTTGAGTGGTCTCAAGTGCATAGGCATCAGCCTCGAATTCGTTCTTCCTACTAATAGCTGTTGTTATTAAGGATGTAACCAAACTTACAGGAGCATATAGCATTCCAAAAAAAACCAAACCACAATAAACGGATAATTCATTTACTCCAAAAACTCCAAACAATTCTTCGTCCAGCATGAAATAATTAAAAATATAGAGCATTATCCCTACTTCGATAATTCCTAATATTGTACCTGATATTACATGTTTTAGTTTGTAGTGACCCACCTCATGCGCAACAACAGATACTATTTCATCAGTTGAATGCTTATCCAGCAATGTATCAAACAATGCGATGCGCCTAGATTTACCAAAACCACTAAAATAAGCATTGGAATGTGCTGATCGTTTACTACCATCCATAACATCTATTCTTCCGATAGGGAAATTAACCTTATTAGCGAAAGATTCAATCGCTGTTCTTAGTTCACCCTCTTGAAGAGCTTCAAATTTATTGAACATTGGTGCAATTACATGCACAAACAGCGGCTGTATGGCAATCATAAAACCTGTAATAATTATCCAAGCTATCCACCATCCATTAGCACCATAAACATTGAAAAAATACAGAATAGGGGATATGATGATAGTACCTAATACAACAGTAAGTCCATATCCTTTTAATTTATCCGTTAGAAATGTTTTCCAATTTGTCTTATTGAAACCATATTTTTCTTCAATGACAAAAGTACTATAAATTGAAAAAGGTAAATTAATTATATCGTTAATTATGAATAAAACACCGAAAAAGATTAATCCACTTGTAATTGGATGAGATGCATTTTGCCTAACAAAGACATCCAGAATTCCAAAGATCTCAGCGTGGATCACGAAAAGCGTTACTACTAAACTAAATGTTCCCGAAAAAAGACCAAATCTAGTTTTATCTTTGAGATATGATTGAGATTTGGAATACTTATCCTCATCGTAGTGGTCTTTGAATCCTTCTGGGATTTCCTTTGTAATGCTGTTCATATTAAGTATCCCACTAAGGGTAGATAATACGTACTCAAACATTAGAGCACCAATAATTATGTAATAATAAGTCTGTTCCATAGCATCAAGGAAATTTTATTGAGCAACCTATTGCCTTGCTAATTGGTTTTTTAATCAATTGGCCATTAAGCATTTGGTCAATTGCATTGGCCAAAAAATTTTCATCAACTAACTCAGCATTTCTAGCATTATCATCAATTGCCCCAGTATAAACCAAACGATTTTTCCCATCAAATAAATAAACATGAGGAGTTTTCCTGGCACCAAATGCTTTTGCTAATTTTGAGTCAGGATCTTGTGCATAGGGAAAATTATAATCATTATCTTTTGCATGTTTAACCATCTTTTTCATACTATCATCGCCTTTGAATCTGGCTGAATTAGAATTTACTGCTATCATTCCTATGCCCTTGGGCACATATTTCTCTGCTATTGAAACATACCTATCCTCCCAACGAATCACCCAGGGACATGTGTTGCATGAGAATATGACCAATGTGCCTGAACTTCCCTTGATATCATTAAGAGTCAATTTACTGCCACTTATATCATACAATTCATAGTCGATCTCTGGCATATATGAGCCTAAACTAAGTTCATTTGCCAAACAGTATGTGGCTAAAATAAAAAAAGACAATATAATTTTTCTCAAAATTTTCTCCTATGAACTGAGGGCAATGTTAATAGCAGCTCTAAATCTAGATTCAGGCTTCTTTCCTTCCCAAGAATCTACAATAATTCCAGCTTCTTTTGAATAGACAACAGTATAAGGCAAACTACCTGACCACTGAGGACTAATACCAAAAATGAACGACTCATCTTTCTCCCGTTTTATGAAAGAATCAGATCTGAGTTTTTGCTCATTCAGAAATGTTATCACTTCATCCACTTGGTCTTCAAAATCAGCGCTTATAAATACTATCTCTAGGTCTTTGATCTCCTCACCTAGTTCAACGATCATGGGAAATTCCTCTACACAAGGTACACACCACAGGGCCCAAACATTAAGAATTACAGCTTTTTCACCTTTAAAAGTTTTAATATGAGAAATTAATTGATTCGAGTTTAATGGCTGAACCTCAATTTTATTACAAGATGAAACTAGTAAACATAAGAAAAGATTTCTTATTAATCTCATTAACGTATTTTTTTCATTTCGTGTTTTGAAAACAATTTTGACTGATCGCTGTAATGAGGTGATTTTTTTCTCTTGGTAGCACTACCATATTGATGAATACTCCATGCATTAATCTCACCAACCGGACCCCACTCAACTGCTTGGATATAACAATCACCAGCTACTGCCTTGTAAGATTTACCATCTTTTTTACTATAAATGGCTCTAAGCGTTCCAGGTCCGCCTGATAGTGGTAGATCAACCTTACCTCGCTTAAGTCTAAATACTTTACCTAATGGCACCTTTATGTCGCCAAAATGTTTTTCTAAAAAAGAAATTGATTTCCTTAGCTTTTTTGTAACATCATTACGATTGTATTTTAGGTCATCAATTCTAAAAGCATTCGGAAGTGATAATATTGCAAGTGCAGCTGAAGTATTTGCTGAATCAGCCCTCAAATTCCAATTATTTATCAGTTCTATTGGTTTTTCTAATTCATCAGGTATACCATTTCTTTTCATTTCCTGGACATATCTATCACGTACACTTGCGATTATTGATTCACGTGAATATTCTACATCATATTTGTATTTAAAAAATTCTTCTCTTGTTATTGATGGGTCTGTTCCAAATAATTCTAGCGAGCGAAGTGCTCTATTTGTCTGATGAGTTTCTATTCCTGCCCAATCTGGTAGAGGCCTTGAGACATCCACTTTACTTCCTGTAACAAGATAGGGGCTACTATTACAATTTTGAAAAAAACCCTCCAAAGGATTGTAAACCTGTGGAAGCCTATCAAATGGTACATATTCATACCAAATTGCTTGTTTTGTTTCACCAGGAAGCATTTTTTTCCAATTAAATTGGGGGTCTCGTTTTGGAATCTTTGCGTTATATACATAATATATATTTCCTTCCCTATCAGCGTATCCAGTATTGAACATTGGTATTGCGTGAATACTCATGGCATTCCTAAACTCTAAAAAATTCTTTGCTTTTCCCATCCTATACCATTGTTCAAGAAACCTTACATCTTTTAATGATGAAACTCTTATAGCATAGGTGCCGTGGTCGAATTCGATTACTGGTCCGTGTATGGAACTTTTAACAGTCCTTTTAAAAGGCCAAGTAAATGAACCAAATATCTTTACTTTTATTGTCACTTCTTTTGAGTCAAAGTCTTTCCAATACCCTTCAAACCAATACTGGTTTTTATTTTGTTTGTTTAAAGTAAGCTTATAAACATCTATAAGGTCAGGTTTATTTACTGTATGACTCCACCCAAGATTGGTGTTGTGGCCTATAAGAGGAACCGGAGACCCCGGAAATAGAGCGCCATAGAAATCCCAGCCTTCTTCACTTTTAAAATATGCTTCATACCAAGATACAGGTCCATCCCAAGGTTGGTGTGTGTTTATCCAAAGACGTGTGTAACGATCACTTGAACGCTGGGGACTTATAGCCATAAAGTTACTTGCAAGCATGTCAAACATTCCATCCACACTATCCCCTTTTTCACCAATAAACTCAGGTGCTTTTTTATTAGAAAGCTTTTTTAATACACCGTCGAGTCCATACATCAGAGGCATTCTATGTGAAAATCCAAGAATTATTTCTTCTGCGGTCACAGGTTGAAATGATTTTTTCATTTTATTGGGATTATCAACAAAAAATTTATTTATGCCAGCGGCATACCCCTCACAGAGGATTTTTACATCTTCTGGCACTTCATTCTCATATCTGCCCTGTATGATATCAGAAAATTCCATAAGGTGAACATAGTAATCATTTACTGCTGCATCTCGGCCATGAATGGTTGAGAGTTTTCCTCTCAAAGCGTATATGACATCAACTAATGTTTCATGATCATCTTGAGAATGTGCATATGCGAGACCGAATGAAACATCTGCGTCTCTTTTTCCATATATGTGGGGCACACCCCAGCTATCGCGAGATATTTTAGCAGAAAAATTTGAATCATCAACAAGTGTGCCATCATTTTTCGCAAACAAATGACCGAAAAATATCATGATTCGGATAAAAGTCACCAATACTGCTAATCTAATTCCCATTTTTTATGATTCCCTTTGAGCCTTCTTGCCATATTTTATATTTGTGCATCACAGATGTAAAAAGTCTAGATTCTAATAATTCTGATAACCAGTTTGATAGATGGATAAATTCTTCATCAAACCAATTTTTATCAACAAATGCACATTGTCTGATAAATGGCATAATCGCTACATCAGCTAATGTAATTTTATCTCCAATTAAATAATTATTTTGAGCTAATCTATCATCGTGCTCACTTAGCAGTTTAGCAATATTTTGCTGATGTTCATCAAATGTTTTTTCAGTATGCCTTATATGATATTTATATTTATCTAATTTATTTTTGAAAATTTGATCATTATTTCGAATCAAAGTGTCCTGATCCTCTTTATTCTTACAATACCAGTCATCTGGATCATTTTTGTTTATGGCCCATTTCATAATATCCAAACTTTCTTCTAAAACTTTTCCATCGAATAAATTTAATACTGGCACAGTTCCTTTTGGCGAAAGTTCATAAAGACTTTTGGGGCGATCTCTTAATAGGATTTCTCTGTGCTCGTATGATATGCAACTATAGAATAGTGCCATCCTCGCTCGCATTGCATACGGGCATCTTCTGAATGAATATAATATGGGTAGCATTATGAATTAATCAAAACCTAGGTTTTACTCTTGAGTCAAAAAATGTTTTAGAGATTGTATGATTAGGGTCTTTGCGCAATTTTCTCTGTTTTTCAATTGGTAGCATTGAAAACTCATGGCATTCTCTGGAGCAACACCCACCCAAATCAGTACTACATTTTTCACATTGTATGAATAAAATATGGCAGGCATCATTTTTACAATCAGTATGGTCATCGCTGGGTTCGCCACATATATGGCAATCAGAAATAATATCATCAGTTACACGTTCGCCTAAACGATTATCAAAAACAAAGTTCTTGCCTTTAAATTTAGACTCAACACCATACTCTCTTATGTCATTAGCATATTGAATAATTCCGCCTTGAAGTTGGTTTACGTCTTCGAAACCTTGATGAATTAAATAGGCACTTGCCTTTTCACACCTAATCCCCCCAGTACAGTATAGTAGAATTTTTTTATCCTCTTTTCCATTTAACAAACGCATTACCTCAGGCAACAGTTCTTTTGATGTCTCAACATTTGGAATCAATGCATGCTCAAAGTGTCCAATCTCACTCTCATAATAATTACGCATATCAACGATTATCGAGTCTGGATCATCCATTGCACGATTATAATCCTTTGTCGTGAGATGTTTTCCCACTTTCCCCATACTGTATTCCTCTTCAGGAATCGAGAATGCTACTAATTCTTTACGCACCTTAACAATTAATTTATAGAATGATTGATAATTGTCTAGTGCAGCCTTTATCATTACATTTCGAAATGGTTCAATATCATTCAATCTTTCAATGAATTTATTCCAATTAAATTCCGGTACGCTTATTTGCGCATTGATTCCTTCAGATGCTACATAAATTCTACCTAGAATATTCATATCATTAAATTGTTCATATAGAAAGTCACGAAAATAATCTGGTTCTTCAATTTTCACATAACGATAGAAAGATGCAGTAATTCTACAAAAACTTTCTTTATTCAAAGCTACTTTTAGTTCTTCTTTATTTAATATGTTATGAAGATTTTTTTTAGTCATAATTCATCAATTATTGGGCCCAAAAAACCGTCTGAATCCTTCAATATTTTACATGCCTGTTTATGGTTACAATTTTTATTATGCATTACAATGGCTAGCTTAACAGATCCATTAGCTTCATTAAGTTTTTTTTGTGCAGCTTGATAGTCTAGGCCAGTGATATTTGCAATAATTCTAGTCCCTCTATCAATAAGTTTTTCATTTACTGCCATCAAATCTACCATAAGGTTTTTGTATACCTTGCCTAACTTTATCATAGTAACAGTTGAAATCATATTAAGAATCATTTTTGTTGCTGACCCTGCTTTCATCCTGGTTGAACCTGCTATTATTTCAGACCCGGTACTGGCTTTTATTATCAAATCTACATCTGTATTAAAATATGGAGTAGGATTCATTACTAAATAAATAGTCCTGGTACCTTTAGTTCTAGCATAATCTAAAGCTGCTATCACATATGAAGCAGCACCACTACAAGAGATTCCTATTAAAACATCATTTTCATTTAATTGATAGGGTTCAAGATCAATTATGGCATTATGTCTATCATCTTCAGCACCTTCAATGGAACTTTTCAAAGCATCATCTCCTCCAGCAATGATTCCAATAAATAAATTTTTTCTCGCGGAAAAGGTGGGGGGTATTTCTGATGCATCTAAAACCCCAAGCCTTCCGCTTGTACCAGCTCCAATATAAAAGACACGCCCATTATTTTTTACTGATTCTATAGTAAAATTAACTGCAGTTTCAATTTCGGGAATTGCTGCTTTAACAGCTTCAATAACTTGTAGATCTTCTTTATTTATTATCTTAAGTATAGTACTGACATCCATATTTCCAATGTCTTCTGAACTAGGGTTCTGTTGCTCAGTATTTAATTCGCCACGTTTAATCATACCTTGTAAATTACAAATCAGTGAAGTACTGGAAAAATATAACAATTAATCTAAATGGAATTGATCTAATTAAAGCTACTGATTTATTAATGGAGCTAAATGTCTTATCACTATCCATAATTGACAAACGTAATAAAGAAAATTCAGATTGGTTTCATCTTGAAGGAAAGCCAACTTATTTTGATTCGTCAACACATAAAATTTCATTGATGATAAATGGCAACCATCGAACAGAAGATTTGCTGCAATCGGTAATGGACATTCTTGATTTAGATCAGATACCAAGCCATAATGAAGAAACAATAATTGATAGAGATTGGGTTACTTACAGCCAAAAAAACTTTAAAGAGATTAAAATCTCAAAAAAATTACGAATTTTACCTCCTTGGCTTAAAAAGAAAAAATTTAGCGGTCAAACAATCATTATCGAACCCGGACATGGTTTTGGTACAGGTACTCATCCAACAACAAAATTGTGTTTGGAGTGGATAAGCGAAAATATTAAAAGAGGAGATACGATTTTAGATTATGGATCAGGCTCAGGGATTCTTTCAATTGCTGCTAAAAAGCTGGGTGCTTCAAATGCTTTTGGAATTGAAATTGATAGAAAAGCGATTCGAAATGCTATTTACAATTGCAAATTAAACAATACAAAAGTTTTATTTTACCATTCAACAAGCGAACTTTTAGTTAAAAAGTTTGATGTCGTTGTTTCAAATATTATTTCTAATGTATTGATAGAAAATTCTCATGATTTGATGTCATTTACAGAAAAAGAATTGATTCTTTGTGGAATAAAAAAAAACCAGATTGATAAGGTTATATCTGAATTTTCTGATTGGATCAAATTAAATCCTCAAGGAGAAAAGGATGGTTGGTGGCTTTTACATGGGAAATTATAAAGTAGAAAAGTATCTTTTCGCTTCTTTAATAACCTTAGGTGATAATAAAATTGTTCCAACCATTGTGGGTATAACCATAAGTGCATAAGCGCTGTCAACAAAATTTACTGCAATATCAATTGATGCTACTGATGCTATTACTATCATAAAAACATATGCAAAATTGTAAATTTTCTTAGAACTTGTACCGAAAATATGTGATGCACATTTTTGACCATAATATGAATAACCAAACATAGTAGATAGTGCAAACGTAAGTACTGCAATTGTTAAAAATATTTGCCCTGCTACACCTAATTCCTTTTTAAAAGCTGCTGCAGTCATTGATACTCCATTTAAATCTTCAACATAAACACCACTTATTAAAATAATTATTGCCGTAATTGTACAAACAATTATAGTATCAATNAATGGACCTAGCATTGCAACNAGCCCCTCTCTTACAGGCTCTTTNGTCTTTGCAGCACCATGAGCCATAGTCTCAGTACCTGTNCCTGCTTCATTTGAAAACATCCCTCTGCGGACACCAATAATTATCATTGAACCTANNGCTCCGCCTGAAACAGCATTTCCTGTAAAGGCGTCTTCAATTATCATAATAAATATTTTAGGTATCAAAGTAAAATTATTGATTAAGATCAATACAGCTGATATCACATACAAACCAACCATAGTTGGTACCATTCTACTTGCAACCCTTGCTATTCGTTGAATACCACCAAAGATTACTGATGCAACAATAACAGCTACAATTACACCAGTAATTAGGTTTCCAATAAAAGGGTTACCTTGAAAAAAACCCATTGGTTGATAAAAGTAATCGCGTACAATCTGTGATAACTGGTTTGCCTGGAAAAAGACAAGGCAACCAAAAAGTCCTGATATACTAAATAATATTGCTAATGGTCTGAATGTCCTGCCTAGACCCTCCTCTATAAAATACATTACACCGCCTTGAATTTCTCCTTTGTCATCCGTACCCCTATACATCAAAGCTAGGGTACAGGTGAAAAACTTCGTACTCATTCCCAGTATTGCGGTTATCCACATCCAAAAAACTGCACCAGGACCGCCAGTATGAATTGCCACTGCAACACCAGCGATGTTGCCCATCCCAACTGTGCCTGCAAGTGCACTAGAAAGTGCTTCAAAGTGAGTTATTTGACCTGGATCATTATCTGAATCATATTTGCCAAGTAAAATGTCGATTGCATGTTTAAAATAAGAAATCGGTACTAAACGGCTGTATATTGAAAAAAATATACCTCCGCCAAGAAGTAAAAAAACAAGAGGAAGTCCCCATAAAATACCTGAAACATTGCTTATTGTTTCTTCTAAAATTTTAAAATAGTCCATTCTATATCATTTTATTATTGGTACAATTTGATGAAATTCACTAATCAATCATACTGAATTTAATGTTAAATAGACTAGACCAATATCTCATTCGCCAATTTTTAACGATTCTTTCTATTTCTTTATTGGGTTTCTTATCAATTTTTTTAATTGTGGATCTAATAGAGAACCTAGATCGATTTATGGATAATAATGTACCAGTAGCAATTACTTTAAAATATTATCTTTATACTATACCATATTTTTTAAGTATTGGATTACCAATGGCGGTCTTAATCTCAACTGTTTTTAGTCTTGGAAACATAGTAAAACATAATGAATGGACGGTTTTAAAAGCATCAGGAATTAGTATTTATAGAATTACCATACCATACGTTCTATGTGGTGTTATATTATCTGGCATATCCTTTATGCTTGATAATATGCTTGTTGCTTATGGAAACGAAAAACGGTTTGAAATTGATAGAGAATTCGTAAAACGTAAATCAAGACACAAGCTTAAAAACATATTAAAAAATATATTCATTCAAAAAAATGTGTCAACTCATATATCATTATCAAAATATTACATCAGAAAAAAAACTGGTAACAATCTAACTATGATAGATTTAGGTGAAAGAAAATTGCGTAAAAGAATAGATGCAAAAAAAATCATATGGAATCAAGATTCTTCAAAATGGGCTTTGCAAAACTATTCAATTAGGTATTTTAGCCAAGCTGGTTCGGAAACAGAAGTGATACTAGGTAAAAAAGACACACTTATGAATCTTGGATTTATACCAGGAGAAATTCAACAAAATTATAGAAAACCAGAAGAGCTAGATTATTTTATGTTAACTAAACAAATTAAAAAGCTAAAAACGAATGGTGTTGATACAAAACGTTGGGAAGTAACTAGATTAATTAAAATCTCTTTTGCATTCACAAACTTAATTGTGATATTGTGTGGCATACCTCTTGTTCTGATAAAAGAAAAAAATAATTTATCCTTTGGTATGGGAGCAAGCATTTTCGTTATTTTTGGATATTATGCATTAATCAAATTTGGTCAATCTCTTGGTTTTAAGGGTATCCTCGAGCCTTTAGTCGCGGCTTGGATGGGGAATTTTATTTTTTTTATGGCATCAATAATTTTATTTTGGAGATGCAGAACATAATCATATTCATCTATGGTTTTGGTAAGGGACCCTTCTAGTTTGATTTTTCTTTATCTTTCCCAACTAATGTTAAACCCATCGAAAGATTAAAACCTTTCATAGTATGAAGCCACATTCCGTTTCTGAATGCAAATCCGAAATCGTACATTACGATACCTTTCTTGATACCGAATCCCATACCTAATTCCTTAAAGTCACCACCGCCCCAAGCAAATCCTATTCTCATTGGAATATGTTTTAAGCGTGTCCATTCTGTTCCTATAGACCATTTCCACCTTTTTCTTGAATAATATTTGTTTTCAAAACCAGCTATAAGATCTGATGCAATTAAAAAATTTCCTGCTTGCTTTGATAATCCCATTCTGAATGTGGCAGGCATACGGGTAATGAATTCTTTTTGATTTTTCGGCACGAAAAATTCAGTATTGTTTGTAAATAATGAGTCCTCACCGAGCCTATCTGCACGAATTGTATCTATGTTGAATGTATATAATATTGATTCATTCGCATTTAATTCATCATCACCCCATCTAAAGGGATAAAAACTTGAAGTAAGAGGATTAATACTTGTAGATGTATTGCTTCCTCCCTGCTTCCACATAATCGATCCAACAAGATTTATTATGGATATACCAAACTGCCAATCTTTATAAGGCCTTGAGACTACTCCAATATCAAATCCAAATCCTGCCCCACCCACTCCCTGCCTTAATATGTACCTTCCATTACCATATATTCCTTCATCATCAGTTATGAGATTAGAATATGATGAATCCTCGTCTACGCCTAAATAAAATAAACCCTGCATATACTTCGCCGTCACACCCCAGGACATAGATTTGAATGGTATTCCAAAAGAAAATCCATATTCATTCATACCCAAGATTTCATAATTAAATTCTAAGTCTAAATTAGTTTTTTGACCGTTACCATACATAATCAGTTCCAATAAACCTATTGGCAGACGATAATTTTGCAGTATCATATTATTAGCAGAAAATGCTTTATTCCCTATTGATAGATTAAGCAGCGGTATCGGCATATGGGTATCCATAAAAAAGGACATGCCATCTGCAGCTTCTAATTCCCTAAAAATAGCATTTTTTTCTTTTGTATCTAGAGTATCTCCGCTATAGGCAGCAATATTTTCAATTGAAAAGAAATTGCCAACTAGGCCAAAATCAAATTGGAACCCCTGGTACATAAATGGTTTATTTTGTTGGAGACCAATTAGACCAGGATTATATCCTACACTAAAAATCCCCTGGGCGATTGTAGTGTAAGCCCCTGCCATACCTACTACCCTTGGATCACGTTTTGTTTGTGCTTGAATGGTGATACTCAGTACAAGAGAAATAAATATAAGTTTCTTCATCTATTATTCCAAATCACCTTGGGTTTTGTAGTAAATGATCTGCGATGGCTAGAATTTTCTCGTATTTTTATGAAATATCCGTTTATGTCACAAGCTCCGCCATTAGATGCAACAATTTTTAATCTAAGCGAGTCAGTTTCAGTTAATCCACTTGACGATAAATCCCAATTATAGGTACCAGTATTATCCAAACCACCCTCAATTAATGTCCAATTATTTGTAATTGTACAAAAACCTTTTTTATAGGTATTTGAATCGCTAGTAATTGAATAGAAGATATCAACAGATTCATCACTGCTTCCATAGGTAGCCCATTTTATATCATATGATTGATCATTGTACAAGGTTTGTCCTCCATTAGGATAGGTAAGAATCAATTCATTCTCAGCTGAACCAAAGGCTCCAGTGCTACTTACCGTAAAAGTAATGAACGAACTTATGTCTAAGTAATCTTTTGTTGAAATAAATGCACCCACGCTACCAGTTCCAGGAAGATGAAATCTAGGCATTGTATAATGATTTCCGTAATCAGTCAGTAAAAAAATTTGTGAAGTGTCAATTGTACTCGCATAAACTCCTGTACCAGGAATAGCAACCATCCCTTCTGGAAAACCAGATGAATCATTTTCTCCATAGTAGGATAAAGGATCGGGGAGAATAAATTTAAATAATGTATCAACATATGAGAAAATTGAATCAACTCCAGAGCCATTTGTTTTGACAATGTATGGTAAACCATCAATGCACTCGGAATAGTCAGTCATGACATCATAAATATAAATATTACTATTGCTATCTGGTGACATGTCACTACACCTTCTAATAATATATAAACTATCCATTAAGGAATCCAGGATTCCTTGAGTAGCGAGGGTATCTCGAAAAAAGTTTAGTTGGTCACGAGTTGTATCTTGAGGAAATTGAGATTTATTACTCATCAACACGGAAACCTCAGCACCAAATGGCATTGCATTTGTGATGGTTGACACTAAGCTTGTTTCTAAAAGACTATTTCTAATTTTATATCTTGTATCGTGGTCAACCTCTTCTATTTCAGTTGAATTACCCATAAAGGTCATTGGAGAAATCTGTAATACAAGAGGTATTGTAACTCTGAAACCTCCTCCAATGGCTTTACCTCCTGCTATTTCTCCTCTGCCATCCACTTTTGCTGTTGGATTAATTACCATCGAAACTGGATTTGATGCTAAAAGATCAATTATGGTTGAACAAGTATCGCATGGAGTCTCAGTTTTAACATATGAAGGAAGTGAATCATTAACAGATTTGTAAATTGAAATAGTTGTACCAAGTTTATTAAGTGCAATTATTGTCATAGATGTATCTAATGGACTATCAGAGTCTGGAAACCCAACAGTGTCCACGTTTACAGGAACATATGTAAGATCACCTAGACTATTGTATCCTTTAAATTCCATGAACATCTTGATTGGCAGTCTAATTTGATTTTTAAAAATTATTTCAATCATTGCTTCAGTAGGGACTGCTCCAGTTAATCCAGGAGGGATTTCTTGGGACGTTGGTTCTGCAGGTAATTCCATATATAAATTAGCCCCAATAGACGCAAACTCTAATTTATCCAATTGCATATTCATTGTGAACTCACCTAATGGAGAACCATCCAAAGGTATGCTGGCTTTTTGTTCAGGTATGGCTATGTCTAAATCAAGGTCAAAACTAGTAAAAGCACTGTCTGGCCAGCAATCATCATCACATAAACCAAGTTCACAATCTTGAAAATCACAGGGGATACCATCAGGACCATCATTATCACCATAAATACTCTGCAAAAAGTAACCATGCATAGGAAAGTTTCTATCTATATTTACGCCCTTTCTAAGAACTGTATCTATTTTCACAGAATCGCTGGTTGAAGGAAATGGTGTAAAATTCTTAAAGTTCATCAAAAATCTCATATCAAAAGGAAAGGAACTCGCTAGATTACTTATTGCCAATACATTTGATACGGGGCTTTCAGTATCTGCTTCATCTTTTAATTTGTTTCTATATATTTCCATCCTACTAATTCCTGATTCACTCATATCTAATTCAGGCAGCTCTATAGATGGTAGCTCTAATGCATCTGATAAAGAGTAATTATTAGTAGTGACATCAATACTATCAATTCCTGACATCTGGAAAGCAATTTCAAAATCAACATAAAGAGATCCTGGCTCTATGGTAACATAATTATCTGCGGGTGCAAGAGACATATTTGTGGCTAATTTTAAATAATTTACTAGACCTTTTCCTGACAGATTGGTGTTATGGGAATAAGTTTGGCCAGATTGTAAAGTAGATAACGAATCATGATCAGCAAGAGTATCACTTAAAAATATGTTACTATTACCAGTTACCATATAAGAGTATATGTTCTCAAGATTAGTTGGTATTCCGTTATTTTTAAAGGAGGTCTTGTACACACTATTGGTAGGATGTGTACCAATCACCAAGGTATCTACGCTCGCAATGATTGGTGGATCATCCGGGAGAGGTATTGATGATAATCCAAGGTCAATAGTTGTATCAAGAGCAGTAGATAATATACCCATTACAGAATCAAATAACGCAACTATAAGAGTGTTGTAATCTTCAGAGGTCATAGTTCTTACAGAATCAGTTGGGAAACTGAATGGCCTACCCAACGTATCACCAGTCTCAGGATCCGTAAAACATTCCGTAGTCTCTACTCCAAGAACCGTTATGGTAGTACAATATGCTGCAGTATCTTGATAAACTCGTGCACCATATAGTACCACGTCAATTCGCTGGTCTATGGAAATGCCAGGGAGATCTAAATCCAAGTTTATTCCTTCAATTTCTCCTGAAGCAATAGCTTGATCAAGCCCAAGAGGAATGGATGGTAATTCAGGCAACTCAGAAGCAGGCATTTCTCCTTCCTGAATAATTACAAATCCTAATGAATCTTCAGTAAGAAAAATGCCTGCGGTTGAATCTGATATATCAACCATTTGATATTTTGATTTAACTAAGGGTATCTTGAGATCCAGATACCAAGTCGGCATCTCAAACTTATCTGGGATATCAAAATCACAAGAAACAAAAATGATTGTTAACACAATCAGTAATATGTTTTTGACGCCCTTATTAAAGTTAAATAGGGTATGTCTCGGGTTTACCTTCATGTTAAGCCAATTTTATTGGACTTCCGCACCCGAATTTGTAAAATTATTTTCAGAGATACAAAAACAAAAAATTAAAATTATATGAATTAATTAAGTATCTGATTTTAAATGATTTAAATTAATATCTATAATGGTCTGGCTTGTATGGCCCGTCTTTAGGCACTCCAATATAGTCTGCTTGCTCGTCAGTTAATTCAGTTAATTCAATACCTAGATGATCTAAGTGGAGTCTTGCCACTTCCTCATCTAATTCTTTTGGAAGCATATATACCCCTATCTCTGGTGCGTTTTGAGCTAAAGCAATTTGAGCCATAACTTGGTTAGTAAATGAATTTGACATAACAAAACTAGGATGACCAGTTGCACACCCTAAATTTACCAACCTACCTTCTGCAAGTAAGAATATTTCATGGCCATCTGGAAATTTGTATCTATGAACTTGAGGCTTTATTGTTTCTCTTTGAACAGATTTATCATCGTTTAGTGCATTGACTTGAATTTCATTATCAAAATGACCAATATTACACACTACTGCTTGATCTCTCATACCATACATATGATCTTTTGTGATAACATCTTTATTTCCAGTTGTTGTTACAAAAATATGCCCTTCATCAATAACATTCTCAACCGTTGTTACCTCAAAACCTTCCATAGCAGCCTGCAATGCGCATATTGGGTCAATTTCCGTTACGATTACCCTTGCTCCATAACCACGCATTGATTGTGCACATCCTCTGCCAACATCACCATATCCACAAATAATAACAGTCTTACCAGCAACCATCACATCAAGAGCCCTTTTTAGACCATCTGCTAGAGATTCACGACATCCATAAACATTATCAAACTTTGATTTTGTTACAGAATCATTAACATTATATGCTGGAAATAATAAATGTCCATCTTTTTCCATTTGAACAAGCCTATGTACACCAGTCGTAGTTTCCTCTGAGACACCAATAATATTCTCTTGCAATTTATGCCAATGATTCGAATCTTTTTTAAGTACTTCTCTTAAAAGATTTTCTATTATGACTTCTTCTTCAATTTCAGTTTTAATTTCTGGAGCTTTTCTGTATTTCGCATAATATTCTTCTAATTCATATCCCTTGTGAATAAGCAGAGTTGCATCACCACCATCATCAACAATTAGGTCAGGTCCAGAACCATCTGGATAAGTTAGAGCTTGAAGGGTACACCACCAGTATTCTTCAAGTGTTTCACCTTTCCAAGCATAGACTGGGATACCAGCTTCAGCAATTACAGCTGCTGCATGATCTTGTGTAGAAAAAATATTACAACTTGCCCATCTTACGTTAGCACCAAGTTCAACAAGTGTTTCTATAAGTACTGCAGTTTCAACAGTCATATGTAATGATCCAGTCAACTTTTTTCCTGCAAGTGGTTTTTCAGGACCATATTTTTTTCTTGTTGACATTAGACCAGGCATTTCTTTTTCAGCGATATCTAAGGCTTTTCTTCCATCTCTTGCTAGTGATAGGTCTTTTATCTTGTGCGGTAAATTTTCTACAATAGATCGAGTTGTTAATGTATCTGACATTTCTTTTCCTATGATTTGTTTAAAAGGGTATCGACCATATCGGTCTTTTCCCATGTGAATTGATCAAGCTCACGCCCAAAATGGCCATAAGCAGCAGTTTCTCTATAGCGCGGTTTCTTTAAATCTAAATGTGCAACTATTTCCCCAGGTCTGATAGGGAATACATCTCTAGCAAGCCTTGTTAGATCGTTGTCTGCTTTCTTTCCTGTTCCACCAGTTTTAACATAGAAAGATGTAGGCTCAGCAACCCCAATACCGTATGACAATTGAACCTCACAACGTTCTGCAAGGCCAGATGCAACTATGTTTTTTGCAATATATCTAGCCATATAGGTTGCACTGCGATCAACTTTTGAAGAATCTTTACCTGAAAAAGCTCCACCACCATGAGGTGCATATCCACCATAGGTATCTACAATAATTTTTCTCCCAGTTAGACCTGTATCTGCCTCAGGACCTCCGTAAACGAACCTACCGGTTCCATTAACGATAAAATTATTTTCATATGCATATCCATAAGAATCAAGTACTGGTCTTATTACATTTTCAACTATTTCAGTTTTTACAAATTCCAACTCACTTCTTTCATTTCCATATTTGTCAAGCATATCATCATGCTGAGTTGCAATGACTGTCTTTTCAATTGATATGGGTTTTGTATTATCATACTTTACTGATACTTGAGACTTACCATCAGGCCTAAGCCAAGTAAGAAAACCCTCCTTACGCAACTTAGTTAAACGTTCTGTTAATCTGTGTGCTATTTGAATTGGAAGAGGCATTAACTCCGGTGTTTCTTTGCAAGCAAAACCAAACATTAATCCTTGATCTCCTGCACCCTGTTCAGATAAGTCATTAGCGTCAACTCCCTGAGCTATTTCTGGGCTCTGTTCATGAAGCTTGGACAGAACTTCTACCTCTTCAGGGTCGATCCCACTGTTTGTTTTGTTATATCCAATTGCGCGGATAGCGTCTTTTACTATCTTATCTACATTAATAGATGCAGTAGTTCTAATTTCTCCAGATATGACCACAAGACCTTTAGTAGCTAGCGATTCGCATGCTACATGAGCGTCATTATCTTTTGATAGAATATCATCTAAAACAGCATCGGAAAAAGCATCACAAGCTTTGTCAGGATGCCCCTCAGTTACAGATTCTGATGTAAATAAAAACTTGCTCATGGAATTCCCTTTTATTTTGGCAAAATAATATGATTTTAAAGGAGCAAAATATACATTCGTTTATAATGTATAGTTTTGTGTTTTTATGCAAAATTCTCTATAAATGCGAGCTAATTCCTGTAACATTTCTACAGAGGATTGAAAATTATAAGACATTATATGCTCAACATTTAAACCAACCGGAACCTTTAGATTATTTTTTTCAATATTACTTAAAATCTCATTTAAAACTTCAATCGCAACATCAAGCGAACGTTCTTTCATCGATCCAGGCCTACCTTGTAAATATCTTTCTGTATTATCTGGTATCTCAACACCGAGCCATTTGAGAAATTCAATATTTTTTTGGGATGATACTGGAGCAAAACTTAATAATATTCTTCTTGGAAATGTATTGAGCTCATGGCATCTTTTTTGATAGTTATTTATCATTTTTATTGCATTTTCAGAATCATATAGAACTTGAGTTGTAAAGAATTCAGAACCATGCTGACTTTTCTGAATTAAATTTTTTGATTCTTCTTTTCTACTCGGTATAGAAATCCCGCCACAAAATATATCCCCAACTTTTTTATTATAAATGTTAGATATGGCATTTAAAGCTTCATTTACTGTAGGTCCAGAGTACTTTACACTGCTTGATTCTCCTCCTACTATTATCATATTCTCAATCTCAAAATCTTTATTTGTCTCTTCCAGCCATCTCATTTGCGTATCATAATCATCATAAACAACCACTCGGTTTATAATTGCCTCAATCCCAACAATATCTTGCAAGAGTCTACCGAACTCCCTAGGCTCTCCTCTTTTTTGATTAACAATAGGCCGATCTCCCCTACCGACCTCATCGTGCACTTCTGGTATATTTATCGCATCAATGTGAGTTTGGGATAGCAATGAACTTATTGTTTCAGCATACGAATTCAACGTTCCATCTTTTTCCCTTGGTGGTAGAATCTCATATGCGACTACAGGACGATGTGGTTTTTTAATCTTGTCTCTAATTCTCATTATAATCTCTCGTTTTTAAGCACACTAAAGTATCGTGCTTTTGGATGGGAAAAGTACCAACCACATACAGATGCAGCGGGAAACATTGCTCTAGATTCCGTTAAGCTGATACCTATCTCCTGTTCAACATTTAGTAATTCCCAAATTTTATCTTTTTCTTTGTGATTTGGGCAAGCTGGATAACCAGGAGCAGGTCTAATTCCACAATACTTTTCATAAAGCATCGCATTCAAGTCTAAATCTTCATCTTTTGAATAGCCCCAATATTCTCTTCTTACCTTTTTATGTAACCATTCAGCGGCTGCCTCAGCTAAACGATCAGCCAAGACCTTTGCCATAATTTCATTATAATCATCATTTTTTACTTGGTATTCTTCGATGATATTTTCAATCCCATATCCAGCTGACACAGCAAATAATCCAATGTAGTCATCTCCAGCCGGTGATATGTAATCTGCCAAACTGAAGTTTGGTTGGTTTCCTTTATCCATTAATTGCCTTGGAAAATGAAAAGAAATCTTATTGTCAATTAATTCAACCTCTTCATCATTTGATCGAGCTTTGAAGAAACCGTAAACTGCCTTAGCCTTGAGTTTATCATCTTTAATAATCAAATGCAGTAATTGCTGCGCATCATCAAAGACTTTTTTTGCTTCAACGCCTTTAGTTGGATGTTCAAATATCTTTGGGTAAACACCTGATAATTCCCAAGCATGAAATAATGGAGACCAATCGATATATTTTGATAAGGTATTAAGGCAGATTTCTTCTCTTTTAAAAGAACCTAATTCTTGCGGAACGATAGGATTATATTTAAGCAATGGCTTTCTTAACCTTGCATCCTCAATCGATATAAGGTTTATGTTTTTTTGATTTTCATAAAAAGATTCTTTAATAGAACTATACCTGTCTTTAGTCTCCTCTATCAATTCAATTTTTTCACTCGGTTTTAGCAGCTTAGCCACAAAACCAACACAACGACTAGCATCTTGAACATAGAAAACGCCCTGAGGATATTTTTCTTCAATTTTAACGGCAGTGTGTTTCACACTGGTTGTAGCACCTCCAATAAGAAGCGGTATGTCAAAATTAAGGCGTTTCATTTCTGAAGCTACGTGTACCATCTCTTCTAAACTTGGAGTTATTAATCCAGATAGCCCAATAATGTCAGCGCCAACTTCTTTTGCCTTTGATAGAATTTTTTCTGCTGGAACCATCACTCCCATATCAACAATCGAGTATCCATTGCATCCTAAGACCACCCCAACAATATTTTTACCAATATCATGGACATCACCTTTCACCGTGGCCAATAGTATGGTACCATTAGAAATGTCCCCAACACCTTTATCTTGTTTTTCTTTCTCAATAAAGGGAATTAGATATGCTACTGCCTTCTTCATGACTCTTGCAGATTTAACTACCTGCGGGAGAAACATCTTACCCTCTCCAAATAGATCTCCTACTCGGTTCATTCCATCCATGAGAGGCCCTTCAATAACTCCTATGGGGTTGTCGAACTCAGATCTTGCAACTTCAGTATCTTCTTCAATAAATTTGTCGAGTCCTTCAATTAAAGAATAAGATAACCTTTCTTTTATTGGCAGACTTCTCCATTCGTCATTACTCTTTTTCTCTTTTTTTGTGCCACGGTATTTTTCCGCAAGCGCTACTAAATTATCAGTCGCAGTTTCACTACGATTAAACAGAACATCCTCAATGGCATCTCTGAGTTCAATGTCTATGTCATCATAAATCGTTAATTGTCCGGGGTTGACAATACCCATATCCATACCACTGGTGGTGGCATGATATAAAAAACATGAATGCATTGCCTCTCGGACAGTGTCATTACCACGAAAAGAAAAAGAGAGATTACTAACTCCACCACTGACATGTACTTTTGGCATTAATTCTCTTATTTTCTTGGCTGAATCAATATATGCTTTCCCATACTGATTGTGCTCTTCAATACCAGTTGCAACTGCAAAGATATTTGGATCAAAAATAATGTCTTCCTCCCTCATCATCACTGTACCAGTAAGAATATGGAAGGCGCGTTGGCATATTTCAACTTTTCTTTCAAAAGTATCTGCTTGGCCATTTTCATCAAAGGCCATGACGATGACCGCAGCACCATATTGATTTACCAATTGAGCCTGTCTTATAAACTCATCCTCTCCTTCTTTGAGAGAAATGGAATTTACAATACCTTTGCCTTGGATATTCTTAAGACCTGATTCAATGACACTCCATTTACTAGAATCAATCATTATGGGAACTTTACTAATATCCGGTTCAGATGAAATTAGCCTGAGGTAACGAATCATAGCATTTTCACTATCTATAAGTCCTTCATCCAAATTAATATCAATAATCTGTGCTCCATTTTCGACCTGATCTCTTGCTACTGATAATGCTTCTTCAAACTTGTCTTCCTTTATAAGTTTTTTAAACCGCAAGGAGCCCGTGACGTTCGTTCTTTCTCCAACATTAATGAAATTAGATTCTGGACGTATGACTAATGGCTCCAGCCCGCTCAATTTTGTATATGCCTCTACATTTGGAATTTTACGAGGCTTTTTACCATTTACATCATTTGCAAATGCATTTATATGATCTGGCGTGGTGCCACAACACCCACCAATTATATTTACTAAACCTGAGTCAGTGAATTCTGAAAGTTGCTGTGACATGTCTTCTGGTGATTCATCATAACCACCAAACTCATTAGGTAAACCCGCATTAGGATATACAATTATATTGGTGTTAGCTATTTTAGACAGCGATGCTATGTAGGGTCTTATTTCCTCTGCGCCTAGTGCACAGTTGAGACCAACAGCTAATAAATCTACATGAAATATTGAATGCCAAAAAGCTTCAACAGTTTGACCAGATAATAATCTCCCACTGGCATCTGTTATAGTTCCTGAAACAATTACTGGAATTTCTTTACCAACTTCTTTGAAAAGTGACTGTATTGCAAACAATGCTGCTTTACAATTTAAAGTATCGAAAACCGTCTCAATCATTAAAATATCTACTCCACCATCAAACAAACCTTTTGCCTGATCCTCGTAGGCATCTACCAATTGATCAAAATCAACATTCCTATGACCAGGGTTTGATACGTCAGGGCTCATAGAAGCAGTTTGGTTGGTTGGGCCAATCGCACCACAAACAAATCTAGGCTTATTTGGGTTAGATTTCGTAATACGATCGCATACATCTCTTGCAATTTTTGCAGATTCCAGGTTTAGGTCATATGCCAGATGCTCCAATTGATAATCTGACTGCGATATTGAATTTGCATTAAAAGTATTTGTCTCTATCAGATCAGCTCCAGCTTTTAAATAGGATTCATGTATTTCTGAAATAATATCTGGCCTAGTGATTGAAAGAATATCATTATTACCCATTAGGTCCATCGTATGGTCGTTGAACTGAGAACCTCGAAAATCATTTTCTTTCAACCCATATCCTTGAATCATAGTACCCATGGCACCGTCAAGTACGAGAACTCTTTCTTTTAATATATCTTTAATTTTTTGCATAAAAAAACCGGCGCAAAGTCCGGTATTAAGGTCACTTTAATTCCTTTTTAGCGCTTTTATTTTTTGTCGCGGCAATATGGTGCAAATCACGACCTACTTGAAAATATTAAAGAATCACGATATATCCAAAGCTAAAGTTCAATCATTATAATTTAGGACCTGCTTCGAGTATATCATTATCTCCAAGATCATATTTTTTATAATTATCCTGAAATTTTTTAACCAATTTTTTTGCAGATGTGTGATAATCATTTAGATTATCCCAGGCTCGTAATGGATTCAAAAGTCTGGAATCTATATCACCCAAGGAAACTGGAATCTGAAAACCAAAATAATGATCTTTTTCAAAATCTGTTTGTTCAATTTCTCCATTAAGAATTAAATCTAGAATTTGTCTAGTTTTCGGTAGACTAAATCTCTTGCCTCCAGAACGAGCATCAGCTCCTACCCAACCAGTATTAACTAGGTAAACAGCAACATCAAATGTTTCCATTTTTTCTTTTAATAACTCTGCATATTTAATAGGGTGCAATGTTAAGAATGGACCCCCAAAACAAGGGGAAAAGGTAGCAGTGGGTTCAGTAATACCTCTTTCTGTTCCAGCTACCTTTGCTGTATATCCACTGACAAAATGATACATAGCCTGTTGTGTTGTTAATTTAGCGACAGGAGGTAAAATCCCATAAGCATCACAAGTGAGAAAAATTATTGTATTTGGATGTCCTGCAATACTTGGCATTCCCTTTCCTGATATTGAGTTATTTATATGGTGTAGTGGATATGAAACTCTAGTATTTTCTGTTTTTGTTCCATCACTAAAATCAATTTCTAAAGTGTCTTTATCATAAACAACATTTTCTAAAAGGGCACCCTGTCTTATAGCATTGTAAATATCTGGCTCTTCATCTTTGTTGAGGTTTATGACCTTAGCATAACATCCGCCTTCAAAGTTGAAAATACCATCACCAGACCATCCGTGCTCATCATCTCCAATAAGAGGTCTATTGGAATCTGTACTTAAAGTGGTCTTACCAGTTCCAGAAAGTCCAAAGAATATTGCAGGGTTACTATTGTCTTTACTAATGTTAGCAGAACAATGCATTGATAAGATTCCCTTTTTGGGGAGTATGTAATGCAATACCGAAAAAATTCCCTTTTTCATTTCTCCACCGTATTCAGTACCTCCGATAATTGCAATTCTCTTGGCGAGATGAAATATTATGAAAGTTTCAGAATTCATACCTAGATCTTGATAATCTGTGTTTTTCACATCTGAAGCATTAATTATGGTAAAACCTGGCCTGAAGCCAGTAAGATCTTCCTGCTTCGGACGAATGAACATATTATTAACAAAATGCGCTTGCCAAGCCTTCTTCGCGATAATGCGAACATTAAGAGTGTGCTTTTTATCTGCACCGGCATATCCATCAAAAACATAAGTTTTATCACTAATTTGTGAATTATAAAAATGTATTACCTTTGAGTATAATTTATTAAATACTTTCTCACTTATCTTTTGGTTAACATCACCCCACCATATATCATTTGAAGAGGATGATTCTTCTACTATATACTTATCCTTTGGAGATCTACCTGTATAAATACCAGTGTCTACCATAGCTGCACCTTTCATTCCAATTAAGCCTTCACCATTATCAACAATATCCTTAACCAGTGCCTTTACGGGTAAATTCCTATGCACATTCTCTAAATTAATTATACCAAGTTTATCTAAACCTAATTCATTACTATTTAATTTCATTTTTTCCCTATTTACCTTATGCGTGTGGATGTTTCAATCTGTAAACTTTTTTAAGCTTTTCTGTGCTTACCCTAGTATAAATTTGTGTAGAAGAGATACTACTATGGCCTAATAGTTCCTGAATAGATCTAATATCAGCATCTAAGTCTAATAAATGAGTACCAAAGGTATGTCTTAGTGTATGCGGACTAGCACCTTTTTTACCGCCTAAAACAATTTGAAGATATTTAGAAATTCTTCGTCTTACCGTTCTACCTGATATTCTTTTTCCCGGTTGTCCAATAAATAAAGGTAATGAACGATTAGATTCCCAACTTAGTCTACGATCATTTAAATACACTTCAATTGCATTTTTTGCTTTTCCCCCAAATGGAATTATGCGTTCCTTATCTCCTTTACCATATATTTTAATTAGTTTTGTATTTTCTTCGAATGAACCAATATTCAAACTTATCAATTCACTAAGTCTAATACCAGTTGCATAAAAAAGTTCAAGGATAGCTTTATCCCTTCTTCCAATTTTTGTAGTTGTATCAGGTAAATTCATTAATTCGTCTATTTTATTAATGCTGACAAAGTTTGGAACATGTTTTGGAATCTTTGGAGAACTAACAAAACTTGCAGGATTTTCATAAACAAAATTAATTTGCACTAAAAAGTTAAAAAAAGATTTTAAGCACGCAAGTTCTCTTGCTATGGTTCTAGGAGTAATTGGTTTTTTTCCCCTTCCTGGTCTTTGGTCTTTTCTATCAAATTCAAATGCAAGAAAATGCCTTATTGTTTGTAAGTCTACTTTTTTTATGTCACTAGCCAAACTAGCATCATAACTAACAAGAAAATCATAGAACCTAATTAAATCTCTTTTATATGCCATTGCAGTATGACTTGAAAAGTTTTTTTCATTTTGGATATACGATAGAAAATCCTCAATTATTTGTTTGAAATATTTATGCATAAAATGAATTTAGTTCATAAACCAATTCCACATATTCATTTGGTAAAGGTGCCTCTAAATTAATTAAGTCATTATTCTTAGGGTGGTAAAAAGCAAGTTTTTTTGCGTGTAATGCATGCCGATTGAATTTTAACAATTTATTTTGATAAAATTTTCTAATTTCAGGTATAAAACCTTTAGTTTTTGATATACCACCACCATATTTTTGATCACCTAAAATGGGATTCCCAGAGCACTTAGCATGCACGCGAATTTGATGCGTCCTTCCAGTTTTTGGAAAAAATGAGACCATTGCACAATGTCTAAATTGTTTTTCTACTCTGAAACTAGTCTTTGCTTCTTTACCATTTGAATGTATCATATTTTTTGTGGGGTTTTTTTTATTTCTCATTATAGGTTGAATAATTTCTCCTTCTAAACTACTCCAATTACCCCAAGTAATTGCCGTATAAGACTTATTAACTTTTCTTTCCTTAAATTGCTTTGCTAAATGTACATGGGCTATATTTGTTTTTGCAGCAAGAATAATTCCAGATGTGTCCTTATCCAAACGATGAATAATTCCAGGTCTAATATCTCCATTTATGTTTGATAATTTCTTAAAATGATAAATTAAACCATTTACCAATGTACCTTTGAAAATCCCTGCTCCAGGATGTACAACTAGATTTGCAGGTTTATTTATTGCAATTATGCAATCATCTTCATATAAGATATCTAAATTAAGATTCTCTGGAATTAAATCATAAGCTTTAGAAGGTAATTCGATATTTTTCACCTTAACTAAATCATTTAACTGTAAAGCATAACCTGTTTTACATTTTTTATCATTAACCGTAATGTTACCTGATTTGATTTGAGTTTGTATCTTTGAACGCGTATACCCAATAAGATGCTCTACTAGAAAATGATCTAATCGAATTTCACTATCTTCCTTTGATTTTATTCTAAAAGTAATCACCCTTTAATATTTTGTTTTACAGATTGTTCAAAAATAAAAGAATGAATGATGAACAGCACCATACCAATTGTTACTGATGAATCTGCAATATTAAAAATATACCAATGGAAATCACCAATCATAATATCTATGAAATCCACCACTTTACCATACACTGCCCTATCTATCAAATTTCCAATAGCTCCACTCAATATGAGAGCTAATCCATATTTCAATAATGGATGGCCATTCTTCTCTTTCCACAATAAACCAATTATAAAGCCTGTTAGGAGTATTGTTATCACTAGAAGAACATGTCTTCCTCCAGGAAATCCAAGTCCAAAAGCCATACCATCATTTGTTACATATGTTAAGTGAAAAAAATTTTCAATTATTGGCTTTGTTTGGTACAATTGAAATGAATTTTTTATGGTGATTTTAGTCCACTGATCAAAAATAACAATGAACAAGATGAGTCCGTAAAGAGACATTATTTATTTATATTACTAACTTTTCATTTTCCTTGCAACTAACACACTTAGTAGCATTTGGCACCTCCAGCATTCGTTCTTCTGGTATTAATTCCTTACAGATTCCACATATACCAAATGTTCCATCCTCTATTCTTTCTATTGCTTTAGTAAGGTGCTTGTAGTAGTCTGTTTCACGGTTCATAAAGTGGTATCCTTTTTCTCTTTCATAAGAATCGGTACCTGCATCTGCCATATGAACGCTGTATACTGATTCTTGAGACAAACTAGCCGTACCACTTGTGTTTTTATCTAAATTTTCCTTTATATCCCAAAGGTCATGTTCAACTTCAGACAGTTTTTCTTCAATGCTCTTCTTAAATAATTTTAATTTTGATTTAGAGTATTTTTTTTGAGCCATAAGTCAATTCCAATTTATTTTTTTTATGAAAACATTATATTTTCTTTCATTTAATATCAATTCTTCTTTATAGCATCCATCACTTGGATTATCATTAATTATTTCCGTCAATGTTTCGCTTTTAAAGTAATCTATGAATTTACTTATGGCAAAAGAAATTTTACCATCAAAATCCCAAGAAACCTCGATTCTATCTTCTACAGCAAGTCCTGCATTTTTCCGCATTGATTGAACAAATCGTACAAGATCTCGAACCTGACCTTCCATAATTAAATCTTCATTTAATTCTGTAGATATCCCCACTGTAATTCCGCTACCACTTTCAGCAGCAAAGCCTTTTGATGCTTCTGTTTCAATAAACAAGTCATCTCGATTTAGTGTATATTTTCCATCTAATAGACTTAAAAAATCATTAGCTTGAAGTTGCGAAACCATTTGGCTTACATCTCCTTCTTCAAGTAACTGTCTTATTCGTGATAATTCTTTTCCATACCTACTACCTAGTGTTCGTAGATTTGGTTTTATTTTATATGTAATTAGTTTATCAGCTTCAGTTATTCTCTCTACAGTTTTCACATTCAACTCATCAAGTAAAATTTCCTTGTTGGCTAAAAAGAATTCTGCAATATTATTATCTTCAATAGCAAATGAAACTTTACTTAGAGGCTGACGAATTTTAACTTTTGATTTACTTCTTGCTGAACGACCTAATTCAACGCACTTTTTAAGGGAATCGACCTTATTAATTATATCCAAGTTTATCCATTTTTCATCAGCTTCTGGATATCCACATAAATGAACACTCTCTTTTGAACCTTCTACAGAGTTTATTACAAGATTTTGATAAATTGTTTCCGATACAAATGGTAGTATTGGAGCAATAGCTTTAATAATATTATTTAGCACATGATAAAGAGTGGCGTAAGCTGAATTTTTATCCTGGTCATCTTCTGACTTCCAAAATCTTCTACGATTTCGCCTTACATACCAGTTTGATAATTCATCAAGAAAAATCTCAAATGATCGCATAAACTGGTCGACCATATATTGATTCATTGATTTTTTTCCATTTTTTAGAAGTAAGTGAGTCTTAGCAATTATCCACCTATCAAGAATATGTAACTTATCTATTTCAAGTGGATTGCTTGTTGGTGAAAAACCATCAACTGCTGCATAAGTAGCATAAAATGTATAAACGTTCCAAAGAGTAATGAGTTTTTTTCTTACTTCATCTGCTGGTCCATAACCAAATAATAAATTTTGTTCAACATTTTGGACTGAATACATCCATCTCATAACATCTACACCCATCTTTTCTGCTGCATCATCAAACCAAATTGCATTACCCCAGCTCTTGTGCATATCTCTACCAGTCTCATCTTTCACAAGTGCATGTCCTAATAGAGTTTTAAACGGTGCTCTCTCTTCCAATTCTGCAGACATTGCCAAAAGAGAATAAAACCAATTCCTAAACTGACCTGGAAAACATTCTGTCACAAAATCTCCCGGGAACCATTCTGACCAATACTCTTTATCTGTATTGTATTTTAAGGTTGAAAAGGGTACAATTCCAGCATCCAACCAAGGGTTCCCTACATCCTTAATTCTTGTACCAATTAAACCAGTATCTGGATGTTTAATTTTTACTTTATCAATCCAAGGTCGATGCGGTGAATTATTTTTAAATTCATCCCAGCCTTCAACTGCTAGTGATTTGAGCTCCTCCTTTGATCCCACAACAAAAAAAGAACCATCTTCAAAAACCCAAACTGGAAGTGCTAAACCCCAAAATCGTTTCTTTGATATCATCCAATCACTCATATTGTCCAGCCATTCATGCTCTCTATCATTTCCCCAGCTTGGTATCCATTCAATATCATCTACTATTTTTTTTATTTTGTGACGCCAGTCCATATTTATATACCATTCATCAACAAGTCTAAAAACAAGTTCATCCCCAGAACGCCAACAATGAGGATACACATGAGGATATTCCTCAGCATATATTAGAAACTCTCTTTTCTTCAAATCTTTGATAATTGCTTTAGTTGTATTTTTATCTGTGGCTAGCATTCCCGTTAGCCATCCAAATTTTTCAATGAACCTTGATTCATCATCTAATGGCGCTATATTGATAAGATTATGCTTTTTTCCTATGGAATGATCGATATCACCACAACCGGGCGCCATATGTACTATTCCAGTACCTTCTCCGGCTACCACTATGTCTTTTCCCATATTATCCTTACCTGGGTTGATGACTCTATGATGTTTTACAGAATTAATATTCTGTTCTTTTAGAGCATCATTCACAAAAGGGTAACCTCCCATTTCATTTTGAGCTTCCAGATTATCGTATGGCCCGTCGTACTGCCATCCAACCATATCACGACCTTTAATCACACCAATTTCCTCATATCCTCCCTTTTCTTTAAATATTTGCGCTATGGTCTTCAACTTCGGTACACCATCGATCCATTGTTTTTTTTCCTTAAACTGCTTTTCAAGCCTCTGAAACTCAAGATTTTCTTTTGCAAAATAATAGATTGAACCGTCTACTGATTTTAGTATTACATAATCTAAATCCTCATTTACGCCTACCACAACATTCGAAGTAAGTGTCCATGGTGTAGTAGTCCATATCAATAGATATTCCTTACTTTTGCCTTTGATTGGGAATCGAACAAATACAGATGTATGCGCAACAAGTCTACGACCCTCGATAATTTCCATCTGTGAATATGATGTTCCAGATCTGCCACTCCATGGGACAACATCTGTTCCACGATATATCTTTTTTTCAGTCCATAGTTTCTTTAAGAATGACCATATTGCATAATTGTTTTCATCGGACATTGTATAATATGAATTATCCCAATCCATCCAATATCCAAGTCGTTTTGATTGTTCAGTTTGTATTTCAGAGTATTTTTCTACTCGCTCTTTGCATAGGGTCACAAATTTTTCAATTCCAAATTCTTCAACTTCACGTTTCGTTTTAAACCCCAGCTCTTTCTCAACCTCAACCTCAACCCATAATCCTTGACAATCAAATCCGTTTTGGTAGCGTAACTCAAATCCACACATTGCTTTAAATCGATTGTATATATCTTTAAGTGATCTTCCCCAAGCATGATGAACACCCATTGGGTTATTTGCAGTTATTGGACCATCAATGAAACTCCATTTCTCGTTACCCTTATTTAGAGCACGTCGTTTTTCAAAAATAGAATTATTTTCCCAAAACTTAAGAATTTCATGCTCAGCTGCAATGAAATCAGGTTTAGTCTTTACTTTTTTTATGGCCACGATTCAATATTTTAAAAGTATGAGGTGTATAATTTATTTAATTCAATTATCTAGAGCCACGGAACATTTGAAATTAGTTAATCTTTTTTTTTTCATTAGTCACAAAAATTATTCATAATTAAGAGTGTAATATCTTGATGCGCCTCCAGGTTTTTTCACTAATAAGAGTACAGTACCTTTATTATTCGTTTTCTGCACCAGACGATTAAAATCTCCTAAAGTCTTTACTTTCTCAGTACCTACTCGCTTTATAACGTCGCCCTCGCGTATTCCTTTTTCGTATGCAAGCCCATTTGGGTCGATTCTAGTAACAACTAGTACATCGAGTTTTTCTTCGATATCATATTTTTGTTTTAAGGATTCTGTTATTTGTCTGAGTTGCATACCAAAATTTTTCTGATCACTTCTTTTTCTAGATGCAAATTGCTGTGGATTATCAGGCAATTCTTGAAGTGTTACCTTCAAAGTTTTTGGGGAGCCATTTCGAATCACTTTCACCCTGTTACTACTATTTGGAGCAGTTAATGAAACTGTATTCTTAAGATTAGCGGTATTCTGAATACTCTTTCCATTAAATTCTATTATAACATCGCCTTCTTCTATTCCAGCATCTTCTGCAGGGCTATCCTCAACAACATCCGCAATTAATGCACCATTTCTAGTTTTAATGTTCAGCGCCTCTGAGGTTTCATTATCCAGGTCTTGGATTATAACTCCTAGCCATGAGCGAGTAACATAACCTTTGTCAATCAAGTCTGACATAATTCTGTTTGCCATACTTGACGGTATTGCAAATCCTACACCACGGTTTCCTTTTTCATAACCGCCGGTTGCGATTGCAGTATTAATTCCTATTAAATTACCATCCATATTAAGTAGGGCACCACCACTATTACCAGGATTTATGGCCGCATCAGTCTGAATGAAGTCCTCATAGCTTCCTGCATTTAAAATATTACTCCTTCCAATTGCTGAAACGATACCCGTGGTGACAGTATGGCTTAAGTTCTCTGAAAAAGGACTTCCAACAGCCATAACCCATTCTCCAACTCTTAAATCATCAGAGTCTCCAAGATTAATATCTTTCAAATTCTCAGCATCGATTTGTAGAACTGCTAAATCAGTTTTAGGATCAGTGCCAATTATAATGGCTTCATATTCTCTCTTATCAATTAATTTAACTCGTATACCATCCATATCATCTACGACATGGTTATTTGTCAAAATGTAGCCATTCTTTGCATCAACAATAACTCCTGAACCCAAGGCATTAGTTTTAAATTCTCTCTGTCTTGGAATATTTGGCTGAAAGAAAAATCCAAAATCATCAAATTGCCTCATTGAAATCACTTTATCTGTGATAATTGTAACAACTGCGGGTTTAGCTTTTTCAGCAACATCAGCAAATGCTTTACTAAACTGGCGAACTACCGAATTTTGTGCAATGATAAAACAAAATAGAAAACTAGTAATAATTATTTTTTTCATGAGATTAATCCTGCTTATTTGTCTATTAAAATGCCTATCGTTCGATTATGTTCCAAAAAATAAAAAAAAGCCCTGTAATTTACCTACGGGGCTTTTTCTATTTTAAATATGCTAACTATTTTAAGAGAATCATCTTTTTTGTATGATTATATTGCGTAGTACGCAAAGAATAAAAATATGTGCCAGTTGAGACAGCCTTACCCACATCATTTCTACCATCCCACTGTATAGTATAATATCCGGGTTGCATTTTTTTGTTTTCAAGAGTTTTAACCTTCTGTCCGTTAATATTATATACAGTTAAGCTTATCAAACCAGCCTCGGATATGTCAAATTTGATTTCAGTTATCGGATTAAATGGGTTCGGATAATTTTGATGTAGTGCAAATATACTTGGTACAGGCTTAATATCAAGATTTGAAGATCTAGAAATATGATTTATTGACATTCCATCAAAACCTACTAGCTTAATACTTTCTATTGCAATTGAACCAATATCATATTCCGTTCCATTAAAATTAATGGGTATCAAAAGATATGATTGGTCAGTATGCTCAATAGCACCACCTCCTAGATCAGCAACAACAACTTTTAATTTCCCATTATTCATCAAGTTTGATGATGTAATCAAATTATCTGTATGATTTATGGCATTTGGTGGCTCAACACCTAAAATATCAGAATTATAATCTAATTCAAACTCCATCCCTCTGATAAGACCATCATAGTCAATTTTTAGTAAAATATTATTTCTATCCTGATCTAACACCAAATCAACATAAGCTAATTCATCTAAATCAGAATTTAAAATTCTTGCCGAACTTCCAAATATGATATCCACCATTATTATCACATCTGCAATATTAATCTCTTCGTCCATATTAACATCCACATTTCTAAACTCATCATCGGTTGGATAATCCTCCTCAAGTATAAAATCAACAACTGTTAGAACATCATTTATATCAGTGTCACTGTCAAAATCAACATCACCCAATGCATAGGGTACAGTGCATGCAATATTTGAATGTCTAGACTCCAATTCACCATAATCATCTGTACTCCAATATGCAGAAACATTATAACAATACTCAAAGTAATTTGGACTAGCATCAACTGTAGCAAAAGTATCTGTAGTAGATACCATAAATGTCTCATTACCCTCTTCATCCACTTGATATACCCTATATTCAATTAAATCGTCTCTATCCACCATAGTATATGTGACTGGATTTCTAGTAACATATGGGTAATCCAAAATAGTGATGTTTTCAGGGTTAGTATTTTCCGCTTCAAAAGTATTAATAAAATTATTCTCATCAGATATACTTTCTACATTAAAATGAGAAATATCAACTGAATTTGAATTGTGATGTTCTGTGATATTTCCAGAACTATTTAATGAAAAAGTGCGCCCTGGTGCGCCTAAAAATTGTGCTAAAATTCCAAAATTCCCAGTAAGACCAGGGTCTCCACCAACAATATCATTAATTGTAGCCCAATTTACACCATCTGTTGTAACCCAATTTCTATCGTAATATTCTGGTGTTTGAGGCTCAATATCGTTTGCTATGCCTAAAAAACCACTTCCATTTTCATGAACCACAACATAAATATCACCACTTGTAACCTCCACTCCTGATCCAGCTACATCAAACTGATATTGTACTAATTCATCTGGAGCAGATAGATCCGCGGATGCAATCAAATTAATTGGGTCACCTACTGGTCCATTTAATTCTCCATCTGGATCCAGATAAATATCAACAGCTGCAGCAACAGCGGACGCACCTCCTTGAAAGGACATTACTAAACCAGTTAACAATGCAGGATAATTAGGCAAAGTAAACCTTACACCAAAGGAGCAAGGTGCACCGCATCCTATTTGTGCCTCAAAAAAGTCATCATAGTATGCCATATCATAAAAGTCCACACCTCCAGGCTGTCGCCATTGCAAATAGACTTGCTCATCCAAAGGATCTGCATTCAAACCAACTGGACTTGGCATATCAGGACTTATGACGAAATCTTGAAGAGTGGGGTCAGCTTGAGCAAGAACCTCAACCTCAGCAGTAGTCGTATAAAATCCAGATCGCCGTACCTGGACAGTATTTATGCCAACATCAAGATTCCACAAAGTATACAATCCATCAGGGCCCGTAGTATCTGAGACACTCCCAGAACTAACAATGACACTATCTAACGGTGAATCATTTGGATCTGTAATTACGCCAGTAACATCTCCGTAGACATATACAGATTGAGCAACAATATTTACTGGATCGCTCTCATAATTTTCTTCACCATCCGCCCCTTCATAAAC
This sequence comes from Fidelibacterota bacterium, assembly GCA_002718655.1. Lineage (GTDB taxonomy): Bacteria > Fidelibacterota > Marinisomatia > Marinisomatales > UBA1611 > NZWG01. The sequence goes on from PBFM01000014.1 coordinate 49,411, forward strand.
TGCCGTTACTCCAAAAGTATATTCTAATTCATTGTCTAAACCATAGACAGTATAATTTGTTGAGTCAAAAATTCCATCATTATCTAAATTTCCATTGACATATAGATTGTATCCTAAAAAATCATATTCATTACGAGATTGCCTCCCGTCTGAAGTAATAGAAAAATTATCAACCATCCACCAGTTTATATCAAAGGTCGTTGTACCATAGCAGTGAAATCTGACAAATAGATTATTGGATAAATCTGAAACATCATAACTCTGGTTTGTAAAAGAAAAGCCATCGCCGCTATTTGAAAATTCTTCTAAAACCGTCCATTCAACATCTGACCCTGTTTTGTATTCTATGGCTAAATATTCAGCACCTGTTGGTGACCAATTATCGAATTCTAAATCAAATGCAATCGTAGCTTGGGTTAAAGTACCTAAAGGAATTACAGGAGAATAAAGACTCTGGTCATAATTCTGTGCTGTTGGGCTCCAATTAAATCTAAATGCGGGTTCTGGATTACCGGTGAATTCATCATAAATCCAATTATCCCCGTCCACAAGCCATAGATCAAGTAAACCCCCATCATCAAAAGATTCGTAGTAAGGTACACCTAAGTTATTTATATCTGGCGCTGTCCAGTATAGCGAGACCTCTTCATCCCAAACTTCAGCATATACATTTGTCGGGGGAGCTGGTTCAAATGTTGAAGGAGTGCCGCAAACTGTCTCAGTTGGTTCTGATTCACCTTCTTCATATAATGTTGTTAAATAGTAACAGTACTCAGTTCCATTGGAAAGTTCCGCGTGAGTAAAAACTAAATCTTCAGTACATATGAGAATTGTATTTGTTGCGGCATCATAGACACGATAACATAAAAAAGTTCCACACTCTTCTGGTATTTCTCTCGAGTTAGTATTTTGCTGGGTTGAATAGCGAATGGGGTTCATTGTCTCAGAGGTATGACTGTCAATCATTTCTTGGCTAAATCCCAATTGTTCCATTTTTGTCACTTCTAATGGCCAGACTGTTTTCACTGAATTATTAACATGATTACCATTCCTCTCTCCAGTTATGCTTATGGAAATCTCATAGTTTCCTGTAGCACCACCAAAGCCGTCAACAACTACATAATATTGACCAGGTGTAAGAGTAACTCCCCATAATCCGCTCGGTGGATAGGGGGCAACATAATCTGGACAATTAGTATAATCATCATCGTTATAGTTCCCTGTAGAGACAGGAAGAACACAATCCTCATTATTAGTAAAAATCTCTAATTTACTATCATAGTCTGTGTTATTGGAACACAATGTGAAATCATAGGTTGTTGTTACCGAAACATTTAAAGTATAAGCAACATCTTCACCTTGAGAGCCAGTTACAGGCCAATCATCGCCCATCCCCGCATTTGTTCCCTGATCATTAAATGGCATATCATCAACAGCATAGTCCCCACAACCTATATTTCCAACAGGCTCTCCCCAAGAAATTATATTTTCAGCGTCACCACCAAAAACATTAATTCCAGCTGGAGGACAAAGTTCTTCATCTTGCGATAAAATTATACTATTTAATAAAATAAATATTGAAAACGTAAGCCTTTTTTTCACTGTATATCTCCATATTAGTACAAATTATTTAAATCTTTAGCTTGCATAAACGCATAGGGACCCAATACTTATTCGAATTTAGTTACTCTCCATAGTAATTCAATTGATTTTCTATATGCTCTTCTGAAAACTAAAGACCCAATTATTAAAGTTTATTTTAGACACATTACCATCATACAAATAAAATGGGAAATCAAATCTAATAAATAAATCTTGTTCTAAAAATTTTGTCGCCATACGAAATCCAACACCTGCATCAGCGAGAATTCTATCTATGTATCTTGGGGGATACCAGGGATGAAGAGATTTATTCCAAAATATTCCCCCATCTGCAAATGAAGAAAATTCAAGATTTAAATCTGCACCTATTAAATTGGACAAATCCTTTTTAAAACTTATTTCAGTTGAACTGCTAATTATTGCATCAGCTCCAGGCAACTGCCTGTTAACGAAGCCACGTAAATTTCCATCGCCAGGTAAATGATAGTTACTAAAGAGGTAATCAACTCCATAAAATTGATCTATTAGATAATTTTTTCTTAACATCTCATTTGAGCTATTACCTTCAACATTATACATTTCATTACTTGGTGCTCCAGTAGCATTACTTGTCCAATCGTCATTTGTCCATAGCATACCGCTTATAATTCTTTGATATAAAAATACTGAATTATTTTGCCCTAATGACTTCTGAAATTTCATCTTAGATATAAACGTAATACGATTAAAATCCCAAGATGAAAAAGAACCTAATGTACTAGCACCATTTAAATTTAAATTAATTGGACCCCTACCCATTTTCCAGTCTAAATATCCAACTGCTAATTCTCCATTTGTTTCGTAACCAAGCGGTTTTGCTCTTATTGAATCGTATTTGGGTTGATAATATAATCCTCCTGAAAACACATGAGTAGGTGTTCTACCATAAACTCGGTTCCATTTTTTTTCTATTTCTAATCCATATTCCATAACACCAGGCTTATCAAATCCCCAGATTTTGAATAATGTTCGGGGAAAATGATGCACTGATTGAAGGGATGAATAAAAATTCCAATGTATTTTTTTTGATTCTATACCATAATTTATAGCCAAAGTAGTTTTCTCATATGGACCATATGTCCTTTTAAAATTTAGTCCAGGCATAAAATCTGAATCTTTTTCATAAAAGTAGAATGTAGGAATCCACCAATAAACAATTTCATCTCTGGGCTCATACCAAATACCTGGCCAATTGAATAGAAACTTTCTTTTAATTTTATTTGTATTATTTCTTAAGTCAAGGTCAACCGTTTGCACGTCTGGATCTAGAGTTATGACCATTGGCTCTCTATCTACTACATAACTTAAAGTATCTTGATACCGCCATAAGTGATTTTCCCACCACCTTCTATCTTTTGATCCATCTCTATATTCAGTCTCTATAAGCATTGGCATAAATCTAGATCCAAAATTCTTGATTCCTAACTCAACATCCCATAAACCATCATTGTTCTTTTCTTTTTTAAAAAAAGCTAAACTATAATCAAGCTGACGAGACGTATGAAGCCAAGGGTTAAAAAACCAATCTAAGTCATTTCCTGTGAATTCCTCAATAGATTGAATAAACCTATATTCATTCACATGTTTCAGTTTCCATTTTTCAAAGTAATGTTTCATTGCACCATAGTATATGCTATCACCGAGAATGTATTTTAATTCAAAAAGCATGAGTGCAGGTTTATTATATGCATTATTACTGTAAGATATACCATTATTAAACAAGTATGAGGATCGACTAATATTCTCATCATACCCGCTACTCATAAATCGAATTGCACGCCATTGATCATAGTGAAGGTCATTATTGAGGGGGAAAAATTTTTTTGGAAATTTGTCATAATTTTCATAAAGCCCGGTATCAAATCCATGCGGGCCGTACCTATCCATCATATATTCTGTTGTCTGGTTTGTAGTAAGTCCTTCATCCAGCCATGCTTCGTCCAATTCATTATTAGCAAGAATCCCGTAAAAGTATATGTGCCCATATTCATGAACAATTAGGCTCTCGCTATCTCGCCCATTCATTACCAGCATCGGATACTCCATGCCACCATTTTTTAATCGGTCAGTTGTGGTAATTTGAGGGTATGGATAGTTTCCAAATTTTTCCTCGAGCCAATCTATAGCTCTTATGGAGCGCTCAAGTACAACTTTTGTCCAATCATTCCCACGACTCTTGTTGTATAATACATGAACATTTGTTTCACCGTCACCACTAATACCCCCCTCATATAGAAAATCTTTTGAGGCTACCCAAGCAAAATCGTGCACATTTTCAGCAAAAAATGTTACGCTCCTTCTTAATTCTTCATAAGTGCTATCCTTGGCAGAATTGTGAATGTCTAACCACACATCATATTCGATGGAAGTATCTACTTTTACTTCTTCCCAGCCTGGATCACCATCAATCACTACCCCACTAGCTGCAATGATAAAAGATTTTGGAATATCAAATTTGACAATAAAATTACCAAATTCCCCATAAAACTCACCCTCAGCGTGGAATACGTCGGAGTGCCAACCTTTCTCATCATAAACAGCCATTTTGGGATACCACTGAGCCATATTGTACTGCCCTTTGTAATATCCTGCCCTTTCAACCATTTCACCTATGTGATGAGTCCAGTTGAGATCTATTCGAACAGTGTTTCCTGGTGCTAACTTAGTTGTTAATTGAGCCTCTAAAATCGTGTCTTCAATTTTGTAAGATTTAAGGATTGGTGTCTTGTGAATCCAAGAGCGACCTTCTTTAGGAAGTGCAATTGATAAATCATGAACATCAATTTTGCTTGTAAAACCTTTCATTTTACCCTTGAAATATTTTGCTCGAGATCCTCGCCCTGCATTCCCAACATATTCTCTATATTTTACCGACCCTGTTTGGAATGCATTGGGATATAAATGCATAAAAAGCCTATCTATGGAGTCAAGAGAATTATTTGTGTACTTTATTACCGTTTTCCCAGTTAATTGCTTTATCGAATCGTGTAAGGTAATTTGCATTTCGTAATCTACCTTCTGTTGCCAATATCCATCTAACGGGTCAGCAAAAAGAAACCTACAGGTCGCTAAAAAAATAAAAGAGTGATTTAACTTCAAAACTTTAGATAATTTTTAATCAAGCTGACATATGTTTTGAACCTATAAATAAGGCTTGATGTCATTGTAAAATATTGCTTCAGACCTTGGGCCAACATATCTCTTCCGAATGAATCCCTCTCTATCAATGAGAAAAGTAGTTGGAATACCAGTTATTTGCTTTCCTGTTGACCTACCATACAAAGCTGTAACCATTTGTGTTTCGTTGCCTTCAATATCAGTTAATAATGTATAATTGATTCCCCAGTTATCAGCAAAATCACTTATTTTTTCAGGCGGACCAGATGTGAGCGTTATTCCTACTATTTCAAGACCTTCTTTTTTATATTTATTTGAAAGTTTTATAAAGTCAGGAATTTCCTTTCTACAAGGTCCACACCACGTACCCCAAAAATTAAGTAATACAACTTTTCCCTTGAGCTGGTTCAGACTTATCCAGTCACCATTTAAATCAGCCAAAGTAAAATCTGGTGCAGAAATACTACTCCCTTTTGAATCCTTCTTTAGATTTTTTTCTATTTTTTTGTTTTTTGGTTCATTGGATGATAAGTCTTTTTGTGCTGGACTATTTTCGCATGAAATTAAACTTAACGCTATCAAGAAAATCAAAACACCATCCAATGGAAATATTTTCTTGATATTCTTAATCAAAATGTTCATCAGTTATTTTCCTTTTCATAATATTTTGAAATACCTTCTGTTAAAAATTCAGCAAATCCACTTGGTATATAACCGCCTGTATCAGCAATTGTAGATTCATCTCTTGGATTCAAAATGACATAATATGGCTGAGTTGCTTGCTTATATCTTTCAAATTGTAGTTGCGCATAAGCCTCGCTAAGAGAGTCTTTTTTATCAACATACAACCTAGTCAAAATCATTTTATCAAGTTGTTCTTTCACAGGTTTAGTAGGAAAGACCCTCCTCTCCATAACTCTGCAATTTGCACAGTATACACCTGTAAAATCAATGAATAATGGCTTTTTTTCGTTTTTCGCTTTAATTAATGCCTCATCATACTGATCAACAAACCAACCATCAATCCTCGCTAGCTCATCTTCCGTAGGCGGAGGGGGTACAAGTGCTTCAATGAATTCATCCATAATCCTTGGCATACGATTGAAATGATAAGTTGGTGGAGAAGCTAGTGACATTGTGATGGGGTATAATATAAGCATAGTTAAGATAATTGAAACAAACCGCCCCTTGCCAACCTTGAATGGTTTTATGTTTTGGGTATTATGTCCAACATTGTAGATACCAAGTAGATATGCAATAAGCATTATTCCAATGATTATAAATAGAGCGAGCACTATGTTTCTATCAAGAAGACCAAGATTCCATTCTAAATCTGGAACCCATAGAAACTTAATTGCTGCAGCTATCTCGATGAATCCAAAAGAAACCTTTAAGGTTTCCATCCAGGATCCTGAACTTGGAAGCCTATCTAATGCTTTTGGAAAAAGAGAAAGTGTTACAAATGGTGCAGCAAAAACCAAACCATAGATTACCATCCCATAAAGACTAGTTATCAATCCTCCAGTAGTCCCTGCTGCCGCAACGACTAGTAATGTTCCGACAACGGGAACCGTACAACTAAAACTTGTAATAGCGAATGCTACTCCCAGTAAAAAAGAACCCATATAAGCACTGCTGGCAGATTGTCCTGCCCTATCTGTTGTATTAACCAGTTTGCCAGCAACGTTCACATTTATTAATCCAAACATCCATAAGGCAAAAAATATAAATAAGAAACCTAGACCAAGATTTATCCAAGGATTAGTGGCAATAAAATTTCCAATATTTGCATATCTTGATTGAGTTGCAACATCATTGACCCCCCATGATAAAAATCCGACAGCAAGCCCTATTAACACAAAGGTTCCTGCAATTCCTAACCCATAAAAAGAGGCTATGGTATTACGACCAATTTTTTTATCCTCAGACATCTTACCAAAAAACGATATGATTATTGGTATCATCGGATACACACAAGGCATTACCCAACTGAGTATTGCCCCTCCAACGGCCAAAAGGAAAATATTTATTAATGAATTATTATCAGTTGAACTAGAATTGCTATTAGCACTTGAAATGATGAAATTAACTTTTTCTGATCTCGGAGGACCAGGATTTACAATTAGTTTAAAACTTTTGACCTTAGATATTGGGGGATAACAGAGTCTCTCATTGCAAACCATATAATACACTTGAACCTCTAAATCGTAAGTGCCAGGGTCTAAATTTCTTTTTAGTCTGATAGGTATAATAAATTCTGTGTCACCTTCGTGATAATATGTTTCAGTTTCAAAGCCAGGGTCAAAAACATATTTTGGCTGTGGCTCTATCACTGGCGAAATAGCACCTATTGGTGAACCAGTAACAGATATTTCAGTCGGCAATGGTCCTTCAGTTATATTATAAATTGAATAAACATGCCATTCTTTTTCCATCAGGAAGTTTACTTTTAAATCAACAACTTCACCAGCCCTCGCTCCAGTACTAGCAAATACATCAATAGCAACAGGATTTTGGACTGACTGCGATTTCAAAAATCCGATGAAGAGTATAACTATTAATGTTGAGATTCTCAATTTTATGTAATTGTATCTGTCTTTAAAAAATAACGTGTTGAATTTATCATCTCAGGCCCATTTTTTTGATCTATTATTTTTCTTTTCTTTCAAGCTTTTCATTAGCAGAGGAATACTATTTTTTGCAGCTAAACGGCCTTCTTTAAAAAGTAAATCTCCTGATTCAAAACTCGTCCAATGAAGCCCCATTGTTTTAGGCCTTATAACAAAATCTGCTTCATCAGCGAGCTGCTTCTTCAGCTGATTAGATGTTATAATTTCTGACCTAGTTTTTATTGATTTGGCATTTGGATTTTCTAACCTCTCGAAATCGTATGCTCCAATATCGATTGCTAATGAATATTCACATTCTAATCTTACAATTGGAACTGGTAAAGGCATTCCAACACCGCCATCCACAATCATACTTCCCTGATATTCAATTGGTTCCATTACTCCAGGGATTGCACAACTTTGAACTAGGGCTTCAATAATATTGCCACTATTATGAATAACATTCTTCCCAGTTTCAATATCTGTCGATATCACTCTAAGTGGGATGCGTAAATCGTCAAAAGTTTTAAATGGAATCAATTCAGAAATAATATCTATTAAATAACTATTACTAACAANAGATTTCTTGTGAAGAGATAAAATTGCAACAATATGNTTTATGATAAAATGATTAATTTTTGCAATTACTGAATTAGTCGAATTCTTATCTAAAAGNCCACGGAAAACTTTTCTATTGAGTCTTTNNGATGTCATCACACTCCTGAATCTATCCTCAANCCATNTTCCATCTTGACTATAGGCATACATTGCACCAATCATTGCACCAGAGCTNACCCCAGCGATTAAATCTATATTAATNCCTGCATTATCCAANTCCTGTAGAACNCCGANGTGTGCNGTTGCTCTTGCACCACCNCCACCCAATGCGACACCTAAAAAAGGTTTAGTCACTTAGTTCTAGTATCTAAATTGACCTTCATCNCTATTCTTTTATTAGGATTATCCCTAGCATCTCTTGGTAAATTCACGATTTGTTCAATAATCTTGTCCCCTTGAATTACTTGGCCAAAAACAGTATACTGTCCATCTAAATGAGGTGCACTTGCAGCGCATATGAAAAATTGGCTGCCTCCGCTATTTGGGTTATTTGCTCTAGCCATTGACAGTACGCCACGAGTATGAGTTTTATTATTAAACTCTGCAGGAATAGTCCAAGTTTTTGGCTCACTTTCGTTACCAATTCCAAAATATTTTGCAGCATGGCCTCCCATCCCATAGCTTGCTTTATTTTCTCCTTTTGTATTAGGATCACCACCTTGAATCATAAACCCTGGAATTACTCTATGAAATATTGTACCATCGTAGTAACCACTTTTTGCATGTAATTTAAAACTTTCGATATGATTAGGTGCAACATCATCAAAAAACTCTACCACCATATCACCGAATTCAGTAGAAATTATGGCTACGTCTATTTGCTCTAGATCATTTTCTTTGGTTTCAGTTAAATTTTGATTTTTTTCATTCATTGATGATTCCTTTTTTGAATTTCCACAGCTCATAATAGTAAATATTAGAGCCATTGTTATTGATATTCTATATTTCATAATAAGTATCTACTCCCTGGTTTTTGTATTGGTTTTGCTGCAAGTTCATCTGGAATGTCTTTTGCAGAATAGCTCACAGCATCAAGTTTAACCATCGAAAATTGGTTATTGTGTAATTTAGCTTTTCCATTACTTCGGTCTACTAAAACACCCACACCTATTATTTGGGCATTTATTTTATCTAGGAGATTAATAACTTCTTTTACAGAACCTCCAGTAGTAATGACATCTTCAATAATTAATACTTTTTCATTTTCAGCTATTTCAAAACCTCTCCTGATGACCATTTTTCCATCTTGCCTTTCGGCAAAAATTGTTCTACAGCTCAACTTTATTCCTACCTTTGTTCCAAGAACGATACCGCCAACAGCAGGCGAAATTACTACATCTGGTTTCTCATTTTTAAAATTGTCTGCAATCGCAGTTGAAAACATATCAAGGTAGTGTGGATATTGTAAAACTTTTGCACATTGAAAATAACTTGAACTATGCCTCCCTGAAGTGAGTACAAAATGTCCCTCAAGTAAAGCTTTCGTTCTTTTAAAAATATTTAAAATTTCGTCTTTTTTTATCATCTATATTAATATTTTTCTCATTTGGTCTAAATAACTAGCAGCTGCTAAGTGTATAGACTTTTCACTCATATCACCAGCAAAACTTATTCCTCTGGATACATTAATTAGACCAACTCCTGAAATATTACTATATATTAGGCTTTTTGATAAACTACCACCCTGAGCCCCTACGCCCGGAATTAGAAATGGCATGTCAGTAAAATCTTCACGAATTTTCTTTAAATTTTTAGGTGTAGTAGCACCAATCACCAAACCTATATTGTCATTAATATTTATTCTATTTGCCAAATTTGCAATATGCTTAAAAAGTGGTTCACCATCTACGAGTAAATCTTGTAATTCTGTTGAAGAGTTGTTTGATGTTTTACATAAAACAAAAACCCCTTTTTCCTTATTTTTTGTAAAAGGCAAAATGGAATCACTTCCCAAGTAGGGATTAATAGTAGCACAGTCAAATCCAAAATGACCAAAAATACTTTTTGCATATTGCTCCGATGTATTGCCAATGTCAGCTCTTTTGGCATCTGCTATTTTAATATGGTCATCGCCAATATAATTCACTGTCTCCTCCAACCAAGCATAACCAGCTGCACCCCACCGCTCAAAAAATGCAAAGTTGGGTTTGTATGCAACTGTAAAATCTCTAGTTGCATCAATAACTTTAAATGTATGTTTTTTTAAAGCAGATATATCATTGGTACCCAGCTTTTCTGGGTCCATGTCTAGACCAACGCATAGCCATGATGATTTTTTTTCTATTAATTTCTTTAAACGTTTATTGAATGAAGACATAACCGCTAAATTTACCAAGTTCTTTTCCATCTCCACAATTTTTTAAAAAATCAATAATTTATTTTTATTTCATACATAACTAAAATCATACAATGGCTAAAAATAAAAATAAACAGAAACAAAGCTCAAAGACAAAAGTGATTGCATCAAGCGGGTCTTTTCAAATTGAAATGGTAAAATACGCAGGTTCAATTGACAACGATAAACTAATCGAAATATCTGAATCATTGGTCAAAGAATATGGTAGTGCTGCACGGCTAACAGAAAACACTATACAGACCTATTTCAACCGTCCAGGGACATTACCATTCATTGCAAGAGAACAAGGAGAAATAGTTGGATATATAATTGGTTTGCCTCTTGAAATGCTCAAAATGGAACCATGGGCAAGACTAGACGTTAATTTCAATCAACAAAATACTATATATACCTATGCATTTGTTATAGATCAAGATCATAAAGGCAATGGGTATGCAAAAATTTTAAAGAAAGTATACCTTAATCAGATAAAAAAGCAGCAAGGTATTCAATTTGTCACTGGACACGTAAAAGAAGGTATAGCCTCAAGATTCAGTGGTTCAATTAGTATTATTAAAAAAATAAAAAACTGGCAAGGGACAGGCAAGGTATTTGAATACTACCGTAGAGTATTATCCTAATTCGCTTCAACTCACATACATAAAATCAGTACGAAGGAAACTAATTTTATTAATCTTCATCATTAAAGAATTGAACTAAATCTTTTTTATTTGGAGGCGGAGTTATAAGACTAACAAATACAAGTGCCATAATAGATAATGCTGCCGCAGGATAGGTAAGTTCTTGTAAAAATGGATTCAGCTCAGAAAAACCAGACCAATTAGGAAAAAAAAATGTCCAAAATATCGTTACACCAGCACCCATGAATATTGATGCAATCGCACCTTCTTTAGTTGCACGTTTCCATGTGAATGCTGCAATCAAAGAAGGAGTTATGGAAGTGCCATATATATTATATGCAGTAAATGCTGCATTTAAAATAGTTTTGAATTGGCTTACCAGTAAGAAAGCAATAATACCCAATAATAAAACAAGAAAGCGACTTACAAACAGAATTGTCTTTTCACTAGCATCTTGTCGAATATACCTCAAATAAACATCCCTAGTTAAATTTGTAGCCGGAATTAATAAGAAAGAGTCAGCTGTAGAGACAATTATTGCCATCATTGTAGATACTAGTAACAGACCAAGAACTAATGGAAGACCAGCATACCTTGCAATAGCAGGAATCACAGATTCACTTCCTGATTGTTTTGCCTCTAATAATTCACTAGGGCCTACTATCCCCACTTGGGCTTCTGCAACAATATTTGGGATAATCTCTTTTGTAGCAGCAACAAATCCAGAAAGCCCAAGCATTGATATAACAGATTCTAAGATTATGACTCCAATTATCCAAAAAAAGACAGCCTTTTTTGCCGAACCTCCATTATCAGCACTAAATATTCTTTGATACATATTTGCATCACCCATTAATAAGAGCATTGTTGGGACGAAAAAACTTATTGCAATGATTGGTCCAGAAACATCACCTCCTCTCTCAGCTGCCCAGTTACCGAACCATTGCCACTTCCCAGCTGACTCTGCTACTGTAATAATTTCTGATAATCCACCAATTTTAAAATATAAAAAAATCAGTGCACCAATGGTGCCAATTGTCATTAATATACCATTAACTACATCTGTATAAACAACGGAGAACATTCCTGCGAGGACCGTATAGGAAATGGCAAAAACAGCGGTGATGATAATCCCAGTATCAAGAGACACGATACCATCCGAAACCATAGCCAATACTTTTCCTCCACCTCTAAACTGGTAAGATACAATAGTTATATATGCTATTACTGTTGTGATTGTTGCCAGCAACGCTGCTAATTGGCCATACCTTGCCTCAAAGATATCAGGTACGGTCACCTTGCCAAAATTTCTAATTCTACGTGTAATAAAATAAATGAGTGCAATACCCAACCATGCTCCTGCACTAGACCAAAGACCTGCCAGCCCATTGCGATAACCAAGCCCCGCACCACTGAATAAAGAGCCACTTCCCATCCATGTTGCTAAAAGTGTACCAACTAATATGTACCAAGGGAGTGTCCGACCCGCAACCATAAAATCTTCACTATTATTTATTGATTTTATCTTGTAAACACCAACTGCAACCAGAAAAAATAAATATATAATTATACCTGATAAGTAGATCATAATAGAAATTTATTTACAATTTGTATTTATCAGTTAGATTAATCTCTTCTATTCTACCTTTAAAGACATTATCGTAAATAGCATTGGTAAGCCAAGCTTTCTCTCTTTCAAGGTCATCAATTAATACTCTTTTATACCAAATTTTTTCTTTAGGATTCCACTTGTATTTATGTGCCTTGACAATATCTTTTTTAATTGGATCATACTGAAAATTTTCAGCAAAAATAACATATTCTGGTTTTTTTGAATTTTCAATCAATTCCAATATTGGCCTATCACTTTTATAGAAATCATGGGTCACTAAATGAATAAGAGCATCTACATCATTCATAGCGCGGTGAGCCTCAAAATAGAAACCATGCCAATG
>PBFM01000015.1 GCA_002718655.1 Fidelibacterota bacterium
TAAAGGTATTCTATCAATTGATGATAAAACCGCTAATATTTTTACTATCTTAATCGGATCTTTTTTGATTGGTATTCTAGCACAGATTTCAATACCGATACCATTTAATCCAGTGCCAATTACAGGGCAAACCATTGGTGTTGTATTGGTCGGAGCATTATTAGGTTCAAAAAAAGGTGCACTATCTGTTCTATGTTATCTTATGGAAGGTGCTATGGGCATTCCAATCTTTGCACAAATGAAAGCAGGTGCTCATATATTGGTGGGACCAACGGCAGGTTATTTATGGGGGTTTGTCATAGCTGCTTTTCTTATAGGATATCTAGCTGAAAATGGGTTGACCTCCAAACCACTATATAGTTTTTTATCTTGTTTTGCTGCTACTACGTTGATCCTGATCTTTGGAACTATCTATCTTGTTGCATTCAAATTAGGATTCAATGACGCCCTTTTAATGGGCTTCTACCCATTTCTTGTAGGAGATATTGTCAAATCTGCTGTTTGTGCTGCGCTGATAACATCTATACGTAAGATATAATATATTAAATAATACTGTCTGCCTGCTTCGCCATATTTATACAAGCAGCTGTTACTCCTCCCTGATCATGTGAGGTGAATATTATATCTATCTTACACCATCCAACGTACATATCTGGGTGGTGGTTTTCTATTTCTGCCTTTTTTGCTAACAAATTGATAAATGATATACTATCCATATATGTATCAAATGAGAATGTTTTCTTGATTGAACCATCCACATATTTCCAACCATCTAGATCTCTTAAATCATTTTGAATTTCCGCATTAGATAAAACACTCATATTGTTACTCCATATAACTTATTAATCTTCTTCAATTCAAAACGTACCCAACATACTGCAATTGTAAATGAAATAGCTGCAGCTATCATCATAGCATACCAATTCCAATACACAGGTTTGTTTAACATAAAGCTAAAATAAATACCTAAGGGCGCGCTGACACCTAGAATTCGTATAATTGTAATTAACAATACTGGCAATCCTTTACCCAAACCTTGCATTACTCTTCCAGATGTTATTGCAATTGCGACAAGGGGATATACGTAACAGATTAGGCGAAGAAAACCTACAGATACATTTATAATTTCTTGATCTTCAGTAAAAAATGAGGAAAACACATCAGCAAAAAGGTATACAAAAGTTGAAGAAATTAGCGTTATTATAAAAGCACTTGACATACCATATCTTACAATGCTATTCAGAGCATTTATTTGCTTTGCTCCATAGAACATCCCTACCAATGTTGTCATTCCTCCAGCAATTGCAAATATTGGTAAAAAAATAAGCATATCTAATCGACCTGCCACCTGATATGCTGCAACAGTTTGCGATGAGTAATGGATTAATATTTTATTAAAAACACCTTGTCCTACTGCCATAATAATCATCGATAATGATGATGGTAGACCAACTTTTACAATATCCCATACAATTATTCTAGAAGGAATGAAATCTTTTAAATTAAATGTAATATAAGCATGATTCTTGATGAAGAGCATATAAATAAAAATCAAAAATACAATCAATTGTGATATAACAGTTGCCAGCGCAGCGCCTTTAATACCCATTCCTAATCCGATACCTCCATAACTTTCCAATTCAAAAATAAAAATCGGATCTAAAATTATATTCAGTATGGTACCTAAGCCTGCTATCATCATTGGAAATTTCATATCTCCTTCACCAGCAAGAATTGACCTAAAAAACCCTGAGAATACCATAAAAGGAAGTCCAACTACAATTACGGAAAGATATTCCCATGCAAGAATTAAGATGACCCCCTCAGCACCAAGTAATACTAATATTGACTCACCATAGTATAATCCGGCAGTCGTAAAAACCAAGGCGATTATCCCTGCAATAACAAGCGCATGTTCAGCGCTGTTATCTGCACTAACTTTATCATTATTACCGATAAACCTTGCAATTGAAGCAGTTACCCCTGAACCTAATCCCATTGTCAAACCTAACATTAAAAAGAAAATGGGCATGTTAAATGCAATCCCTGCTATAGCATCACCACCAAGCCTACCTATGAAAATCATATCAATAAGGTTATATAAGGTATGTATCCCCATACCAAACATAATGGGAATTGCAAGTTTCCATAATGCCTTATGTGGGTTATCTAGAAAAGAAGAAAGACGAGATTCTGATTCTGGTTGATTATCCATTTTTACTCAATTGTATTTGTGTATCAAATTTGAAGTAAAAAGCAGATGAATTTATTTTAAACTTCATTAATTGCAATCTTTAACATTTGATTAACCTCTTTACCGAGCTCAATAAGATTAGAGTCTTTTGTTAATAACAATTGTTTATATGCATCAATAGATGAAATAGTAACAGAGTTATTATTATTTTCCCAAAAAATAACATTACACGGCATAAGCATTGCTACTTCTTCTTGATAATCAAGTGCTTTCTTGGCAAGCTGAGGATTACATGCACCTAAAATCTTAAATTTTTTATAGTCTATATTTAATTTTTCCTTAAAAGTACTTTTGATATCTATTTCTGTAATTACACCAAAGCCTTGTTCTAATAAAGTTAATCGAATTCTTTTATCTACTTCATCAAATGACTTGCTTACGTTTAGTTGATATCCATATTCCATTTTTTTCAAACCTTCCTATTTTCTATTTCATTTAAATTGGCCAAAATATTGGCAAAAAGTAAATTGCCATAAGCCAAAAAATAAATGCAAGTGGAAACCCCACCTTGATGTAGTCACTAAATTTGTATCCTCCAGGCCCATATACCATAAGATTAGTCTGATAGCCTACTGGAGTAATAAAAGATGCAGAAGCTGCAAAGGCTACTGCAAAGACAAAAGCCCGCGGCTCAAAACCCATTTGCTGCGCCACAGCAAGAGCGATAGGTGTCATAATTATTGCAGTTGCTGCATTTGATGATATCTCGGTAAGAAATATTGTCATGAAGTATAATAAAGCTAAAAGCATTCTTGGCTGCCATTCTAAGGAAACAGAACGAGTTGCAGCTGAAATAAAACCTGCAATCCAATCTGCTGTACCTGTTTTTTGAATAACAATTCCAACTGGAATTAAAGCAGATATTAAAACAATTACTTGCCAGTTAATTGATTGGTAACATTCTTGAGGAGACAAAATTCTTAATATCAGTAAAATGATAACACCAAGCATTGCACTCTTTACAATCGGCATTACACCCATAGCAGCAAGAGTTATAGTTCCAAGTATGGCTACTATTGTCACCCACCAAAACCTTTGTTTTCTTAGTTCTGCATCGACCTCCCCAAGAACAATAAATTCACCAGTTTTTGATAGCCTTTTTACCTTATTCTTTGGACCGTAAACAAGTAGCGTATCGTAAGCATTTAAAACGAGATGAGCTATTTTTTTTCTTAAAATTGTTCCTTCTCTTCTAATTGCAAGAATAAATGAACCAAATCTCCTACGAAAATCACCTTCTAATAAACTTTTGCCTACTATATCTGATTTATCTGTGATTAAGCATTCAACAATCACATTATCTTCTTGCTCCAACTCTTCTTGTGTTAATTTTTCATCTGTTAATAGAGTGACTTTTTCTACCTCTTTCATTCGCAAAAAATTTTCTAATGTACCTCTTACGAATAGTATATCACCCTCTTGTAGTTTCGTCAGCCTTATCATATTGGTAATCATTTTCCCCTGCCTAAGTATGTCTAATACCATAACATCATAATTTTTATTTATTCCTCTATCAAGACATGTCTTGCCATTAAGAGGAGATTCAGGCGTAACTTTCATTTCTGTAAGATATCCGCCCAAGCGATAACTTTTTGTTAAACTTGATGTAGATGTTCTTGAGGGAAGAATCATAGGTGCAATGAAAAGTATGTACATCAAACCTACTGCCATTAGTAAAATTCCATATTTTAAAAATTCAAACATTCCCATTGGCTCAACATTGGGTATTTTTATGTATATAGAATTCACAAGCAGGTTCGTAGAGGTTCCAACAAGCGTCAAAGTCCCTCCCAATATTGCTGCATAGCTCAATGGAATCAGCATCTTTGAGGGGCTCATTTTATATTTTTGGGCCAACCTTATTGAAACTGGCATAAAGATTGCAACTATCGCAGTATTATTTACAACAGCAGAAGCTATTCCAATAGTAAAAAGATATACTGCCCTTCCCAAGAGTATTGATTTATCTGCCAAACGTCTAATCCGAATAATAAGATATTCAAGTATTCTTGTTTTCTGTAAGGCTCGACTAATAATAAATAAAAAAGCTATTGTTATAACAGCAGGGTTAGAAAAGCCAGACAAAGCTTCAGAGGGTGTCAAATATCCTAAAATAAAGAGTATTGTAAGTAAAATCATTGCAGTGACATCGATTGAAAATAGTTCTGTAACAAACAAAACAAATCCTAGAATTAATATGCCCAATACAAATATTATGTCTGGTGTCATGACTTAAAAAATAAAATTGCTTTTATTGTCTCGCTTAAAATTAATTAAATGGTTGCTCGCCTAAGTGCGAACGGGTATAATTTGGTTTTTTACCCTGTTTAAATTTTTGATTTTCAGTTTCAGATGAATTGATAATTGATGAAATTATTGTTTCTAAAATACTCTCTCTTCTGATATTGTTAAGAACAGCCATTATGAATATTGGAAATTCCTCTTCAGCTATGCACACTTCCCACTCATCAAAAAGTTTAGTCTCATCAAGAAATTTGTCAACATCAGGTTCTTTTTTTAATTCTTCTTTCACTTCATCCATTAGCGATATTAATCTCATTTTTAATTTCTTTTTTTTATTGTAATTATTTTTCATTAACTGTCTAATATTAGATTTTCATTTACTTTATCTATTTGATTTTCTGCCACATAATCCTTAGCATATTTTTTGTAAACACCAGATTTAACAAAAATCTCAAATAAGTCTTCATCTATATGATATTCATTCTTCATAAATCCCATAATTCGCATAGCCTGTGATAATTTTTTCCCATCTTTGTATGGTCGATCGGCAGCAGTTAATGCTTCGTAAATATCAGCTATAGCCATAATCTTTGCTTGAGTAGACATTTGTTTTTTTGTCAAACCTTTTGGATATCCAGTTCCGTCCATTTTCTCATGATGACCTCCAGCAAACTCAGGTACATTTTTTAGATTTTTTGGATATGGCAATTGTTCTAACATTTCGATTGTAATAACAATATGGTCATTGATGATTTCACGTTCCTCTGGTAGTAGTGTTCCTTTAGGTATGTTCAAATTCATAATTTCGTTATCAGATAAGAACGAGCGCTCTTCATTAAATATATTTATTTTTTTTGATCCTATTTCTCGAACTCTTTCCTGAAATTCTGGCTTCATAAACTCACCACCAATATTACAGCTTTCGAGAAATTTCATATCATTTTCAATATCCTTAATGGAGGCTAAATATTCCTCATCATAATGAATATTTGATTGCCCATTTAATTTGCGTTTGAGAAATGCAATTTCTTGATCCTTTTTTAATAATTCCATTCTAGTTCTAATCAATTCAATCCGGTCAAATATAGTTTCTAACTTGGTGCCCTTGTCAACAACATGTGGAGGCGTAGCAACTTTTCCACAATCATGTAACCAAGCTGCAAGATACAATTCATACCTCTGTTCATCTGTCATTGAGAAGTCTTTATATTTCCCTTCAGAAATTTCTGCAACAGCATCTGCAAGCATCATTGTAATTACAGGAACTCGTTCGCAATGTCCACCGGTGTATTCTGATTTTTTGTCAATTGCTGTAGCAATTAGTTTAATGAATGATTCAAAAAGTGTTTTTAATTCTTCTACTAAACGTTTATTGGTTAGAGCAACTGCCCCTTGTGATGCTAAAGATTCAATTTGCTCCTGCATTTCCTGATTAAAAGAGATTACTTCTCCATTCTCATTACGAGCGTTTATTAGCTGCATAACTCCGATAATTTCATTTTCATGATTTTTTAAAGGCACAGTTAAAAATGATTTTGACCGATAGCCAGACTTTTTATCAAAGTTCTTAGTCCCTTCAAAATCAAACCCATCCTCTTCGTAAGCATCCTCAATATTAACGGTCTTTTGCGCTAATGCTACATATGCAGAAACATTTTTTCGGTTAGGTGTTTGTTTGTCAAACCATAGTTTTACAGGGTAGTAAGGAATTTTCTCTCCAGAAGTGCCTCCCATCACTGTATTCATCGTGTCATTCCGCATAATTTCAAACTTAAGATTACCATCTTTATTCATAGAGTATAAAGTACGGCCATCAGCTCTTGTGATGTTTTTAGCTTCTTCTAATATCATTTCAAAAAGCTTATCTGTATTTTTTTCTGTTGATAGAGCCATTCCTATCTCGCTCAGTCGATGAAGGCGGTCTTCTAAAAACTTTATTCTATTGAGGGCATCCATAATAAAATTAACTTATGAATGTACATATTTGACATGATTTATCACAATTAGATTAGACATTGATTTAAACTATGTGATTAACTTTAGTTATGGATTTAACCATAAAACAAAAATTAAACATAGCAGAAAATGCTATAAAAGAAAATAAAATTGAAAATGGGAATATTTACGAACTAGGGAAAGAAATTATTCAGGAGGAAAATAATAAAGAAATCATTCATTCATTCCTTGATCTGGCACACTTAAGTAACACATCTACTTACATATCAAAAATACAAAAAACAGATGAATGGTTAAGTATATTAATTGAATTGATAAAAAAATCAAATTTCCATACTGGATTTATGTTGAGACAAAGATGTGTTCGTTATGAGAAAAAGATTGCTTTCAATATTATAGAAAAAAGTAAAATAAAAACAATTACTTATTCATCACTATGGTTAAAAATTATTGAAGTGACTCGTTCATTATCAATTTTTGAAAAAGAAGATGAAAAACTTGTAATAGGACTTCTGACAAATAACAACCTAAATGGTGTTTTGATTGATTTGGCATGTCTATCATTTGGATATCGCATTATCCCTATCCCATTAAATGCTACAACAGAACATATTTCATATATTTTAGCGCACAGTGAAATCACGCATTTATTTGTTGGTGGAAAATCGGGTAATAAGCATTGGAATAAAATTAAGCAATTCCATTCTTTAAAAACAATATCACTTGATCATAATAATCAAAGTGATTTTATTGGTTGGGAAAAATTTCTTGAAATGGGGGATGCAACTGAAAATTTTAATATTGAAGCACGTATGTCATCAATTGATATTATTAATACGCAGTCAATAATGTACACCTCCGGTACAACCGATAATCCGAAAGGTATTACTTTTAATCAGCTAAATCTTATTAGTAAGAGATTTGCTAGAGCTTTAGCTATACCAAATATTGGATCAGAAGATACTTTTCTATGTTATCTTCCACTTTTCCACACTTTTGGAAGATATTTTGAACTAATGGGTAGTATTTTTTGGGGCGCGACCTATTCATTTGCAGAGTCACCTGCTTTTAATTCACTTTTAAATGATTTTCAAATTATTAAGCCAACAATTTTCATAAGCATTCCAAAAAGATGGGTGCAACTATATGAACTTCTTGAAAATCAGATAGATATTGATTCTGATAAAACATTTAAAATAAAAAATAAACTTAATGAAATTACTGGAGGCCATCTCGCTTGGGGCCTATCTGCGGCAGGTTACCTTGATCCTGATATTTTCACTTTTTTTCAGGACCACGGTATCAAAGTTTTAAGTGGCTATGGTATGACTGAAGCAACTGGTGGTATTACAATGACACCAATTGATGATTACAAACGAGAATCAGTTGGGAAAGCCCTACCAGGCATCGAACTAAAACTTGCTGAAGATGGAGAACTTTGCATAAGAGGACCTTACGTTACTAATGGTTATTTCAAGGAAGATGATTCTAAAGAGTTTACTGAGGAGTGGTTTCATACTAAGGATGTTTTTATGGAAAAAGAAAAGCATTATTTTTTTCTAGATAGAAAAAAAGATATCTATAAAAACAGCAGAGGCCAAACGATTGCGCCACAAAAAATTGAGAACTTATTTCAAGATTTTGAATCAATTAAAACTGTGTTCTTGGTTGGAGACAGAAAGGAATATAATACCGTACTAATTTATCCAAATCATCCTGCTTTTATTAATTCAAAACATGAATTAAATCAAGAAACAATTAATGAAATTAGAGAAACTTATAGTTCAATGATTTTATCTGTTAATAGTTTTCTATCCCCGTATGAAAGAATAGTTAATTATGCAATAATTAAAAGAGATTTTTCCGAGGAAAAAGGTGAGCTTACACCCAAAAAAACATTTGTAAGAAAAACAATATTGAAAAATTTTAAAGATATCATTGAACCGCTATATGAAAAAAATCACCTATCTGTTTATAACAAAGGTAAAGAAATTAAAATCCCAAATTGGATAATTAGAGAAATTGGTACATTAAACAGTAATGTTTTTTGGGATGGTAATCATCTTTCGATTAGCGATAGTTCAAAATCTGTGATATTATCATGGAATGATTCTAAAATCATAATTGGAGACTATATTTACACAATAGAAACAGATATTCTTGATTTGGATTCATTCATTCAATCTCCAAACCTTTGGCTGGGCAATTTCTCATTAACAGACTTCACGGGCCCCACTATCTTTAGAATTAAAGAGCCAAAAACCATAAAACAAATAAAATTAACCAAGATAAATGAATCCATAAATAGTCATAATGAAAAAGAAGAATATCAAACTGATAACGCATTATACAAACTCCACAATGCAACTAGATCTTACTTGAAAGAGAATTTTAGTTCAATTGATGAAATAAAATATGTGGTTGATAAAGAGTTGGGTAATTGGTCAACGGTTATAATTGATACATTTGTAATGCTTTCTCAACATTCTACTCCATTAATTAGAATAAAATTATTAGAAGCAATTTCTCCACTTATAAAAGGTGATTTATTTGTTGGTACACTACGTGAAATATTTGTTACTCATATAAATTCTGAGATTACAGATGAATTTACTTTTTCCATAGAAAGAACAAATGATGACCATTTTAATTCCTTAATCAATTATTTACAAAAATCAAAAATTGATATTGGCGAAACTGAAAAAAATGAAAATGAATTTATTAAGATTCTATTACTACTAATCGCAGAATTTGGAATAATTCACCCTACACGTTTCGTTTGGGCAAGGTCTGAAATAGTTAGTTGGCAATTAAAGAATGCGCCCAAACCAATCTTTTCAACTGCACAGAAGGCATATTATTTATTAGTAAAAGGATTTCGTTCATGGCTAGGACATTCCCCTGATATTGCAGTCGACTATGAAACAGGAGAAGAGTACAACTGGAAAGATGTTTTAACTTTTGATGATAACATAAGACAAAAACATAGAAAACGCCTTCTTAAATCAATTAGCGAAACATCTTTAATCAAAGAATCAATATTCCTTTTTTCAAAGAACCATTTAATTGATTTAAATGATATTCCTAAAAAGGGTATTTGGGTGACCCATTTAGGTACTAGGAACAATAAGGTAGTATTTAGACTTCTAGTCGCTACAAGAAATTTTGGTAGCTATAATTTAGTAATAAACCTAAATGAGGGCTTAGATAGGGATTTTATAGATGATGAAACAATATGGCTAATCAAAATGGGCAGAGGCCTAAAAGATGATTCTCTTGTTGAAAACTTTGGTGGCTATTGGCCAGAGCATGATTTATTTACAGAGGAATATATTCAAGGAGAAACCCTTGATAAATATTTAGATCGAAATAAGATTGAAATAAATAAAAAAGTTAAAGTTGACAGATGGCAAATGAGGTGGCTTCATTTCATATGGAGTGGAATACAGGCATATCAAGAATTTTGGAATAGGTCGAATCTCAGATTAACAATAAATCCTCCTACCACTGAGAATTTAATAATCCCCCACCATGATTATAAAACAGGTACAAGATTAATTTCAATTTCAAGGCGTAGACCAATAAAATCTTTGTCAGAACATTTTCTATCACTATACACGAATTATATTATCAAAACAGAAAGAAAATATATTGGCCTTAGTCATATGTCAGATTGGGAAGTCATTTTTACAGCTACTATACAAGCTCTTAAAGTAAGACAGGGTATGAAAATTCTTGATGAATTGAAATTAGAACTTAAATCTAATTCTGTAAAACGTAAATGTGAAGCAACTGGACTTACGAAACAACGAATCAATCAATTTTTAGATGACATTAATAAATATGGTGTTTTAACTAAACCTGTTGTATTTGCCTCATTAAGGTTTGAGCGTTGGTTAGAATTAAACCCAAAAGCAACTCTGGAGGCAAAGGCATCTATTTTACAAGAATTATATAACGATTATGGACTTGATAAACTTTTGGATGAATATCCAGAAACAAGAGTAAGGTTTTTTATGATGACCAGTTTTAAAGAAAGCGGAGATGATTTATTCGATGAATTCAAATCAATGATAAATGATATGAGAAAAAAGGTTATAAGCCCCTGGAACATCCAAGACAGATTATCAAAAATTCAGTCGGAAATAAATTTGAGTGAAGAGGAAAAATTCTTTTTGGCAAAAATGTTATTTCCTCATGTTAACCCTGCTGAATACATCGAGCTTGTAACAACAACCTTTGGTGAAGAAGCACGTTTGAGCTTAGTATCGCAAACAGAATGCAAAGATGGAAAGCTATACAGACTTCGTCCTCCTTTCATGCCCAAGGAGATTGCAAAGTTTCATAAATTGTTAAAACAGTCATCTTTGTCAGTAAAATTTACTTCAAAACACGAATTTTTACTTGCATTCAATAATCGCAATAGGCTCGCTGGAGGACTATATTGGCGAGTTTTAGAAAAGACCAAGATTCATCTTGAGTGGGTTGCAATTAGAAAAAAATATAGAAATATTAATCTCAGCAAGAGAATCATGTCCGATTTTTTTAAACGTATGCAATATGCAGGAATAAATGTGATTACTGTTGGCTTTTATGCGCAAGAATTCTTTTCGAAACATGGATTTACAATTGAGAGACAATTTGGCGGAATGGTGAAAAAATTGTAAATGATAAAATATTAATAACTAATAAAGCATTAAATATATTAGGATTCCAGTTACAGAAACATAAAGCCATATCGGGAATGTGATTTTTGCTATTTCCCGATGTTTATCCACTTGCAATGTCCATCCTCTATAAAGGGTAAATAGTGCAAGTGGAATAATAATCGCAGCCAAAAAAATATGTGTTATTAATATAAAATAATAAACAGTTTGGAAATCACCTATATATGATTTTGGACCACTTTTAAACCAGTGGTATATTACATAACTTACTAAAAATAAAAAGGATGTGAAGAAGGAAATAAGCATAACAATTTTATGTTGTTCTCGCTTTTTTTTCTTAATAAGTACATATCCTAAAACCAGGAATATAGTGGTGAGGCCATTTAAAAAAGCATTGACAAATGGTAAAGCAGAAACATCTAAACTCCCCTCAATACCATCAGGCCTTGGCCCGAGTATTAAAAATGCGACCGTTAAGCTTATTACTATTGAAACTATATAAATAATTTTTGTCCAGAATGAATCTTTACTCATAAAATTTTATCCATTAGAATTGTTACAAAAAGTGCAGGAATATAAATCACGGAGACTTTCAATAAAAAACGAGCGTTGTGCATATTAAACTCCCTTATCATAAGTAATCCTGAAAGTAGATATCCCAACCCTAATAGTAAGGCACCGTAAAAATATATCATCCCTAAAATCTGTACATATACTAGAACTAATGATACAGGAATTAATAAAATTGAATGCCAGATAATTTGACGATTAGTTCTACTTCCATCTGGTTCAACAACTGGAAGCATTTTAAAATCTGCTTTTTCATAATCATTCTTGTACATAAGTGCTATAGCATAAAAGTGAGGATGTTGCCATAGAAACAATATAGCAAATAATATCCAAGCTTCTGGATCAAGAACTCCTTTTGCGGCTACCCATCCACCTAATGGGGGAATCGAACCAGGAATAGCACCAATAGAAGTGTTCAACCATGTAATCTTTTTTAATGGTGTATAAATGAAAAGGTACAAAAATGTTGTTAAAATAGCTAAAAACGCAGTCAAGAAATTAAGATAAAGGTATAATATCCCAGTTCCAGAAAAAACCAAAACAATGCCAAAAATCTTTGCATTTTGAGAACTAATCATGCCAGTAGGAAGCGGCCTTTTTTTTGTACGATCCATTAACAAATCTGATTCAAATTCACTAACATGATTAAGTGTACCAGCACCTGAAGAAACTAAACATGAACCAATGATGGTAATTAAGAACTTTCCGTAGTCTTCTATGCCATCTCCGCCAAGATAGAAACCAATAGCCGTTGATATTAGAATAAGGAATGTTATGCTTGGTTTTGTAAGCTCAAAATAAGCCTTTAATTTGGAGGACGCTTTTTTTGGAGTTCTTCTCAATTAAGACCTGTATTCATTTACTAATTTTACAATATCCTTTTTCAAAACGTCATTGCTTCCACTATCAGTGCCATCAAAATATTTTCTAATATTCCCATTCTGGTCTATGAGGATGAATTTAATTGCATGACCTTGTGGAAGATCATCAGCAAATAACATAAAACCATCTCTTTTTAATACTTTAACAGCTTCAATATCTGATCTAAGAAAATGCCAACGATTATCAGACACTCCTATAATTTTCGCATATTCCTTTAATTGATCTTGAGTATCAATAATTGGATCTACAGTAATTGATATGAATTGTACATCTTTTACACCTGTAAAATCATTATACAAACTTAACATATTCGAGGTCATCAATGGGCACGGCCCCGTACAACTCGTGAACATAAAATCTAAAACTGTTATTTTATTCCTTAACTCCTTTTCAGAAAACCTCTCCCCTCTTTGATTAAAAAATGAAAATTCCGGCACCGGTTTTAAAACAGGAATGTTATGTGATCTATTTGCTTTTTTTATTACCCAATCAGCGCCAAGGCCAAGCAAAATGACAAAAATTATTAAAAAGTAAAAAAATCTATTCATAAAAAATTACCGACCTTTCCCAAGCAACATACTGAATACTAACTAAGCCTAATATCCAAGAGGCTATCCATAAATGGAAAAGTTGAATCAAAGGAATAACTTTAAAAAAAACAAGTATTTCTCCAAGAACTATTTGACAAAGTATTAGCAACACTATACCAGTAGATGTTTGTACCATTAATACCGATGGTTTGTGAGATTTTTTTACTAGCTTGTACCAAATGTAAATCGATAAAAAAGTAATTAAAAATCCTAGTATAGTGTGTGCGTATTTGAAAGGTCCTAGCATCTTTAAGAGAAATTGTGATTCTACCATTGGATTCTCTTTTCTTATCATTTCTAGACCGCCTCTTATTTCAGTTCCAAGAACTATCTCCACGAATAATACTAGCGCCATCAATAAAAAGTATTTTTTCATATCATCAGGATACATACTTTTTACCTCTGATTCAGGATGTTCCATATAATATGATTCCTGACTTATAAATAATAAAAGCATAACAATTATCAGAGCAAATAAAAGGTGAAGTGATATTGTAATAGGATTAAGTAAAGTGTCAACAAGTACGGAGCCCAACCAGCCTTGGAATAAGGTTAAAACAAAAGCTAGAATTAATGGTACTTTAATCCTATTAACATTTGAATAGTATCTCAAACCAATGATTAAGGTAATTAATATTGTAAAACCAACAACTGCACCTAATAAACGGTTACAATATTCAATCCAAGCTAGCACAATGTTAAATTTTGCAGGATCTATGTGGTCAGGTATTTGGCTAATATTGGTCGGAGGTATCCAACGCCCAAAACATTTAGGCCAATCAGGGCATCCCATTCCTGCACCCGAGACTCTTACCATACCACCGATAAAAATTAATAAATAGGTAAGAGCGGTTGATAATATGGCAAATGTTCTAAATGATTTCATATTTAACTAGTAAAATTAGAACGATTGGCAACCTGTTTTCATAAACTTTTAATATTGAAATTCTTTGATAAATATTATGAGCAAATGATTAACTTTTATACCTTAATATATTTATAATTATTAATTACAAGACTGAAGACACCATTAACTAAATATGATTCTAAATAGAATAGAATTAGGAACAACTTGTACTGTTCGAGAGAATGGACAAAGCGGAAAAGTAGCTAAAATATTTTTCTATCCAACTACTTTTGAAGTTCAATTTTCAGATGGAAGCACTAAACATTATTCTTCGAAAGACTTAGACTTTGATGGAATAGAACAAAAGAAGGTAGCATTACAACTCCCTCAAATTCCTGAAAATGGCATTGGTAAATCTTGGTCTGACTGGACCCCTTTTAAAAGTGAAAGCCACATTGAACACCATTTCTCATCATCAAAAGAAATTATCTGGGATATGATTACATCCTTGGATATGTATAATGTATGGTTTCATGGCATACAAAGGGCGTTACCCATAGTTGAATCGGATAGATATGTCCATAAATACTCTTTTAATCAACTTGAATTAAAGCCAGGTGCTTACTTTAAAATAAGGCCAATGACAATTGCCCCGTGGTTTACCTGTAGGGTTATGACAATGGAAAAATACAAACAATTTGGTTTCTCATTCAAGACGACACCTTTCGTTACCGAATATGTACATTTTTCTATTGAAGAATCCGAATCAGGTGTTTGGATTACATGTAAAAGATATTCAAGCGGATTATTTTCAATAATTGACCAGTTTAATTGGCAAAAAAAATCAAAAATTCTTCATCGATTAGACCAAATTGTACCAAAAATTAATTTTCAGCCTGAAATCGAAAAAACAGCCAATGTAGAGAAAGATGTCAATATCAAGTCTAATGGTAAAATTGATTCATTGTCAAAAGACGATATGGTTTCTTATCTAGTGAATATGGGGCTTGATGGTAATATGGATGTAATAAATAGTCAATCTGACAAAGTAATCCGAGCAAAAGCAAAGGCTATGATTATAAAAATAAATCGTGGTTCACTTGACCGACCACCAATGCCTTCCATATCTAACACTGGTAATGAAGCGCCAGCAAATACTGGTGGTCTAGAATCACTATCAAAAGACGATATGGTTTCTTATCTAGTGAATATGGGGCTTGATGGTAATATGGATGTAATAAATAGTCAATCTGACAAAGTAATCCGAGCAAAAGCAAAGGCTATGATTATAAAAGTAAAAAGAGGAAGTTTGGATAGGCCCGCCTTACCCAATATAAATAAGGAATCAAAATCAATAAATGATGAAACCAACCAAACTGAAACAGATGAACAGAAAATGGAACGCTTAATCGCCAAGGGCATAAATGGTAATATGGATGAAATCAATGCACTTGATAACAAGGTACTTCGAGGAAAGATAAAAGCAGCAATTGTTAAAGCCAAACGGAAAAAAACATAATGACTGAACCACAAAAAACAATTATTTCAAAAACTCAGGTGATTTCAATGATAGCATGTACAATTTTGTTAATTATTTATGTTACGCTAGTAACTTGGGTTTTTTGATAAGATCATATGGAATGGTTAACCCTTGAATGGCTAATGCTAAATTTAGAATGGGCGGTAGGGATATTATTGCTCGGTTGCATAATTCTCTTCTTCTTCCCTATTCTTCTTGGTTGGAAATTGAAACAAGACATTGAAAAAGCAGAAAAAGACATTAAATAATGGAAGCAATACCGTTAATTTCCATTTTAGTTCTATTATTTTCAGTAATTTTAATGAGTGAGATATTTAAATTGAAAAAACAAGTTAGAAAATATTCAAGACTAACAAGCATTCTACAAAAGGATATTAATGAGATAAGGTCTATAATTGATGATAAATAAAAAATATTCTTTTCTAGTTGGTCTAAATATTAGTTCTTAAATAAATTTCCAATCTCTACTTTATCATTTTATGAGCAACACAGTACATATCGAAGAAAAGGTCAATGAGTCGAGCCGCATTTATACGCTCTTTTATTCATTCTTTTTGATACCATTCATGATAGCTATTTTTGGTGCAATATTTTTCTTACTATTTAGATTCATTACATATGAAACAACAGATGCATCTGAATTATTGAACCAAGTGAAATTAGGATCTGCAACTAAGCGATGGCAATCTGCATATGAACTTTCAAAAGTTTTGAATAACCCAGAAACAATTCCCGAAGAAATAACATTTAAAGATCAAATGATTTCAGCTTATGATCACGCCATACATGATGATCCTCTCGTCCGTTCTTACCTCGCTATTGCAATGGGAGCCACAGGAGATGCTTTTTATTCTGAAGAACTAATTAAAGGACTTGATGATGAATCCCGGGAATCTAGGTTAGCAGCAATTCAAGCTGTNGGAATGGTCAAGGCAAAAAAATCGATAAATCGACTTATAGAAATAATTAACTNTTCTGATTACCAAGATGAAAGGCTAGCAGCTACAATGTCTTTAGGATTTATTGGTGATNAAAGTTCGATTCCAGCACTTACAANCTTGCTNAAGGATGATGAGCCAAATATNAGATGGGATGCAGCCATTGCACTTGCAAAAATGGGAGATAAAGCATCNGTNCCNATTATNCAAAATTTGATGAATCGCNATTATTTAACCACATTTCCTAATATAGATGGCAAAGAATTAAATAAGGTTNTCCTTACNGCAATTGAAGCATCATCCTTTTTGATAGATAATCAATTTGAACCTTTACTATTAGACTTAGCAAAAAATGATGACAATTT
The DNA here is from genome assembly GCA_002718655.1 of Fidelibacterota bacterium. Taxonomy (GTDB): domain Bacteria; phylum Fidelibacterota; class Marinisomatia; order Marinisomatales; family UBA1611; genus NZWG01. The sequence goes on from PBFM01000015.1 coordinate 16,854, forward strand.
ATCTATTAGAAATGCTGCAATAAAAACACTTGAAAAATCGTACGGCAGGATAATCTAGCACATGGCAGAAGAAAAAATGACCCCAAATGCAGCTGTTGGTTCTTCAGCTGAAAATGCCTACAAAGGACCTGAAACTGATAGACGGGGTTTCTTCAATTGGTTATCTCTTGGGTGGCTTGCGTATATTGGTGTTACCGGTGGTTTTTTTACAATGATCGTGCGATTTTTGTTTCCTAATGTATTATTTGAGCCGCCTCAAACCTTCAAAATAGGTTTTCCTGAAGACTTCTCAAAAAATTCAGTGGATGTCAAATTTAAAAAACAATATAATGCATGGATTGTTAGAGATGAAGAATCCATTTTTGCTCTATCAACAGTTTGCACCCATCTTGGATGTACTCCCAATTGGCTACCCGTTGAATCCAAGTTCAAATGCCCGTGCCATGGAAGTGGATTTAGAATGACTGGAATTCATTTTGAAGGGCCTGCTCCTAGGCCATTAGAAAGATTTAAAATAGGTTTATCAAATGATGGCCAAATATTAGTTGATAAAACTAAAAGTTTTAAATGGGAAAAGGGAGAATGGGAAAATCCCGAATCATACTTGAAAGTATAAGAATTAAATAACAAAATTCATTAAAAATGGCTAAAGAAAAAAATAATAAGAAATCAATTTTAGAAACATTAGGTGAGTCACAGGTCTGGAAGTCAATTATACGGTCTGGTGTTCCTCGAACCAGAAGACAGAGGATGCATGCTGTATTAGGAAGCGTGTTTCTACATCTTCATCCTGCCAGACTACCAAAACACGCAGTGAAATTAGGTTATACTTGGTGCATGGGAGGACTATCATTTTTCTTATTTGTTAATTTGACTATCACCGGAATTTTATTGATGTTTTACTACAGACCTACAGTTGAATATGCATATACAGACATCATCGATCTTACTGAACAAGTACCTCTTGGCATTATGAGAGAGCTTCATCGCTGGGCAGCTCACGCAATGGTTTTAGTTGTGTGGTTGCATATGCTTAGAGTTTTCATGACCGGATCATATAAACCACCCCGGGAATTTAATTGGGGAGTTGGTGTCTTATTAATGACAATGACGATGTTCCTATCATTTACAGGGTACCTTTTGCCTTGGGACCAGTTGGCTATTTGGGCAGTTACCGTTGGCTCCAACATGGCAAGAGCTCATCCCTTTATTGGTCATGAAGGACCTGGAGCGAGTCTCCTAGCCATTGGGGATATTAATTTAGTTCATATTGGTTCAGATGTAAGATTTGCTCTTATTGGAGGGCGCTTTGTTGGAGAAGCTACTCTTTTAAGATTTTATGTGATTCATTGCATAGCAGTACCATTTATCATGATGATATTCATGGCTGTACATTTCTGGCGAATTAGAAAAGATGGTGGTATTTCAGGACCCCTTTAAAGGAATGAATAAATGTTAGAGACCTTCAAACATACCGTAGACTATTTATCATCACCAACAATTAGTTTTTCAATTTTAACCGTTATCACTCCTATTCTTTTCCCTCCTACCGACTGGTTTGATAAAATTAATCGAAAGCTAGGTTTCCACTTATTATGGACCAAAACTGGACTCATTGCAGCTATGGCTGCAATCACTTTCTTTTTTGTCGTAGGATATATGGATCAAAACTTCAATGTCATCCTTACTAAGGCAGATAATTTCCCTATTGTGCTAATGGTTTATTCAATATACTTCTTTACCTGGGTGGCGATGCATAAAGCATATATCAATGATGAAAGATTAGAAAAAGGTTTAAAACCACTTGAATACAATGATCCTGATGATAAAGTTTTAGTTTGGCCTGACCTAGTTTATATAGAATTTATTGCACTGATTCTATTTACTGTTTTTCTTGTCGTTTGGTCAATATTGGTTCCTGCACCTCTTGAAGAACCTGCAAACCCAGCTGCAACGCCAAATCCCTCAAAAGCTCCATGGTATTTTCTAGGCCTCCAAGAAATGTTAGTCTATTACGATCCATGGATAGCAGGAATTGTTCTTCCTATTTTTTGCGTTGTTGGGCTTATGGCAATTCCATATATGGATATTAATAAAAAAGGTGATGGATATTATTCTTTTAAGGAAAGAAGAGTAGGTATTTTTATTTTTATGTATGGATGGATTGTACTGTGGCTATTCCTCATTGTACTAGGCACTTTTTTTAGGGGACCTAATTGGAACTTTTATGGCCCTTTTGAATACTGGGACACTCACAAAGTAGTTGCACTTAATAGTGTCAATCTTTCAGAATATTTCTGGGTAAAGTTGCTTGGAAAAGGACTACCAGAAAATATTCTTTTAAGAGAATTTTTAGGATTTTTAACTGTAGGTGGCTACCTATTTATTTTACCATTCATACTTGCGAAGACCATATTAAAGGATATGTACGAAGCATATGGACCTACAAGATTTGTATCTTTAATGATATTTGGATTAGTTATGCTCTCACTCCCATTGAAAATGTACCTAAGATGGGTAGTTAACCTGAAATATTTTATTTCCATACCAGAATACTTCTTTAACATATGAAACTCTGCCAATAGATGTTTAAAAACGACGAAAGATACTGGGATATTAACCTACTGAATAAATGGTTCGCCATTTCATCGATTATATTTTTAGCTGCAACAGTTTGGGTATTTGTTGATGATAATGATGATGAATTCAAAGACTATCAAAGAGAATTTAGGAAGATGCAAGTTCAAGTTGCGCAAGAGAAGTTAGAGCAACAAGCAAAAGAAGTTAGTCTAGAGAAAGAAGCCTATGAAAATGCTCTTGCAGTTGCACAAACAGAATTTGACAATCGAAGTGATGAATTAAGTGAACTAAAGAATCAATTAAGTGATTTAAATGATAAGCACTATAATCAAAATATGAAGTTCCAAAGCCAAAAAGCAAGTGTTGAGGCACTCAAGTATTTGGTCGAAGCAGACAATGCACATGGTGGACACGGTCCCTCTAACAGAGATGAATACTATTCTGCATTAAATAAACTTGACATATTAAGGCTAGAGCGTGAAGATACTGAAATTCAAATAACTAAAATTGAATCAAAAATCAAGGAAATAAAATCAATTGTAAAAGATAAGCAAGATGATTTAGATAAGTACACCAAACAATTCACTCTTACAAAAAATAAGCTAGGCAAACTCGACAGAAGCAGAATGACAATGGCAAACAAACTAGGTGATATTGTCAGAGATTTGCCTATTTTAGACTTTTTAGATCCTTATTATAAGGTTAATCAAATTGTAGTTGCTGATGTTAAATACGATGTCAACTTTGCAGCTGTACCTGTAGTTGACAGATGTACAAGTTGTCATCTAGGAATTGACAATCCTGATTTTTCTGATGCTCCTCAACCGTACACAACGCATCCAAATCTTGATTTATACATAACATCAAAGTCACCTCACCCAATGAATAATTTTGGATGTACAAGTTGTCATGGAGGACGATCAAGGGGAACGTCTTTCGTCTCCTCCTCACATACACCAAACACGCCTGAAGATAAAGCACGCTGGAAAAAAGAACACAATTGGAAAGTAAACCACCACTGGTTGACTCCAATGCTTCCTACTAGATATACAGAAGCAAGTTGCTTTAAATGTCACTCGAATACAAGTGACCTAGCAGGCGGTGAAAAGATAAATTTAGGACTCACGTTAATCGACCAGGCAGGATGCAATGGTTGTCACCACAATGCTGACTGGCCTACACTAGCAAAGTCAGGTCCAAATCTCAAAAGAATCAATGAAAAATTGACCGAAGACTGGGTAGCAAAATGGGTCAAGAATCCAAGGCATTTTAGGTATAACACAAGAATGCCATCTATTTTTGAACAACCAAACCAAGAAAGTGAAGAGGTTACTGAGTATAACAATGTAGAGATAGCAGGGATAACTAAATACCTATTCGAAGGTAAGGACTCCTCTCCTAATGCAAACCAAGTAAAATATCTTGGTGACCCCATCAATGGAGAAAAACTTTTTAATGCAGTTGGATGTATGGGATGCCATGTAAACGAAAAAAATCCTGAAAATGCACCTCACATTGATAATTATCAAAACCTCACGAAAGTACATGGACCAAACCTTGTTGGCATAGGATCTAAAGTATCTGCTGAGTGGTTATACGAATGGTTAATGAACCCTCAAGCATATATGCCGGATACAAAAATGCCAAACCTTAGACTTGAACCACAGCAAGCAAAGGACATAACCTCCTATTTAATTCAAGATAAAAATCAAGAGTTTGATAATAGTCCGTCACATAAATATGATAAAAGTGTTCTTGATGAGCTGACAGTAAATTGGTTAAAAAAATCAAATCCTGAAAAATTCGCATTATCAAAAGCCTCAAAGATGAGCGAGGAAGATAAGCTGAATTTCATTGGAGAAAAAAGTATTCGACACTACGGGTGCTTTGGCTGCCACCATATTGACGGATTTGATGATGCAAAACCAATTGGTGTTGAAATCACTGAAGAGGGATCGAAACCTGTAGGTAAGTTTGACTTTGGTCTTTTTCATGATATCGAACACACCGTGCATGCGTGGATAGAAAATAAACTAAGAACTCCGCGGATTTACGATCGTGGAAAAGAAAGTAATCATTTAGATCTATTAAAGATGCCTAACTTTTACTTTTCAGAAGAAGAAATTGAGGCAATCACCACCGCTGTACTTGCTTTCAACTCCAATAAAGTCAATGAAAATCTTAAGGCCCACAATAATGATCCAGATTTGTATAAAAAAGGGCATCGACTCGTTAAACAATATAACTGCCAAGGTTGTCACCTAATTGAGAATCGTGGTGGACAATTAGTTGAACATATAGGTCCACCAGAATACGGTCCACCAAACCTAAATTCTGAAGGTCGGAAAGCAAACCCTGATTGGTTATTGTCATTTTTTAATAACCCATCCATAATCAGACCAAATCTGCAAGTGAAGATGCCTAGTTTTCATCAAATAAATGATGAAGACTGGGACGCGATTATTGCATATTTCCAACACATAGATAGTGAGAACATTAATTATAGAGGTATTCATCAGTTTGATATTAAAAGTAATGAATTTGCTGCTGGTGCGAAACTGCACGAAATCGGCCAGTGTAACAGTTGTCACTTTTATGGTGAGGAATTTCCTACTGGTGATGCTCCCACCTGGGCACCAAATCTAGCACTAACGAAAGAACGTCTAAATGCTGGATGGGTAACTGAGTGGTTAAAAAATCCCCAACAAATAATGCCAGGAACAAAAATGCCTGCGCCATATGTCCCTGACAGCGAAATTCTTTCTATGGATGGAGCAGAAAGTGACTGGGGTAGTGCATTAGTTGCCTTAGATGGTGATACCATGGCAATGCTAGATGGACTTAGGGACTACTTGTGGAATATAAAAGGTAAGACAAATATTGATGATATAATCAAAGCATATTTTGATGAAAATGGTTATGACTTCGATAGCGATGGTGGTAGCGACTACGGTGATGATGAAGACGATTGGGGCGATGATGAAGACGATGATTGGTAAAGTTTAGTTTTTATGAAGTGAAAGAACTCAAGACTTTATTTAGTGTTTTTCATTTCAAAAACATTCTTATTCCGTTTTCTACCTCTTTGACCTTCCAGTTCTCTCCGTCCCATGTCGCTAGTAATTCTCGATTTGGGCCAACTAATACTGATCTTAAAGTATGACCGATCTTGTTCTCTTCTACCCCCCAAAAATCTCCTCCTGACTGTTTCACTAGTTTATAAATATCATCTATCTTTCCGCTGCTAGACCATAATTTTAAATTATCACGTCCTTTAGTTAAAGTAGCATAATTCCGTTTTAGTATTGAAGGTTTATCATATTTGTAATCGAAACTAACTAGAATAAAATCGATTAATTTAAATTTAGAAAAGGTATCGGCTAAAATATTTGTTTTCATTATTACGGCAGGGCACATATTAGGCATGGGACATCTAGAAAAAATATATGATATAAACCTGTATCTTCCATCACTTTGTGATAATTTGACCTCGCTACTATCAATGTCTATTAGGGTTATGTCATCAAATATTTTTCCAACCTTAAGTTCATCATATTCTTCCCTAAAAAAATCATCATACTCTGGGATATGACCTTTACCTACGACTGTAAATCTATACGCATGAGGTAAAGTGTCTGTCCAAATAAATTTAAAATGGACACTATCGCCTATTTTTATTTGATCTAGCTCTCTTAAATCAAGTACAGGAAATGGCATTACCATCGGCATCATCAGACCAGGAATAGTATCGTGAGCAATAATTACTTTTTTGCTCTCGATATCAATAGATCTAATAGTACCTTTCACATCGTATATTTCTTCTTTCTCTCCACAAGAAACAAAAAAGGTAAGTAGACAAAGGAAACTGATTCTGATTGAATCTTTGGAAATAAAAAAGGCGGAAAATATCCGCCTTTTTTTTAACACATGCAATTTACCTATTTCTTTTTTGGTCGAGTAAAAACAAAATCTTTTGTTGTATTTCCATCACCAATGGTAACCTTTGCAGAAAGTGTTCTTTTGCCAAATTTTTCCTGCCAACAAACAACTTCGTAAGTACCGGCTGGAATTCCTTCTATGGAAAATTTTCCTTTTGCGTCTGTCACAGCAAAATAAGGGTGGTCAGATACTAATACCCAAGATTTCATCCATGGATGAACATCACACTTGATGTAGAATGGATTAGGCTCCGATTTTGAAAAAGTAGTTTTCTTTTCCTTAACCACTTTTGGCATAGCAAAATTAAACTCTTTATTTACTTTTGGCATAGAATGAATATTATGCAAGGTAGGGTCACTATTCTTTATGAGAAGTTCTTGACCTGCAACCATACCAAATACGTGAGGAACATAGATGCAACCTTTTTGGTCTAGGATTGCTGGTTCCGATGGTATGCCACCGTTGTAAGAAACATTTTTCAAGTAAACTAATGCTTCTGCCATAGAGCCATCACTCGCCATTTTAAAATTCTCACTCAAAACTGGAGAAGAGTGAGCAGACCCACATACTGGATCAGCATCCATGCGGAGTCTTTTCTTCTTTGGAGCCTTCCCATCATATTTGACGTGCCCCTTCAGAGTCC
>PBFM01000016.1 GCA_002718655.1 Fidelibacterota bacterium
TCTTCAGCAGCTTTTTCTTCCGCTAGCCTCTTTTCTTCCGCTAGCCTCTTTTCTTCAGCAGCTTTTTCTTCCGCTAGCCTCTTTTCTTCAGCAGCTTTTTCTTCCGCTAGCCTCTTTTCTTCTGCAGCTTTTTCTTGGGCAATACGCTTCTCTTTTGCAGATTTTTCTTGGGCAATACGCTTCTCTTTTGCAGCTTTTTCTTGGGCAACACGCTTCTCTTTTGCAGCTTTTTCTTGGGCAATACGCTTCTCTTTTGAAGCTTTTTCTTCCGCTAATTTCTTTTTCTGACCTGACTGTTGAGTCTTTTTATTTTCATTTCTTTTCTGATTTGCTTCAAATTTAGAATCATAAATGAAAGTTTGTTCGATACCATTTTTATCAGTTTGCACTATTTTTCCTGTCTTATTTAGCTCGGCCATTTCCTTTTTTGAAAAATGAAATGTTTTTGCCTGCTCATTACCCGTATTTGAACAGCCTATAAGCATTAATAATATCAATAATTTAATTTTCATTTTTAGTCCTCAGCTAGATCACTATTTAAGATTAAACAAATATAAATCCCATTATGTAATAACAGCAAATAAATTTAAGTAATAGTCTAATCATAATTTACTACTGCATTACTACTCATATGCAGCGAATTGAAAATTGTGAGAATGGCAATTATGGGATAAATCATGAGAACATACATGCTTGGCTATAATAAAAAATAGTTTTGGAAATATCAGTGAAGACAATGCGGAGAGAGTGGGATTCGAACCCACGTTACGCTATAAACGTAAACACGCTTTCCAAGCGTGCGCCTTCAGCCACTCGGCCACCTCTCCAAAATTTTTCTGTGATTTTGGTTATTCTTCCTCTTCAGAATCAGGTGGAACTACGACATTAGGATTAATTTCTTCTTCCAATGGGGAACTTTCCAATGTGTTTTTATCGGAGTTTTCATCATTATTAATATCTTCATTTGAGGAGGATTTTACTTTTTCTACTGTTGCCTCCGTATTTGGTACGTCATCTTGTTTTATACTCTCAAACTCACTAAGATCTATGTCAACTAAATTAGCTACTTCATCCATTCTCTTTAAAGCAGCATCAAGTTGCTCCCCTTTATTCATCCTCACCATCTGCTCATTAAATCGCCATTGACCAGTAACTTCAGATTGAACACTTTTTACGTATTTTGCATATACAGAATCTGCATTGGAATTTCCTGCAGCTTTATCTGCAAAGCTTTTCTGTTTTTTTGCCATCGATATTTTTATCCCTAAGATTTAAGCCGAGGAATTTATAATTCTATTTTTCTAAACTCAATAAATATAGGACATTTTAATTTTTTTTATCTTTGACCATCATTTTTGCTGTTGCAAGTTTACGCATATCAACAACATGGTCATGCTCATCAACAATCTCTACACCTAGCAATGTTTCTATTGCATCCTCAAGGGTAATCAGACCTGTTGTGGTACCAAAATCATCTTTAACTAAAAACATTTGCTGACGCCTCTTTACAAAAAGATCTAAAACATCAGAAACCGATGATTTTTCTAGAACAGATTCGATGGGTTTCATTATGTCATTCATTATCACGTTAAACTTATCTTCTGCCTGCTTATTTACTAAATCATAACGATTAACTATTCCGACCATTTCATCTAGATCTTTACCAAATACAGGTATACGAGAAAATGCTATAGGTGAATGTTTTTCAACTACTGTTCCAACCGTATCGTTTTTGTTTAAGGCAAACATTACATTTCGAGGGGTCATGATATCCTCTACAGGCATATCATCTAGCTTCATCAAATTCTCAATAATGTCTCCCTCCTGCTCATCAATAGCCCCTTCATCTTCACTAATTTCCGCCATTGCAAGTAATTCTTTTCTAGAGGCTTTAGACTCTCCACTGCTATCACCATTTTGAATTAATTTAGACATTGCTTCAGAAAGAACTACGAATGGCCAAGCAACAAACATTAGTATCCTAATAGTATATGCAGCAAAAGGTGCGAGAGATTTGCTGTAAATTGCTCCAATAGTCTTTGGAATTATTTCAGAAAAAATGAGAATGCACAATGTAAGAATACCAGATGCAATTGCCACCCAATCATTACCAAATATTAATAATGTCTGCGCGCCAACTCCTGCAGCTCCAATGGTATTTGCTATTGTATTGATAGTGAGAATTGCGGCTAGAGGTTTATTTATATTATCTTTTAATTCTGCCATCAATTTACCTGAGGCTATACCTTCTTTTTCCAAAACAGATACATGCGCAATGGATATACTAAGTAGTACTGATTCAAGCAGCGAGCACAGGAAGGATACAAATAATGCAGTTAGGAAATAAGTTACTAATGCTGTCATCTAATGTAATTTAGAAATAAAAACCACTATGCGCGAACCCATTTAATTATTTCACTCACTGAAACCTTTTTCCCATACATTAGTATGGCTGTTCTAAAAATTTTTCCAGATAATTTTAACATTAACCAACAAGAAATTATCATTAGCATAGCTGAATAAAGTATTTCATTTAATCCAACAGACCCAATTCCCAGCCGTATTATCATCATAAAAGGTGTCAATGGTGGAATGTATGTGATTGCAATTGTAAAGGTAGACCCTGGATTAGTAATGAAATAGGATGCAAAAACCATAGGTAAAATTGCAATTATACTAATGATTCCAGAAGATTGTTGAGCCTCTTGTTCAGATGTGAAAAAAGTCCCCATTCCTGCAAAAATAGCAGCGTAGAAAAGATAACCAGTAATAAAAAAGATAAGAAAGTAAGGTATCTGAGAAAATTCAATAGCTGCCCAACCTTTGTAATAAGTAATTGACAATCCAACTAAAAGATAAAAAACCATTTGGACCATCCCAAGTGCACCTAGACCCAATATTTTTCCTTTCATTATTTCATCCGCTGTAACGCTGGATAATAATATCTCAATAGTCCTACTAGTGCGCTCCTCCATAACTGAGCGCAAAAGTAACTGCCCACTCATAAATACTGTCATAAATAAAATCATAAGAAAGAGATAAGGAATAAGAAAGCTTGACAACTCATCACCCTCTGATTTATGTCCCAACTCATCTATCTCATAGGTCTCAAATTCAATTTTTTTACTTAATTGTCCAACGAGTGAGATGTCTATATTTTGATTAATCATGCGCTGCTCAACCACGAGTTGATTTAGAATTCTTCTTAGACTAGTATAAATTTTGATGTTGCTTAAAGACTGACTGAAATACCTAACTTTTCCAGTATCCAAAATAGATTGAGAAATAACCATATAACCATCAATTTGTTCATTCAAAATACTCTCAATGGCATTTTTCTCAGAATCAATTTTAATAAAAGAAAATTGAGGGATACCCTCCTTGGTCTTTAAGGTCATATCGCATCGTTCAACGAATCTATTTACCAGGTTACCAGTGCCACCGCCATATACGAGTCCTATTTTTGATTCTTCTTCAGGCTCAAGATCCATAAGTAAGGATGGTAGAAACATTAAACCACCCATAAAAAATGGTAGCGCAAATGTGGTAATTAGAAATAGCTTTGTTTTTACGCGATTCAAAAATTCCCATCGCATTATTTTTAAAATTTGAGTCATGCTTTCCTACCTACCTCATCAAGAAAAATCTGCTCTAGCGTTGGTATTTTGAGCTGGTAAGATAACACACTAGCGCGCTTATTAATCCATTCAAGAAATTCATTTGGCTCAGTTTTCAAAATACCGGATATTTTATTATCAGTAATTTCAAGTTCGCTTAAGAAATTTATTGCACCTGAACTCCTAATTTGTCCTGAAAAACGTACTTCTACAGCATTACTTGAGTGCTTTTTCCTGATTTTTTCTAGTGAACCCTCTATAATTAACTCACCCTTATCTACAAGACAAATATTATTACACAACCTTTCTACCTGTTCCATTTGATGGGTTGAAAATATTATTGTTTTACCTTCATTTTGTTTTTCTTGTATTATTTCCTTCATTAATAACTGATTAATTGGGTCGAGTCCCGTAAAAGGTTCATCAAGTATTATGAGGTCTGGATCATGCAGTAAAGAAAGGATAAATTGTATCTTTTGCTGATTGCCTTTTGATAGTTCTTCAACTTTTCTATTTCCTTGGTCACCTAGCTCAAAGCGTTCCAACCAATAGGAAGTTGTTTTTTTTGCTTCCTCAATTTGGAGTCCTCGTAATTGCCCAAAATAATGCAAAATCTCAGTTAGCTTTTGCTTTTGATATAGGCCTCTATCTTCTGGCAAATATCCTAAATTCGTTCTCCCTTCCTTATTGATGTTTTCACCATCCAATTTAATACTACCATTATCAGGATGGATGATTCCCATTATCATTCTAATCGTAGTGGTTTTTCCTGCACCATTTGGACCTAGAAATCCATATATGTCGCCTTTTTCAACCGTGAAGGAAACACCGTTCACGGCACGAATGCCTTCATAAATTTTTGTCAAGTTATTGATTATTAACATATCAAAAATTCAAACTTTCCCCATCACAATATTCAGGTATTTCAATTCCAAGATATCTTGATATCGTTGGAGCTATATCAACTGTTGCAGCCCTCTTGTCATTCTGCTCTTTCCTAAAGCCTTTTCGAGCAAAAATAAGAGGAACATGAGTATCATAATCATATGGGCTTCCGTGGGAAGTACCGTATGGGCCTCTATATAAATATCCATATGAAACTAGTGGGAAAACATCAGGTGTCTTGACAGGATGAATCATATTTTTCAATCTCCTAGTAACACTGTCAGCATCCTTTGTGTTAATAATTTCTTCTTTTATTATCATCTTTTCAATGCCATCAACCTTTGTCAAATAACCTTCAATAATATCGTAAATCTTCTGGGGTGAGACATTTGCCTTTTTTATTCTATCCATATCAAGAAAAAAATTACCTCCGTCCCGGTGGTATAGTTTTTTCCCAAATAATTCTTCACATTCCTCATCAATCCAAGTTAACGCCTCTTGCATATGCTTTTTATTTATTCTTCCACCTTTTTTACCCTGAAAAGATAAAAACTCTGGCAGAGGCAAACCTCCGTGATCTGCGGTTAAGGTAAAAAGAATATTTTCCAGTCCAATTGATCTATCCAAGAATTCTATGAAATTCCCAATGTATCGATCTAATTTTATGCATGCGTCCATAACCTCTTGAGAATATGGACCATAACTATGTATCATCCAATCCATCGCCGAAAAGCTAATGAATAAAAAATCTGGATTGTCATCTTCGCCAAGCATTTCTTCTTTAACAGCATCTTTTGAAAGTTCTAGTATTTCACGCTCAAACCAAGGTGTTCCCATTAGAATAGGGTAGGGATCTTGACCTGAATCTATTCCTATTGGAAAAACTGGAGAATATTCATTATTTAGATAATTATCTTCTTCACCATAAAAATAATCCTCTCTCGATAATTCTATGTATAATTGCTCATCTAATGACCTAAACCATAAAGAATCTTGATAGGATCTCTTTTTAAATTCTTGATTGAAATCAGATGCCCATTTGGGTAATTCATCTACATAATAGTCAGATGAAATAAAAGCACCAGACTTATTGTAATAAATAGCCTGGTCAGGATTTCGCCCTCCTAATAAACATGCCGCTCTATCCTTTCCTGCAATCGAAATGACCTTGGAGCTAGGATATTTTGATTTAAGCCAGTCACCGAGACCATCTGCATCATATCTTGAAGATGAACGTGCTTTACCTTTTTGTGCTCCAACTANTTTTGCATTTGGATCTTCTACACAGTTAACGGTTTTTCCTAACTCTCTATCATAAAAGCTATTNCCAATAACACCTAACTTACCTGGATGCTGTCCATANCCTATGGCAGTATGCCCAGGNCCAGTTGCAGTGTAACTATGCTCATGATGAGTATCNGTGTACCATATACCATTGTCAATCANCCANTTTAGTCCTCCACTATAGATTTTATCAAACCTAGTNAGAAGATCTGGACGCATTTGNTCNACAACAAAAAAGATAACAAGTTTTGGAGGTTTAGGAGCAGATAAAGTACAGCTAACATTAATGAATATTGCTGATAGAAATATAACAAGGAATAGTTTTTTCATCTGGTCACCTTCAGAAAACGTCTTTTACCAATTTTTAATATTTGATCATCTCCTGGCAATATAGTAGCTTGTAGGTCTTCAACCTTATGATCATCCAATCTTACAGCACCCTGTCTAATCATTCTTCTGGCTTCTCCTTTACTTTTTAAAATACCTGACTCAAAAATTATATGAACTATCAATTCTTCTTTTTCGATACAAAAAACAGGAATCTCCTCGGGTACACCTTTGCGAACTACGACCTGATTAAAATATTTTTCTGCCTTTTCTGCTAATTTATCATTATGATATATGGATACTAATTTTCTACCAAGCTCCCGCTTTATATCCATTGGATTAATTTTTTCATCATTTAGCTTTCTTTTAATTGATTTACAATGTGAATAGTCAGCGTCAGCAGCTAAAATAAACCATCTTAAAATCATTTTATCTGAAATGGATAACACCTTGCCGTACATATCCTCAGGAGTATCCGTGATTCCTATGTGGTTTCCCAAAGATTTAGACATTTTTTCTACACCGTCTGTCCCTTCAAGAAGCGGAGTGGTAATTATGCACTGAGGCTCTTGGCCAATGTCTTTTTGTAAATCTCTTCCAACTAAAAGATTGAATTTTTGATCCGTTCCACCAAGCTCAACATCGGCGTTTAATTCTACTGAATCCTGAGCCTGAGCCAAAGGATAAAGAAATTCATGAATGGATATGGGTATTTCGGATTTAAAGCGCTTTGTAAAATCATCTCTCTCAAGCATCCTAGCAACTGTATATGAGCTAGCTAATTTTACAACATCATTGAAATTCATTTTATTTAGCCAATTTGAATTATATTTAACTATAAGTCTTTTTATATTAAGTATAGCTTTAGCCTGCTCAACATAACTTTTGGCATTGTCTTGAGCTTCTTGAAGAGTTAACTGTGGCCTTGTTTTGTTTTTTCCAGATGGGTCGCCTATCATTGCAGTAAAGTCACCAATCACCAGTACTGCAGTATGACCAAGATCTTGAAAATGCCTCAATTTTCTTAGCACAACACTATGCCCAAGATGAAGATCTGGTCTGCTTGGATCACAACCAAGTTTTACAATCAATGGCCTATTTTGAGATATAGATCTTTCCAGCTTCGCTATAAGTTGATCTTCAGGAAGAATTTCTTCTACACCCCTTTTTATCAAATCCATTTGTTCATTAACTGGTAAATATTTCATTTATCTTTCATTGCTCTTTGGATGTCTCTTTCAGCATCTCTTTTCTTTTTAGCTGATCTCTTATCATATAATTTTTTTCCTTTTGCAAGACCAAATTCTAATTTTATTAGACCGCCTTTAAAATATAGTTTAATTGGAACAGCGGTTAATCCTTTTTCTGCTAATTTTGAATCAATTTTTTGAATCTCTCTCTTGTGTAGTAGTAATTTCCTATTTCTAACTGGATCATGCCCTATGAAACCAGTATGACTATAAGACGCAATATGTGAACCTTTGAGCCATGCTTCACCCTTACGGATTAGTACGTATGCTTGTTTTAAACTTGCCTTACCTTCCCTTATGCTTTTTACTTCACTTCCCTTAAGCTTAATCCCAGCTTCAAATTCTTCAAGAATATGATATTCGTGGAATGCTTTTCGATTAGTTGCAACGACGATGTTTTCCATATAATTAATGTAACTAAAAATACAAGTATGAAAGTTCTGTTAACAAGTTTAATAATGTATTCCATTTTATTCCCAATAGTATACTTTTTATGATGTATGATACCTACAATTGTTCTATTAAATTTTATTATGTTTTGCCCGGGTGGCAGAATTGGTAGACTCGAGCTACTGAGGTCCGTGTGTTTCAGATGACGTGTTGATTCGATTCCAGTCTTGGGCACTTTAATATTCATAAATGTAAGTCATAAAATGAAAATTTTACTTATTGAACCTTACTATTCTGGCTCCCATAAGCAATGGGTTGATGGATATTCAAAACATAGTCTCCATGATATAAAGGTTATTAAAATGAAAGGCCAATTCTGGAAATGGAGGATGCATGGAGGAGCGATAACAGTCGCAAATACCTTTAATAAAATGGACTACAAACCAGATTTGATTCTCACATCATCAATGCTAGACTTAACTACTTTTCTATCATTAACAAGAAAAAAGTCTAACGGTATTAAAACTGCAATATATTTCCATGAGAATCAATTAACCTATCCATGGTCCCCCTTAGATAGAGATCTTTTAAAAAAAAGAAATTCTCATTATGGATTTATAAATTTTTCATCTGCTCTAGCAGCTGATAAAATATTCTTTAATTCAAAATTTCATATGAATTCTTTCTTAAAGGCATTAAACCCCTTTTTAAAGCAATTTCCAGATAACAATGAAATAGAATCTATAGAATCAATCAAAGATAAATCAGAACTCCTATACCTAGGATTAGATCTTAAACAATTGAAACAGCCTAAGTTTGAAAAACAAAGTTTACCATTATTACTTTGGAATCATAGATGGGAATATGATAAAAACCCAGAATTGTTTTTTAAGATAATTGGAAAAATAAAAAACCATGGACATCGTTTTAATTTAGCTGTAATTGGAGAGAACTTTAGTCAAAAGCCTGAGATTTTTGAAAAAGCTAAAAAGACTTTTAATAATGAGATTGTTCAATGGGGATTTCTTGATTCTCTAGATGATTATGCGAAATGGCTATGGAAAGCAGATATTTTACCAGTTACATCTAACCAAGAATTTTTTGGTGCTAGTGTCATTGAGGCTATTTACTGCAATACATGGCCAATTTTACCTAATCGATTAACATACCCTGAGCTTATTAGCGAAGACTTCCATAATAACATACTATACAATAATGATATTGAACTGTTTAACAAATTGATTTGGGCAATGCAAAATAAGAAAAATATTAAGAAATCAAAATTATTTGATTTGGTATCTAGATTTGATTGGGCAGAAATGTCTCAACTTTATGATAGAGTTTTTGAAAATGTATAACTAAGATATTTATATCGTTAACTCTTCAACAACTTATTTCATTAAAAAAAAAATTTCATCACAGTCATATGAACCAGCAGAAATAATGTTCTAACCTTGAGATAGTATATTTCATTTTACTAATATCATTTTTCTTTTTAATAAATACCCATCGAATTTTAATACTGAAAAATATAATCCACTTGTAACCTCATAGCCCATATTGTTCTTCCCATTCCATTTTATCGAGTGATTTCCCTTTGGCCTTATCTCATTAATTAATTGCACTATAACCTTTCCTGAAATATCAATTATGGACACATCAACCATTGATTTAAATGGAAGATAAAAAGATATGGAGGATTGTGAATTAAACGGATTGGGATAATTTGGATACAATGATAAGTCCTTTATAAAATGATTTTCTTTAGCAACACCAATATTATCATCAATTGAGATATCAAATACTATTGGTAAGTGGTCTGATGCTATGTGAGTATCATACCGTTGAAATCCAAAATATTCTAAAGTAGCATCATTCAATTCTAACGTATTTAAAATGTAATAATTACCAGGATTGATAGTGAAGTTAGAATAGAATACATAGTCTAGTTTTCCCGGGTTGAATGATGAACCATCATTCCTCCATGTATAACCCATACGTTTATGACTATGAAGAGGAAACAACTCTCTAATTGGAGTTGAGTCCCAATCTGGAAAATAATCATTACCGAACTCTTCTTGATCCTCAATATCCCCGTCTCTGATAGTTCTTATTTGCTGGCTATATCCAACAAAATTAAAGTCTCCAATGTGAATGAAAGGAGTCTGTTCCTCTATTTCAAATGGCCCAGAACCTTCTTGCATCCAATCTCTCCAAACTCCAGAAAACTCATCTACTTGTTGCTGCCTGCTTTCATCATTATCACAACAAGATAAATGAGAATTAAAAATTAATAAGTTGTGGCCTAACTCATTTACTGTATTTAATAATGCTGCCATAGTTCTTCCAGAGCTTATAATATTCGCATCATTTAATATTGGGAATCTGGATAATATAACAAGATCATTATATGTCCAACTTGCATACCATTCTTCATCAGGAAACCAAGACTGAATTATTCCATCTATTTGATCCCATTCTCCATGCTCTTGAAGCCCAATAACATCAGGGTTTAGCCCTTGAATGATTCGCTTAAAACGAATTTGTCGCTCGCTATCAAGGATACCTTCATTCCATGTGTTGTATGAAATTATTCGAATATCTGATTCACTTTCTCTTTCTAAAGAAATTGATGGTGAATCATCAACAAAATTATGATCTACCATAAAAGTCACTCCACCAGATTCATTTGGAACAAAATCACCATCATCAGCCATTTCAGATAAGATTAACCTAGCTTGGCTTAAAATTTGACTCCCGTTTAATGTAAGTGGTGAAGAGTTTAGCGATATTGCAATCTCAAATTCCATGGATGTCACGGTCGGCGCAATTCTGAGTGTGAGATCATTTTGATAAATATCATATTCTTGCCCATCTACATGTCCGTATCCCCAACGGTCACCAAACGCCCACACAAGCTCTGCGCCAATACCATTAACAAATTGGCCAGTCGTTGAATTATTATCGCTATCAATGTATAAATGAAAATCATTCCAATTCTGCATCAAGAATTCATCATTAAAAAAATTGAAGTAAATGAATAAAAATTGAGAATCATTCGTAATCTTAAATATTGAATAATCAGCACCAATGTGATCCCCTTCTGCATCATTATAAGCTATGGGAACTTCAATCCAATCATCAAACTGACCATCAATATTTATAGGATTACCACAGATTAAAATGGAAATCAAAAAAAAGGGGCTGATAATTAGTTGTTTCAACCCCTTTTGTATTATGCTGTGCAAAATATTTTACACATCAAACATATCCAAAACAAGCCTAATACCCCAACCAGTAGCGCTTCCTTTTGGATTCATACTGTTTGCTTTACCACCCCAGGCAGTTCCTGCAATGTCAAAATGAACCCATGGTATGTTTTCACCAACAAATTCTTTCAAAAATGCGCCTCCTGCTATTGTACCAGCTTGCCTCGCCGCACCAATATTTTTTACATCTGCGATTTCTGATTGAACCTGTTTACAAAATTCTGGCCAAAGCGGGAACTCCCATACTTTTTCATTTACATTTTTAGATGATTTTTTCACCATTTCAATTAGTTCCTCATTTGTGCCCATAATACCAGTTGCTATGTGTCCCAATGCAATCAATACTGCACCAGTCAGGGTAGCAAAATCAAGTATGTATTCTGGATCATAATGTTTACTTGCATATGATAGTCCATCAGCTAATATCAGTCTTCCCTCTGCATCTGTATTTAGTACTTCAATTGTTTTTCCATTATATGCCTTTAATATATCACCTGGCTTGTAAGCTTTCCCACCAAGGAGATTTTCAGTCGATGGTACTATGCAAACTGCATTAATCTTTGGCTTTAAGCTAGCGATTGCTTTAAAAATACCTAAGACTGTTGCAGCACCGCACATATCGAACTTCATTTCGTCCATGGAAGCTGCTGGCTTTATTGATATGCCTCCAGCATCGAAAGTAAGGCCTTTCCCCACTAGTATTTTTGGTTTAGCCTCACCACCATTCATATATTCTAGTACAATGAATTTAGGCGGTTCATCTGAACCTTGAGCTACGCCTGCTAATCCACCCATCCCCATCGAAGTGAACTCTTCCCTATCAAACACGCTTAGCTTCATTTCTCCTTCTTCGGCAATCTCTCTTGCGGCTTCGGCTAGCCGTGTAGGCGTGGTTTTATTTCCAGGATGATTGGCAAGATCTCTTGCGAAACAAATCGCAGTTCCAATTGAAACACCTGTTGAAATAATAGATTCGTTACCCCCCATTACAATTGCTGATTTTAGAGAAAAATTATCTTTGTCTTTTGTTTTATAATCCAAAAACTGATAACTACCAAGAATGATGCCTTCACCCATCGCTTGGCAATTAGATTTTTCATCTGAAAAACATTCCAAAGCAAATCTATTAACTTTTTTTCTGATTGCCGTGCGAGATATCGTTGCTGCAATCATGCGAGTTTCATTGCTATCAAATTTTTCTTTCTTACCAAGTCCTACTAACAATACACGTTTTCCTGATACATAAAAAGTATGAACGTTACCGGCCTCCCCTTTAACATCTCCAATACCAACAGCTTTTGAAAAGATTCCATCATTATTTGAATCTATTTTTTTTGCTAATGGTGTAAAACTTTTATCCTTAAAAATACCTACAGCAAATAAATCGGCATTTATATCGAGCCAATCATTATCTGAGCAAGATACCTCTGAAATATAAGACATAACTTTCCTTTAATTTTTTTTTTGATTTTGACAATCATAAATTAATATTTACTTATAAATCTATCCATAAACATAATCTACATTTTAAAGAAAATTAGTTTGATATAATTTTCATATCGCACATATGAGCATTATTAACATAAAGTCTAAAGAAAAAAAACCTGCAGCATTATTACTAGTCATGTTCTTTGCCATTGTTTCAATGAGCATAACAGGATCATCAGTCCGTGATACAGCATTCCTTTTAGAGTATGATAGAACGTTACTTCCAATTATGTATGTTATCATTGCTTTGGTTATGGCGGCAATAATTCCTATTTATAAAAAACTTGTAAAAGGGAAGGACCATATTTCAGTAATCAAATTGAGTGGTATATGGTTTGCAATCACAATTACGCTAATAAAACCAAACATGATAGGCTTGCTAATACCAGTATTTTATGTGTGGATAGAAATTATAACGATTATTTCTATTTTACAGTTTTGGGTATTAGCAGGAGAAATTTTTAACGCTAGGCAAGCTAAAAGACTTTTCCCTATCATCACAGCGGGTGGTTCATTTTCCGGTATGGGGATAGGTTATATTATAAAACCAATTGCCAAAAATCATGGATATGAAAATCTTTTGATATTAACATTATTTTTCATCTTAATTACCATAGCAATCGCTCATATATTGGTATCATATGTCAGAAAAGAAAAATTTTCAGATAGTAATGATAATAGTGGAAGTAAATCCGCAAAAGTAGACACTTACATAAAATTTATTGCGGGAATGGTTGGCATTTCTGCTTTCATTTCCAAAGTAGTTGATTATCAATTTAAAATAATGGCAGTAAATACATATCCTGAACAAGATGCTCTTGTGAGTTTTTTTGGAACGTATTACATGCTTACCGGATTGGCTACATTAATCATGCAGTTTTTTGTTTCTGGAACAATCCTCGGCAGATTTGGAATTTTAGTCGCTTCACTAGTTTTGCCTATTTCATTGGCATTTGGGTCAATCGGGTTTTTTCTGCTAGGTACCATAACAACTGTTTTTACAGCAAAATTCTCAGACCAGGTATTCAAATTCTCCATTAATAATTCTGTTCAGGAAATATTATGGTTACCTGTTGCAAGACAGATGAAACGTCAATCAAAACCAATCATCGATGGTACAATACGTTCTGGGATGGAGGGTCTTGCAGGAGTTTTAATCTTTTTGCTAATTAGCACCAGTATAATATCTGAGTCGCAAATATATTCACTAAGCCTCGTCATTATTTTTGCAATTTTCTTATGGATATGGAACAATATGAAATTAAAAGAGGGTTATGTTAAGACACTAATGTCCTCAATTGAAAACAGGCAATTAAACTTCGATAATGTAAGATTTGATATTAATGATACTGACATAATCAAGACACTAGATAATGCTCTGAAAGATGATGATGAATTGAAACAGCTTTTTGCCTTAGACTTACTTAGAAAATTGCCTCTCACTCCATGGAAAAGAACACTTGAAACCCTATTTATTGAAGGAAAAAAATCAGTGAAACTTGGGGTCATAAAACTTACTTGGAACAAAAAAGATATCATAACAAATGATTTAATCATACAGCAAATCAATGCGGATTCAAAAGTATCTCCAACATTGATTTCCTGTGCTGCTGATAGGAACATCAATGGAATAAAGAGTATCTTAGTTAATTATCTTAAAAGTTCAAATGTTGATTTAAAATTATCTGCGGCAATTTCACTATTTAAAATCGACAGCTCTACTTCGTTAGCAAAAAGTATCATTCATTCAGTATTTGAAAGTGGTAATAAGGAAAATATAACGAAGATGCTAGGCTTTATGCGAGGTTCAAGTGTCCATTTGTCTGACACAAGAATATTGATGTTATTTAAGTTTTCATCTAATGATATAAAAAATGCCACCTTGAAACTTGTAAAAGAAAAAAATGGTATAGATCTAATTAATCCTATTATTGACTTATTAATGAATCCAAAAACATTTGAAAATGCAACCATTGCATTAAATCAACTTGATTTAAATGTTGTATCATCTAAAATAAGGGAGAAAATCAAAGATCCAAAATGTAAAACAGATTTAAAAGTGGGAATATTAAAGTCAACTCACCAATTAAATGATAAAAAAAACATAGATCTTTATCTGTTGATGTTAAAAGACCCAGAGTTAATTGTTTTAGATGCTGCCAGTAATGCTTTATTAAAAAAATCAAAAACAATCGCCCTTAAAACTTTTGAGTTAAAGAAGATTCATAACATAGTTAGTGAAATTGCAGAAAGAGCATATCAACTTTTTCTTTTTAAAGAAAATCTTAATGATAAACAAGGTACAAAACTTTTGGTGGATCATATAGAAAGTGATTTAAATATACTCATACCAATTATTTTAAAATTAGGTACCTTAGAAAACCCTGAAATCCCGATTGAAACCTATATTCGTTTTCTTCAAAGTAAGGACCCATATTTTATGCCCATGGTGCTTGAATTAGTTGAAACTACATTTTCAAAAAACATAAAAAAAATCACCCTCCCATTAATTGATCAAGAATTGGACAAAATTAAATTTGGCAAAGAATTTTTCCCAGAAATGTTTAAAACTAAGGATGAAATGCTATTATTTTGGTCAGGCAGTAAAAATTATTGGAAAACTGGAATAGCAATACACTTCCTCATAAAGGAAAATAAAATTAACATTCTTGATAAAATTAATTGGAAAAACATTCCAAAATCAATTTTTGCAAGCAATTTATTTAATTTCGATGAACAACAATATTTGAAACAGTACACAACCAAAAGTAAATTGCTTGAGAAAGAAAACTCAAATATGTATTCAATACTCGAAAAAACCCTGATACTCAAATCTGTTGACATGTTCAACTTGATTCCAGGTGATATCCTTAACAAAGTTGCTCAAATTTCAAAAGAATTGGAATATCAAAAAGGAAGTAAGATATTTAAACAAGGAGATAATGGAGACTCAATGTTTGTCATTATTTCGGGTGGTATTGAAATAAGTCAAAACAGAAAAACAATCACAACCCTTAAAAGTGGTCAATGTATTGGAGAGATGGCACTCTTAGACCAGGAACCGCGATCCGCAGATGCAATTACAATTGAGGATACAATTTTGTTGGAAATTGATCAAGAAAGTTTTTACGAATTGATGTCCACCAACCAAGAAATCACGAAACAAATAATAAAAATACTAACCAAAAGGTTAAGGGAAACGAATCAAAAGTTGACTACTTCTTTGTAATAAGAAAATCAACTACGCTTGGGTCTGCCAAAGTAGAGATATCACCCATATCATCAAAATCTCCATCAGCAATTTTTCTCAATATTCTTCTCATTATTTTTCCTGATCTTGTTTTAGGAAGAGCAGGTGTAAACTTAATTTCATCTGGTTTCGCATGGGGCCCAATATCTTTTGTTACCGATGCTAAAATCCCATCATATATCTCATTAGAAGGTTCGGTACCTGTCATCAAAATCACAAAAGCATAAATACCTTGTCCTTTAATATCATGGGGATATCCAACAACTGCAGCCTCAGCAACTCCTTTAGCCTTGCCAATCGCTCCTTCAACTTCAGCTGTTCCGATTCTATGACCGGATACATTTAGGACATCGTCAACACGACCTGTAATCCAATAGTATCCATCTTTATCTCGCCTTGCACCATCACCAGTAAAATAATATCCAGGAAATTGAGAAAGATATACATCAATAAAACGTTTATGGTCTCCGTAAACCGATCTCATTTGCCCAGGCCATGAAGAACGAATTGCCAATAATCCAGATACATCATTACCTTCAATTTCTTTTCCGTCCTCGCCCATTAGAACAGGTTCAATACCAAAAAATGGAAGAGTGGCCGACCCAGGCTTAGTTGCTATTGCTCCTGGAATAGGTGTAATCAATATACCACCCGTTTCGGTTTGCCACCATGTATCTACAATTGGGCATCTCTCCTTGCCCACGACACTGTGATACCAAAGCCACTCAGGTTCCTTTATGGGTTCACCAACAGTGCCTAATAGTCTAAGAGATGATAAATCTTTGGATTCAACCCACTTATTTCCTTCTTTCATTAGAGCGCGTAATGCAGTTGGAGCAGTATAAAATTGGTTTACCTGGTGCTTATCAACTACATCCCAGAAACGACCAAAGTCAGGATAATTTGGAACTCCTTCAAACATCAAGGTTGTCGCTCGATTGGATAAAGGACCATAGATAATATATGAATGGCCAGTAATCCATCCAAGATCAGCAGTGCACCAGTAAATATCACCTGGCATATAATCAAATACTAGTTCATGTGTATAGGAAGCATAAGTTAAATATCCACCAGTTGTGTGAAGCACACCTTTTGGCTTACCTGTAGAACCAGATGTATATAATATGAAAAGCGGATCCTCTGAATCCATATTTTCAGGCTTACATTTTGAACTAACCCCTGAAATAGCCTCATGCCACCAAATATCTCTTTCAATATCCATATTCACTGGCTCACCAGTTCTGCGCACAACAATTACGTGCTCAATTGATGGAGTTTCTAATAATGCATTATCTGCATTCTTTTTCATATCGATGTTATGTTTGCTTCCTCTTACACCAGTGTCTTGAGTAACCAAAATTTTACAGCTGGAATCATTAATCCTATCTCTAAGGGATTCGCTTGAAAATGCTCCAAAAACAACGGAATGGACAGCACCAATTCGAGCACAGGCTAATACGGCAAAAGCAAGTTCAGGTATCATTTGCATATAAAGACATACTCTATCACCTTTTTTGACACCAAGTTCTTTAAGAGCATTTGAAAAACGGCAAACTTCCTTTAATAATTCATCATAAGAAATCTTTCTTGATTGATGTAAATCGTTTCCCTCCCAAATAATAGCTGTTTCATTACCAAACCCATTTTCAATGTGGCGATCAATACAGTTATAAGAAGCATTTAATTTTCCTCCAATAAACCATTTAATATCACCATTTACAAAATCAAAATCTCTTACTTTATCCCAGCTTTCATACCAAGAAAGTCTTTGGGCAACTTTACCCCAAAACCCATCGGGATCATTAATTGAATATTGATAATGAAGTTTATATTCTTCAAATGAACCAATATGAGACTTAGATGAAAAATTTTGCTTTGGCTTGAAATATTCACCCATCAATTTTAACCTATAACCATACAATGGTCGACTTTTTGATAAGTGCCATCATCCATTTTTTTTACTGATACGAAAGTAAATCTTGCAGTACAAGCCAATATATTTTGAACAAGTTTAGTTTCTTTATATGCATCTACCTTAATAGAGATTGAGGAATTACCAGTTGAAGTAATCCTAGCTTCAAAATTTACCCAATTACCTACATGAACAGGTTCTTTGAATTCAATGGCATCAATCGCTCTTGTAAGTGCAGCATCAGCTTTTGATTCTTTCAGAAATCTGTGCACTGCTTTTGCAGCCGCAATATCCATCCAGGAAACCATTTGCCCACCAAATAAAGTACCAAGAATATTTGCATCCTGAGGCATCACAATTTGAGAATATTTTATTGTTACTGAATTCATATTAATAATTTAAAAAAGCCCCGTCAAAGAACCCTCGGAAAAAACTGTTTCCCCTGAAGAGCACGCCACATCAACGGGGCTGAAACATAATCAAACTTAAACTATATGTCCTTTTCTAATCAATATATTTCCCATTTTAATTTTTTCCATATTCTAAAGCAATTTTTTCACCTGCATCAAAATCGACTTTTCTTAATATTATGGCTCCTAAGACAAAAAGAACTAATATAGAAAGTATACCAGTACGTACATTACCAGTTAAAATTGTGATATAACCCATTATTAATGGACCAAGCACAGCAGCAAATTTTCCAAGCATATTATAAAAACCAAAAAACTCAGCCTCCTTTCCCTTAGGTATCAATCGTGAAAACAGACTTCGACTAAGTGCTTGAATTCCACCCTGAAAGCAACCTATAATGACTGCTAATAGATAAAAGTGGAATTTTTCTGTCATTAGATAGCCTAAAATAGTCGCAACGCCATATCCACAAATAGCAAATAAAACTGCATTTTTCACACCTATTTTGCTACCAAACCAGTTATATAATAAAGCTGCTGGAACACCAATAAATTGAACCATTAATATAGCTAAAATCAAATCTGCTGGTTCAAAGCCCATTGAAGAGCCTACCTTTACTGCCATCCTTACTATGGTAGCAACACCATCCTCATATAGCCAGTAAGCTAAAAGGAAAGTACCAATGATTTTCATTTCTCTAATATTTTTGTATGTTTCATTTATTTGCTTAAAACCACTAGAAATAGCATTTCGAATTGGAATCTTTTTTGTTTTATTAGGTTCAGGAAAAAAAAAGATAATTGGTAAAGTAAAAACCCCCCACCATATAGATACTGAAATAAAAGAAATACGAATCGCAGTAGATTGATCTGGAATTCCAAACCAACTAGGATTTAAATACATCAATACATTAATTAAAAACAATAACCCTCCTCCTAGGTATCCTAAAGAATAACCCAATGATGAAACATAATCTATTTTTTCTTTTTTTGCTACAGATGGTAAAAGTGAATCATAAAATATATTACCAGCCATAAATCCCACAGTTGACATAATATATAAAATTGCAGCTAATTTCCACTGCCCTTGTTGAACAAACCATAATCCTCCAGTCATTATGATACCAAGAAACGCAAAAGTAATTAAGAATTTCTTTTTTGCAGATCCTTTATCAGCAATTGCCCCTAAAATGGGAGCAACTAATGCAATAATTATGGAAGAAATTGAATTGGCAATTCCAAGGTGGTAAGTACTCTGGATTACATCATCAGGATTAGACCAATATTTTTCAAAAAATATAGGAAAAAACCCTGCCATTACAGTTGTGGCATAAACAGAATTTGCCCAATCATAAAAAGCCCATGAGATAATTTTTTTTCTACTTTCCTTCATTATTTCACCACCCTTGATAATAGGCAATAATACCTCCATACAAATTCCATCCAGAATAAGTATTATTTGATGCGAGATTATTCTTGAGACCTAAAAAACAATCAAATGGAAGCGAACCAATACGATATTTTGAATTTGAATTTAAAAATCTAAACTCTGTTATTAAATCCACTTTATTATATGTTGGTGAATTACCAGAATAATTCTCCATCCATTCATCCCATTTAGAGTCACCAGAAATGTAATTATCTTTGCTTTTGTATTGAACTAACAGTTCTGCTACCATATGCATCTTCTTTGGAATTTGTTCAATTTCTACCCCTGCATTAAACATGAAGCCAGTCCCCTTATCGTATTTATAAGTATTACCAATATTTGCTAAAATTGAATCAGGATGTGTATGCCCGCCTGAGAAAAATCTCACGGGGGTATTCAAAGTAGCGGTTGTACTAAATTGCACGTTGCTCTGGAAAAATATTCTGCGAACATTTTTTGATTGGATACTTCTACTACCTAATAGACCTACAGTCCATCTACTAATACCATCACCAATTTTTGCTTCACTAAATTGTTTGGAACCTGAGTCTAGATATTGTGTTAGGGTCTTTCCATAAGGAATTGTAAAAGAAATTTGTCCATAGATAGCATCTCCTGGTCCATCAATTTTCCAGGGCTGTACACCATTAAGTAAAAAAGTTGTACCGATTTTGATATCATTCAATCCGCTACCATTAATTTTTTCTGGGTAGTAATGCGAGACTATGTCACTAATCGTAACAGAATCTTTATTGATAGCAGAAGGGATAAAGCTTTCATCAATTAATAAATTATTAATAGGGTCATCTTGAGAATGGAAGGCCCATTTAACTGAATATTTCCCATTGTTTGTATAAAACATTTGATAAATCATTTGAAGAGTATCTTTAAGACCATTTCGAAGATTATTGTATTTATTTGAATCAAAAAAATTATTGAAGTCCTGTCTAGCATTTTGGTGATAATCAACAAGAAGTTTAGCACCATCAATCTTATCAACTGAATAGTTTGAAAATAATTGATTCACCTCATATGATTCTATAAATGGAATCGAGATGCTAAGAGTTACCTCATCAGACATGCCATAATCTATTTTGATAGCATTAATATTTATTTTTCTTATCCTATCTTCGTTAAAAATACCGCTAGGGGCAATTATATGTGACGTGTCTATATTTTGAGACTCAAATGTTGGTAGTGAGCAAGAATGTACCGAATTAAAATTGGTTATCCATTCCTCCAATGTATTAGAAGAATCAATATTCATACTCCCATTATGGTATAAATCAAAATTTGATGAAAATCTAAGCGAATCGTTATGTGTTTCATAATCAAAGTATTTCTTTCCTATTCCTCTTAAGGCAAATTGATTATTTTTTATATTCCAGTTTGCGTTAGAAAAACTTTTACTGACTGAGAAACGAAAAACATTCCTAGGGATTGTTGATGGAATTTGACAAAAGAGAAATTGTGTAATTATAAAATATAATAGGATTTTCTTCATTAGTACATCAAGAATTTTGATCTAAACTCACTAAACTCATAAACGTCTCTTGCCCATATTGCTGGCAAATTTTCTGATGATTTTCCCTGAGCAGAAATAATTCGTAAATCATTTGTTCCGTACAACTTATCTATATAATCATTATCTGCCCATTTAAACTGATGAGGATGTAGTTTTTGTATAAGAATCATCATCGTAATAGCTGTTCTGATTGGATCATAGATATTTTTATCTATTACTTTAATTTTTATGCCACTACATGACTTTCCATCGTATTTTGGCGCTATAGAATGATATACAGACCCATTAGGCCTATATTTGACATCTTTAAAAATCACGCCTGGAAGATTAAAATCAGCTAATTTTTTCATTAGAAATGAGGTTTCAAGCCATGGTGCACCAACCAACATATATGGTGTTTTTGTGCCAAAACCTATATTCATGTTTGTGCCTTTGAATAGATACATCCCACCATAAACAAGGAGACTAATAGGATCTCTTATGTACGGTAAAGGATTACGCCAAATTAAACTGGTATTTTCAAACCACATATCCCTATCCCAATTAGATAATGGAAGGATACTCAAATCAATTCTCTTAGAATTATTTACCCAACCCATTTCATTAATTATTAGGGCAATTTCTCCAATGGTTAACCCATGCCTAATTGGCAGTAAGTGGTATGATTCAAATGATTGAAATTCAGTTCTTGGTACTGGACCATCAACAACATCACCTCTAATTGGATTTGGTCTGTCTAAAATTAATACGGGTACATTATGGTTTGATGCTGATTCAAATACCTTAGTCATAGTTGCTAAAAAAGTTGAATAGCGACTTCCAGTTTCTTGAAAATCAACTAGTATAAGATCAATTTTATCCATAACCCACCTCGGAGGGTAAAGGTATGTGTTAAATAAGTCAATAACCATCGCACCGTGTACAGGTTCTATTTTATCTCTGCTAATCATTTTTGATCGATTATCATCTATCCCCCAAACACCATGTTCAAAAGCAAGCAAGAAGGAAATTTTGATATCTTTTTGATCTCTAATAATATCAAGTAAATGCATACCATTCTTATTAATTGCTGTCTGATTAGTTAAAATAGCGATGGTTTTATTTTTTAACAGTTTAAAATCCATTTGCTCTAGAATATCGAGCCCAGTATAAACCTCATCCAAAAAAGATAAATCGGGAATGGATATAATTTTAGTATGATTAAAGCGCTTAATAATCGAATCTTTGCCATTAACCAATGCAGGTAAAAGAAAAATGATAATAGATAAGGTTCTCAATATATTCATTATATAAAATAAAATTACCTCGAAAAAATGAAATCAAAAAAAGAAAGTCATTTATTTTTTAGGCAGTTCTATTGATTTTAATTATTTTCCGTGGCACATTTGAGGACATTATGAGTGATTCAAGCAATAATAATAGTGGAGGTTTTGCAAAAACAACTGATTTTAAGTGGTTAGGTATTGGAATCCTGATTTTTGTTCTTATCGGATTTATTATGCCTACTCCACAGTCTATGTTGGATAAAGCAACAAGCCATTTCCCAACCCTAAGTGAAAGTCATCAAACATTTGTTGGAGATGATAGTCGATTAGCAGTTCACATAAAACTAACTATGGCGTTACTTGCCACTTGTGTTGTTTTCTTTGCTACTGAAGCTGTACCAATGCCTGCAGTAGCATTATTAATTGGGTTGGTACAATTATTTTTTGGTATTACTTCTCCCTCCGTGTTGGCAAAAACATATGCACACGATGCTGTATGGTTCATTGCGGGTTCTTTGGCATTGGGGGCAACTTTGGTCAAATATGGACTTGATAAAAGAGTAGGAATGTTAGTTGTAAATCTTGCAGGAACCAAAACAAGATCAATTGTTATTGGTATTCTATTAGGTACTGCTATCCCTACTGCTTTTGTAGGTGAACATGCTGTAGCTGCAATGTATGTGCCTATAGCATTAGCTTTGTATACTCTAACGAATAAGTCTACTCCTTCTCCAAACCTTGGGACATTACTCATGGTTACAATTGCTGTTGGATGTATGATAGGAGGGCCTATGAGTCCTACTGGTGGAGCTCGCAATGCACTTATGATTGGATTTTTAGGAAATATGGATATTGATGTGTCTTTCATGCAATGGATATCGATGGGAGTAATGTATACAATAATAATGTCTATTGTAATGGCATTCTTACTACCGTTTTTATTTAAGCCAGAAGTAGATGACCTTAGTGAAGCTGTTGGATTACTTAAAAAAGACCTTGAAAAACACGGTGATATGACAAATCAACAAAAACTTGTTGCTGGGATTATGGCTTTAGTAGTCTTTCTTTGGATTACTGACAAATCACTTGTAAATGATTTGTTTGGTTTTTCTCTTGGCTTGGGTGGCATTGCCATAACTGGAGCTGTCCTTTATATGCTATTTGGTCTAACATCTTGGAAAGATTATGAAGAAAAAGTAAGCTGGGGTGTTATTGTACTATATGCTGGCTGCATTAGCCTTGGAATTGTTTTTAAAAATACTGGTGCATCAAGTTGGTTCGCAGACCAAATAATGATGCTTGTTGCTCCATTAGGTCTGAATTCAGGTGTTGGTCTTGTCATACTTATGTGTGTAATAGGTGCCGTTTTAACAAATTTAATGAGCGCTGGTGCTACTGTTGCCGTCATAGGACCAGTTGTATTAGATATGGCTATAAGTTCAGGTACTAATCCAGTACTAGTAGGTATTGGTCTTGCAATAGCGACCTCTATGGCCTACTGGCTTGTGATTGGTACTCCAGCAAGTTCTATTGTATATGCAAGTGGACAATTAGAATCAAAAGATTTTATTAGAATGGCTACAATGGGTTGGCCTGCTGCATTAATAGCGCTATCTGGAATCATCATTTTATGGTGGGTTGGTGTTCTAGGTATTGACCCAAACAGTATTGGTTTCTAAAGGAGGACTAACTATGGATATTAATACAATAATATTGGTCATCATACTAGCAGTAATGATTTATGCTATCTCTGAACATCTTAAAGATAAAAATGCAGATGCTGAAAGTACTAAGCAAAAAACAATTTCTGAAAAAGAAGATTTATCAAATGAAGAAGTATCGACCTACGGCCAAGTGCAAGAAAGAAAAAAACAGCTTATAGCTTTAATTGAAAACAACCTATCTGAACATCCAGAAGAATCAGAACAATTGAAGGATATTATTGAAGACTGGGCTGAATTGAAAATAGAAGCCTTTCAAAATAGACGGTCTTGGGTAAGGGCATCACCTTCCGATTAGAAATATTAAATTTGATATATTCCTAATTTTCCAAAACTGAATTATTATTAGAAATTCATACTAATCCATTTTCGCTAGTTTAGTACTCTTTTATCCCATTGCAAATCAAGCTTGTAACCATCGGAAAAATCAAAGAAAATATTTATAGAAATCGCATATATGAATACCTTAAATGGATAAATAATGACATACCTATTGAAATAGTTTTTTTAAAAAATGATAGAATTGATAAGTTAAATAAAAAGTTACTATCACATTTAAAAAAGCAAGATCATACGATTTGTATTTCAGAGGAGGGTGCCATTCATTCCTCAAAAAACTTTTCCAAATTAATTCATAATCAAAGCAAGGATATAACTTTCTTTATTGGCGGGCATGATGGCACTCAGAATTTGTTAAAAGAGAAACAAATGAAATAATGTCTCTTTCTTTAATGACTTTTCCACAAGAATTAGCATTATTAATACTTGTGGAGCAAATATACAGAGGGATATCAATATTTAAGGGTAGTAAGTATCACCGATAGCGATATAAGTTAAATGGCTATATGTTCTGTCCTTCCTTGAATTGCAGTTAGTAGAGCATATGCTGTAGTATTGATATCTTTTGCAATGAGTTCAATAGGTATTTTATTTCCATTTTTATTCCCGAAAATCAAAACTTCTTCTCCCAATTGAGGTTCAACATTGCCAAAGTCTACCATAAATTGATCCATACAAATTCTGCCTGCAATTTTAAAATATGCACCATTATAACCTATATAACCATTCTCATACCACTGGCGAGGAATTCCATCCGAAAAGCCAGTTTGAATTACACCAATGTTTGTTGATTTTGATGTAGTATAAACTCCACCATAGCTTACTTGAGTATTCGGTTCAACTTTCCTGATATTTACTATTGGACCACAAAAACTCATAACCGGCTCTACATCTAAAGTCATCTTTACTTCATCAGACGGAGCAACACCATAAACTAACATCCCAACTCTTACTGAATTGAAAAGGGATTCATTTAAATTCAATATAGAACCGCTATTTGAGCAGTGTATGTAATTAAAACTTATACCAACCTTAGCTGCATCTGTCAATAATGAGTTAAATAATTTCAATTGATAATTTGCATATGACAAATCGCCTTCATCTGCAGTTGAAAAATGAGAATAAATTCCAATAATTTTTAAAACAGGATTATCTAAAATAAATTGAAAGATATCATTTCTTTCTTTCAAATCAAACCCAAGTCGTGTCATACCTGTATCAAATTTTAGATGAATTGATGGACAATAGCCTTTTGATTCGAAAATTTTTCTAAGCAATATTAAATCATCTAAATGTGCTGCATTAACCCAGAAATTATTTTGATATGCTAAATCTAGCCAATTTTCTTGTATTCTTGAAAATATCAATATAGGATTATCTACTCCACCCTCTCTTAACTCCATTGCCTCTTCAATTGAGAAAACACAAAAAATCATTTCCTTATTAAAAGATAAAAATTTTGATATGATGAGGGCACCGTGGCCATATCCATTAGCCTTCACAACAATCATAAGATTTCTAGAACCAATGCGAGATTTTATAATCTCAATATTTTTTTTTAGCCTTTCTTTGTGTATGTAGGCTTTAGGACCAATCATATGTTTTTTTTATTTGGAATTTTTTATATTCTAAAATTAACAGTTATTTATTTGTCTAAAAGCTATTATTGTAGTCCACCAGATTAAAAAATATTATTTGAACTAAATTTTACTGCCGTAGTTTGATTTTCAATATTTGCCCATTAACTATTATCCATAAGTATGTCAATAGAATCATTGAAAAAATAGATAAATAGTCTATTATGTTGGTTGAGGAAAATTTTAAATAAATTTGGAATGGAATTGATATGGGTGACCATTTAAGTATAGATTCAAATCCAGGCGGGAAAAATGAAAACTCAATCAAAAAACCAGACCCAAATAAGACAATTATCATCAAAATAAAAAATATATAAAAAATAGTGAGAAGATTATCAATAATTAATGTGAATGTTATATAAAGATTTCCAATAAGGAAACAATGTAATATAAAACAAAAAATAAAAAAAATAATTGAGGAAATATTGAAAGATGCTGTTATCAAAAACATATATAGCATTGCACTCATCAATATCATCACAGATGTTTCAAGACATGCGACTATCAAATTTGAGAGGATGATTTTATTTTTACTATAAGGTGATAATGAAATATTCATTAATACTTTATTATTAATCCTAAGCTCAAAAAATTCTCTATATATGACAGGATATAAAGTAAAAGAACTTATAATAAATATTAATCCAGGGAATACCCATAAATCATATGGAATTCCAGCTAAACTAAATCTTATAATATTTTTTAAAGGAAGACTAATTAATAAAAAAACAAAAATTGGTACTAAAATAAAAAAAAATAAATTTGGCACCATATGATTTTTCCATAAGCATAATCTTCGATATATTAAAGCACTTATCATTCGAGACCTCTTCCAGCAAATTCTGAATCAAGTAAATCTCTTAGACCAAGTTTTTGCACATCCAAATCAATCATTATATTTTGGGATGCTACTTTTATAACATCAAAAAAGACTGTCCTTTTTCTGCCGTAAAAATGGAATATATTATCCAGTCTATTTGGTGAAACTATTGTTGGAATTTTTTTCAAACTTTTATATAAGTCATCAGTAAGACTCTCAAATTCAATTTGAAATTGATGATATTCAATTGTACTCTCAAGAAGCTTATCTAGATGACCATCCATTATAATTCTTCCCTCATGAAAAACAAGTATACGGTCATGTGCTTGTTCTATTTCTCCAATTGAATTGCTTACGTATATAATTGATTTTTTTCCTTTTAATTCTTTTAATAGTTCCCAGGTTAAGCGTATGGATTCAGCATCCATATATCCTGTGGGTTCATCAATAACCAGTATTTCAGGGTCATGTATCAATGCCCGTACTAGCATAGCTTTTTTTTGAATTCCACCAGAAACTTTATAAGAATATTGATCTAAATAACTCAGCAAATTGAGCGATGAACAATATTCTTGCATCCTTTCCTTAATTTTCTTTTTGTCAATTGAGAAGAGACTTGCATTAAAATTTATATTTTGTCTTATGGTAAGCCAGGGGTCTAAATCGTTTTCAAAAGATACATAACCAATTAATTTTCTGGTCTCATTTCTTCTTTTTGACATATCCAATCCTTGAATGAATACTTGACCGTAATTTGGATTCTCAAATCCAGCAAGTAATTTAAGCAGTATTGATTTTCCTGAGTCATTTAGTCCTACAACCGACACCAAACTGCCTCTTTCTATACCAAAGGATAAACCTGCCAAAATGGTTTTATCTCCTATTAATTTTCCAACTTTTTTAAGTGTAATACTCGCTTCCATATTCCTAAACTAATGTGCCTCGTACCAAGATTTTCCTATACCAAAGTCTACTACGATTGGTACAGATAATTTCATTGCATTTTCCATTTTTTTTGTAACTATTTCTATTAAAGCTTTCTCTTCTTCATATGGATATTCAAAAATAAGTTCATCATGTATTTGTAGGACTAATTTTGATTTTAGTTTTTTTTCAATTATTTCATTATGAATATCTATCATTGCTAGTTTTATCATCTCTGCTGCAGAACCTTGAATTGGCATATTAATCGCCATCCGCTCTGCAGCTTTTCGTCTGAGACTATTGTTTGAATCAGCATCCCAAATTGGACGCTTTCTTCCTAAAATTGTCTCAACATATTTATCTTCTCTAGCCTTTTTACAAGTAGAATCTATATAATTTTGAATCCCGGGATACTGTTCAAAATAATTTTTTATTAAAGAGCTTGCTTCCGTTCGAGATATACCTAATTCTTGACCAATGCGAAATGGTCCAGCTCCATATATTATCCCAAAATTAACTATTTTTGCTGTTCGTCTCATTTCTGGGGATACCATTGTAAATGGTACATTAAAAACAAGGCTTGCAGTTTTAGAATGTATGTCTTCAGCATTTCTAAAGGCATTTATAAGACCCAAATCTTTACTATAATGTGCCATAATCCTTAGTTCAATTTGAGAATAATCAGCAGATAATATTTTCCATGCATTATTTTGGGCAATAAAGGATTTTCTTATCTGCTTAGCCTCATCGGTTTTAATTGGAATATTTTGGAAATTAGGATGCTTACTTGATAACCTACCAGTAGATGCAGTTGTCTGGTTAAAAGTGGAGTGTATCCTATTTGTATCTTTATTTATCAATTTCAATAGGGAATCAAGATAAGTATTTCTTAGTTTAAAAAATTTCCTGTAATCCAGAATAAATTTTGGTAAATCATGATATTTAACTAATTTTTTTAATACTTCCTCAGCCGTACTACGCTTTTTTATTTGCGGTAATTTAAGATTATCAAAAAGAATCTTAGCAAGCTGTTGCGTTGAATTAATATTGAACTCCTCATCTGCAAAAATAAAAATTTCTTTTCTTAGATAATCTAATTTTTCATCCATATCTTTAGACATTGATGATAACTTTTCAGCATTTACGAAAACTCCATTATACTCCATTTCCATTAAAATTGGAATTAAAGGTATTTCTATTTTTTTAAAAAAATCGTAAAGTGAAGAATCTATCAGTCTTTGTCGCAAAATTTCTGTTAGTTGTAAAGTAATATCAGCATCCTCTGAAGCATAGAATGCAGCTTTCTCTAAAGGAACTTGCGACATTAGAATTTGGTTTTTACCTTTACCAATTAATTCGACAATTTTTATCATCTCATGATTAAGATATTCCAAGCTTAATGTATCAAGAGAGATTGATTTTGCTGCGGGATTCAGAAGATGCGCTGCTATCATTGTATCAAATACAATACCATTTACGTTTACTCCATGCCTTCTAAGTATATGAATATCATATTTAATATTTTGCCCAGTTTTTTTTATTGATTCATCCTCAAAAATATTCCTTAATTTATTAAGTACAATAGACAAATCATCTTTACCAAAATTATTTTTCTCCTTTTCAAGATACATTATTGGAACATACCAAGCTTTATTATTTTCAACCGAAAAACTAAGTCCCACAATTTCAGCTTTTGTAGGCTCTACACTCGTAGTTTCAAGATCTATGGAAATTAGTTTTGACTTATCTAAATCTTTAACCATCTTCTCCAATGCACTTTGTTCTAGAACTAAAATATAATCTTTTTTTTGGTTGATTTTATTGGCCCTCATTTTATTACCATTTGAAAATTGATTCACAAATGCTTGGAATTCTAATTCTTTAAATTTTGCAAGACATAAATCATTATCCATATCTTTTTTTTCATAATTTTGCATATCAGTGTTTATTTTAACATCTAACAAAATCGTTACTAAATTTTTGCTTAGCAATGCATTGTCAATGCCATTTAACAACCCCTCTCTTGCTCTTTTATTCTGGACTTGATTAGCATTTTTTAATGCACCTTCTAAAGATCCATATTTTTTAATTAGTTTAACAGCTGTCTTTTCTCCAACACCAGCAACTCCAGGAACATTGTCTGAACTATCTCCCATTAACCCAAGTAAATCAATTATTTTATCAGGTGGGACACCCCATTTTTGTTTAACTTTTTCCGAATTATAAATAATTGGCTTAGGTTCTTTTTTTGTACCTGGGGCATATAAGTAAATATTATCATTTATTAATTGCATAAAGTCTTTATCACCACTAACTATATAAGCATCAAGTCCCATTTTCTGTGCATTCGTAGCTAAGGTTCCGATTATGTCGTCCGCTTCAAAGCCAACTTTTTTCAGTACAGGTATTCTCATAGATTCAAGTATTTCCCATAAATGAGGTAATTGCAGTTGTAATTCTTCTGGCATTGGTGGTCGATTTGCTTTATAGTCTTTATACATTTTATGACGGAATGTTTTTCCTTTCGAATCAAATACGCAGGCGAAATAATCAGGATTTTCATCTTTGATAATTTTAAATAATTGGTTAACAAAACCAAATAGTGCACTAGTATTTAAACCATAACTTGTAATTAATGGGTTACGTATAAGAGCAAAATGTGCTCTGAATAAAAGAGCGTAACCATCAATCATAAAAAATCGTTTTTGAACTGTTTTATTTAAACACATGAGGAAGAAATTACAGAGTATAGATAATACCTCCCATACCCTATTTAAATGTAAAAAGCCTCGAGTGTTTCGAGGCTTTTTTTACATACAATCGATTTGGCAAAAAGATGATTTACATCATACCACCCATACCACCCATACCAGGATCAGGCATTGGAGGCATTTTTTCTTCTTCAGGTATTTCCGTAATTGCAGCCTCTGTAGTAAGTACCATTCCAGCAATTGAAGCAGCATTTTCTACCGCTACTCGTGCGACCTTTGCAGGATCAATTATTCCAGCATCAAACATTTTAACATATTCATCATTACGGGCATCATATCCTTGATCACCTTTTTTCTCACGAACGTTTTGCACAATAATTGAAGACTCAACACCGGCATTGTGGGCAATTTGTCTGATTGGTTCTTCCAACGCCCTGCGCATAATCTCAACACCAACTTGTTGCTCATCATCAACTTTTACCTTATCAAGAGATGGAACAGAACGAAGCAATGCAACACCCCCTCCAGGTACTATTCCTTCTTCAACTGCTGCTCTTGTAGCATGAAGCGCATCCTCTACTCGTGCTTTTTTCTCTTTCATTTCAACTTCAGTTGCAGCACCAACATTTATCACAGCAACACCACCTGATAGCTTTGCTAGACGCTCTTGTAGTTTTTCTTTATCATAATCTGAAGTTGTTTTTTCAACCTGGACTTTAATCTCATTAATTCGTGCTTTGATGGCATCTGCACTACCACCTCCATCTACTATGGTTGTATTATCTTTATCCGATACAACTCTTTTCGCAGTGCCCAAGTAATCTAAAGTAGCATTATCCAATTTGTAGCCAGCGTCTTCAGAAATAACAGTCCCGCCAGTAAGGATTGCAATATCCTCAAGCATTGCCTTTCTACGATCACCAAAACCTGGTGCTTTGACAGCTAGGACTTTGAAGGTTCCTCTTAATTTATTTACTACAAGGGTAGCAAGTGCTTCACCTTCTACATCTTCAGCAATAATAACAACTGGTTTACCAGTTTGCACTACCTTTTCCAGTAGCGGTAGGAGATCTTTCATATTAGAGATTTTTTTATCGTGTATTAATATGTATGGATCTTCCATTTCCGCATCCATAGAATCTGAATTTGTAACGAAGTACGGAGACAGATATCCTCTATCAAACTGCATACCCTCTACTGTTTCAAGAAAAGTTTCAGCTGTTTTTGATTCTTCGACTGTAATTACACCATCTTTACCAACTTTTTCCATAGCTTCAGCTATTTTTTCACCAACTTCGGTATCATCATTTGCTGATATAGTAGCCACTTGAGCGATTTGTTGACTATCTGGTAAATCCTTTGCCTGTCCTTTGATAGCTTCTACAACTGCGTCTCTTGCAGCATCTATTCCTCTTTTAATAGACATAGGATTTGCACCAGCAGTTACATTTTTTAATCCCTCAGTCACAATCGACTGAGCAAGGACAGTAGCTGTTGTAGTTCCGTCCCCGGCAACATCTGAGGTTTTTGATGCAACTTCTCGAACCATCTGTGCACCCACATTTTCTAACTTATCTTCGAGTTCAATTTCTTTTGCAACGGTTACACCATCTTTTGTTACAGTTGGGGCACCGAATTTTTTCTCAATTACGACATTTCTACCTTTAGGCCCAAGCGTGACTTTGACTGCATTTGCAAGCTTATCTACGCCAGATTTCAAGGCACTACGTGCGTCTAAAGAATATGCAACTTCTTTTGCCATTTTTATCTCCTTATAATACTGCTAATATATCGCTTTCGCGCATTATTATGTAGTCATTACCATCAAAGGTTACTTCACTTCCAGAATATTTTCCGTAGAGGACCTTATCACCTTTTTTGACTGTCATTTCAATTAAGTTTCCTGAATCACTCATTTTACCTGAACCCGCTGCAACTACGGTACCTTGTTGAGGTTTTTCTTGAGCAGTGTCAGGAAGGATGATTCCTCCTGCAGATTTATCCTCTGCTGGAGCTGGCTCAACTACAACACGATCGGCCAGTGGTTTAAGATTTAAACCCATCTTTGTCTCCTTATACGTTTTTTTAATTAAATTATTGATAAAATCGGCGGCAAACTTAACATCACAGATACAACGTTCATAATATTTTATACACCGATTTACTATTATGCTGTTGCAAAAAACATACCAAAGGAAAATTTGATTCATTTTGTAATACCAAAATAAATTATATGTCATTTTGTCATTTATTTATAATTTATTTTCCTGTAGAACCAAAACCTCCAGTACCTCTTTCAGAATTACTTAACTCACTTACGAGCTCAAAAGAGATTAAACTTCCATCAATTGCAACTAGCTGGAATAATCTTTGCCCAATATCTAGTTGATATGTTTCATTCTTTATATTGTCAACTGCTGCCATTATTTCACCTCTATACCCTGCATCAATTAAACCTATAGAGTTACACATACGAAGTGGGGTTTTTGAAATGCTAGATCTCGGAATCAAAAAATATGATTTATTATCTAAATTTTCACATGATATACCAAGCCTAATTCGCTCGGTTTGGCCAGGGTTGATCACTTGCTCTTGAACAATAAACAAATCTAACCCCGCATCACCATGGTGAAAATGACCATGATTCTCATACATTTCTCGAATACTAGAATTGAAAGGTTTTATTTTTAAAAACATATTTATCCTAAGTTTTTAATATTTTTTTTAATCTTACTAAGTGACCTGGGGAAGAGCCACAGCATAGACCAATAATATCTGGATTGAGGGAAACAATTGAAGTAAGTGCATTATGGAATTTAGATTTATCAATTATTGCAAAATACTCATTTTTATAATCAACATTCCCAAGATTTGGATATACTCCCCAATTTCCATCCCAAAATCTTAAGAAACTTTTCAATACACTGATTGTAGTATCTATTTGATTACAATTACTTAGCAAATAATCTACTCTATATTCTTTGATGATTTGAAATAGTTTTTCTATATGTGTATCATCCAAAAGATGATTTTTATCTTTCATAATTATACTGAGCCATAATGGCTTATCATAACTCTGAGCAATATCTAAAGCGCATTTGATTTCTATTATATTTCCCATTGTTTCAAATAAAAAGATGTCAACACCAGCATCAGATAGCCATTCTAATGCATATCCATATGTATCCTCGGCTATTGATTTTCCTGGGAAATTTTGGGGCAAATAACAATCATCAACTGAAGTTATCGATCCAAGAATCTTAATAGAATTCTTAACTACATCTTGGGCACAGTTTACAGCAGCATAAAGACCTTTTTTTGCAAGTTCCCTGGAAATTCTATCACTGTAACCTGCTTTTCTATACGTCCAGAAAGTTGATCTAAATGTATTTGTTGTAATAACATCTGAACCTGCATCTACATAGTCCTTATGTATATCTTTTACGATTTCAGGAAATTCAATATTTGCATTTGCTGACCAGAGAGGTAATGAAACCTCAACTCCACGTTTTTGTAATTCAGTACCCATGGCACCATCCATAATTAATATTTTTTTCAAGGGAATCACCTTCTAACCTTTAAAATATTAAATCCAATAATACTAATAGTTATAATTCCTAAACTGATTAATGATTCAAATATGGATTCCAAAAAGGAATAATATAATATCCACAGATTAACAACTAGAAAAGTCAGAGGAACGATTGGATAACCCAACACCTTATATGGCCTCTTTAATTCCGGTTCCTTATACCTTAAAACAAATAGTGATAAAACCGTAAGGGTTGTTGTCATGATCAATGAAATTCCAGCGTACATCAATATTTGTTCGAATGACGATGTAAATATCATGGAAATTGATAGGATAAGCTGTAACCAAAATGCATTAATGGGAATATTATTTGAGTTTTTATGCTTTAATAGGCTTAAGAACCAATGATCTTCCCCCATTATTTGCATTATCCTCGGTCCAATATATACATAACTACTTATGGTTGATAATAATATGATAGATATTCCTCCACTCATAATTAAACCACCAAATTCACCAAATATTTGTATACCTGCTATGTAACCTATTTCAACCTGACCTGTTAATAAATCCATAGGGGTCGAATAAAGAAATATATAATTTAATAAAACATAAAGTAGCATTACCAGAAGAGTAGATATAACCATTGTTCTGGTTATATTTTTCCTTGGATTAGAAATTTCACTTGCAATGTAGATTACAGAATTCCATCCAGTATATGCATACGAAACCCAAACCAAACCAATTGCAAAACTTGGACTCATAATTATTAGAAAATCAGAAGCATTTGGATAAATTGATATTTTTTGAGGATTATCAAATAAAAATCCAAATCCAATAAAAACAATAATAAGGCCAATTTTTATAATTGTAGATATATCTTGAAAAATAGTTCCCCATTTAATACTAGTCATATGTATTAAATGCAATATCATTATTACAAAAAAAGCAATAAATGATTCATCAAGATTTGGTATAACTGCATTAAAATAATTTCCCAATGCAATTGCAGCTAATACTGCAGGCGCAGTAAAACCAACAGTTGCAGAAACTACCCCTGCTGCAAACCCTATTGAAGGATGCAGCACACGTCCTAGTAAATGATATTCTCCACCAGATCTAGGGAAAACAGTACCAAGTTCTCCATAGGTTAATGAACCAGTTAAAGCAATAAATCCACCAATAATCCATAAAATTAAAAGAGGAAATATTGATTGTATGTTTAGTAGTTGATATCCCAGACTAGTAAATACTCCAGTTCCAATCATTGATGCTACAATGAAAGAAGTAGCTGTAAAATATGAAATATGGCGACCAGATTTAATGGCCATAAATGATTAGTGCCTATATATATTATAAAACAAATTGAGCCAGCCTAGTACAAGAAAGATTCCACCAATAGGGGTAATTGCACCCATCCATCTTATATTTGCTAGGACTAAAATATATAAGCTGCCAGAAAATATCAATGTACCAAAAAACAATAAAGATGCTGAAGTTCTTATAATGCTATGAGGTACATGAAAACCAATGATTCCAATTAGCATAATACCAAGAGAGTGATACATTTGATATCTTACACCAGTCTCAAATATATTAAGATTCTCTACGGATACTTTTGATTTAATTAAATGAGCTCCAAAAGCACCAAATATTATTGATAATGATGCCATTGCTGATCCTATGTATAAACAAATTTTCATTAATTCGTTTTTTGTTGAATAATTGTCTGCGTTGGATATGGAATTTCAATACCCTCTGAAGAAAATCGTTTATGTACCTTTTTAATAAATTCATGAATTATTGGATTTTGATCTCCATATTTATTTCCTCTGAAATAGACAGCTAAATCTATGCTAGATGACCCAAATAATTTGAATTTAAAGGATGGATTGGATTCTTTATTAACCTCATCCATGCTTTCATAAATTTCCTTTGCAACTTCCATCACTACTTTACTTACATGCTCAAGGTCTGAATCATATGATACACTGAGAGGAATTTTCACAGAGAAACTTGGATCTCCACTATCATAATTTTTGATAATTGCAGTTGAAAGTTTTGTATTGGGAATATGAATTACATTATTTGACCTTTCCATCATTTTTGTATTTCGCCAACTAATATTTTCTATATAACCCATTTCACCAGAATCCAAGCTGACAAAATCACCTGGTTCAACTTTTTTACTTAGTAAAATATGCAGACCAGCAAAAACATCAGATAATGTATCCTTGAGTGCTAAAGATACAGCTAATCCACCTACGCCTAATGCTGTAAGCATTGGTGCAATTGATATGTTTAAATTTTCTAAAATAATGAGAATTCCAATAACATATATTGTTATCCAAACAATATTTGTAAAAATTGTAGTGGAGGGGAAACCACCGCCTTGTTTTTTTGACCATAAATCTAATAGTCCAACAATAAGTTTAGAACAAGCATGGGTAATTGAAGCAATCAATAAAATTTGTAAACCATTTCCTATGTACGAAAAATATTCTTCAGGAATGGGCATGTCTCTTATTGAAAGTGATAGGCCTAATAAGAAGAACCAAAATATTATTTGCGATTCTAGTGAAGAAATTATAATGTCATCACCCTTCCAACTTGTACGCTCTGCAAGCCTAGTGAGTTTTGTTCTGACAAACGTTTTAAATATTACACCAATTATCATCATACTAACGATGATAATTAAAGGTG
This sequence comes from Fidelibacterota bacterium, assembly GCA_002718655.1. Classification (GTDB taxonomy): domain Bacteria; phylum Fidelibacterota; class Marinisomatia; order Marinisomatales; family UBA1611; genus NZWG01. The sequence goes on from PBFM01000016.1 coordinate 36,689, forward strand.
TTAACCAAACATCAAATGAATATTCCAATCAAAACTCCTTAATCAAATTTGACAGAAACAAGTTTTGAAATGCCTTTCTTTTCTTGAGTAACACCATACATATAATCAGCAATTTCCATAGTTAGCTTATTATGTGTGACAATAATAAATTGTGTCTCATCACTAAACTTTCCAAGTACTCTAGTAAATTTATGGATATTGACATCATCTAAAGGTGCATCAACTTCATCTAAAATACAATAAGGACTGGGCTTAACCTGGTATATGGAAAAGAGCAATGATATTGCAGTAAGTGCCTTTTCACCGCTGGAAAGTAACCTAAGAGATGTATTCCTTTTACCAGGAGGTTGAGCTTCAATCGAAATGTCTGCTTCAAGTGGGTCTGGATCTCCAATTAATTTTAGGGTAGCATTGCCTCCCTCAAAAAACATTTTAAATAGTTTTTCAAAGTTTATCTTTATGAGATCAAATGTTTCCTGGAATCGTTTCCTGGCAATTTTATCTATTTTTCTGATTGTTTCTCTAAGATTTTCTTCTGCATCAACAAGATCATCTCGCTGGGTCAACAGAACCTCTAATCTTGAAACTTCCTCGTTGTATTCATCTTGCACTGCCATATTTACTGGACCAATATTATCAATGCTACGCTGAATTTTTTCTATTTCTATTTCAAGTTGCTCCTCAGTTTGATTTACAATTAATTTTTCTGGTAATTTTTTATTATAACGGTCGCTTATACGCTCTATGACGAGTTGTATTTTTTGTTCTGTCTCTTTAGCCTCTAATTCAGAATTTTTTAATTCTTCCAACAATTGCTCTCTATCTCTTTGTTCAGTTGAAATTCTAGCTTGCAATTCTTCTATGTTTTGATATGTCTCTCGATAAACAGCCTGCTTAAGATTAATGATAGATCGTTGCTTTTGAATAGCTGCATTAATAGACTCTAGTTCTTTTTCTGAATTTTTTGAATCGCTTTGTAAATTATCATTCATTTTTCTTAATTCATTGATTTCAATTCTGATTTTATCCTGCCTAATCTTTAATTCACTAGATGTCTCCTCCCCAGATTTCTTCTTAAATTTTAACTGGTCTCTTCTTGCCTCCAATTCAATTAGTTTGATTCTTATTTCTTGAAGAGTATTTTGGAAATCATCTCTTTCTTTTCTAATAATTAGCATTAAATCATTTTCTCGTTCTACCTTTGATTGATGGTCTTTTAATTTGTTTTTTGCTTTATGCACTAAAGGCTCGAGTGCAATTAGTGACTTCTTTGAATCTGCCATTTCTTTTCTTAGATCTTCTTTATTTTGAATCAAAGCGTTTAACTTTTCAAAATTCTGTTCAATTTTCATTTGAACTCTTGCAACAGAAACATCTATTTCAGATAGATTTTTTCTTAATCTTTCATTATCAATCAATTGGCTATCTATTTTATCTTTTTGAGATGAAATAGTTTTTGTTATAGACTCTAATAATTTCTTTATTTTATTTTCTTTTTTGATTAGCTTATCTAATTCTATCGAAATACCATCCAGTTTTTCCTTTCTTCCAATCATATGTCCATAATCAGAAAACTGTCTATTCTTTAGAACATAATCCTCTCCAAAATATCCACCAGCTTTATCTACTAGATTCCATCCCGTTAGTTCCTCTGAATTAATAGCTGAACTAAAATCATCAACCACCAGTACATTACCTAAAAGATAATTTGCAAGAGGCCGTAATTCTTTACTCGTCTCAACGAGATTTGAAGCTCGTGAAATAATCAGATTTGATGATGGTAATTCTTTTAATTCTGTTGATATGTATGATGCTTCTTTTAAAGGAATAATTGTCAAAGCTCCAAGATTTTCCTGACTGACCTTTTCTAATGTATCTAATGCATGTGATCTATCTTTTGCAATAAGACAATGGGATAAATCACCAAGACCTGATTCTAATGCATCCCTATAGGAAATTTCTGTTTGGAATACATCAGCAACAGTACCCAGTATTCCTGGGAAGAGGTTCGGATTTTCTAAAACATAGCGAGTACCTTCAGGGAAACCATCTCGAGATTCTACTAACTCACTATAAAACTTTTGCTGTCCTTTTAAAGATTTTATCATAGCTGAGGCATTATGTTGCTGCTCAGATATTGAATTTTTCTCATTAATAAAATTTTCAAATTCTTTTTCAAGCTTGCTAAGCTCTTTTTCTGATTTCAGGATTGATTTTTGTATTCTTAGTTTATCTTTTTCCAAGTTTTTTTGCGCAATTAAATCACTTTTTTCACATTCTTTTTGAATTTGGATTAGTTTTTTAAAATTATTTAAATCAATGGATTTATCATCAATAAGAGCTTTAGTTCTATCATACAAAGAAACATCATCAGCAATTTTTCTTTGTAATTCCCACCTCTCATTTTGAGTGTTGTCAAGAGTTTGAACAGCTTTTTGATATTTATTTTCAATAATATTAAATTTTTCTCTTTCTGACTTATATTCTCTTAACTGTCCTTCAATGGTAGGTTCTAGTTCAGTTATTTCTTTATCAAAATCAAGTTTAAGCTGCTTAAGATTCTCAATTTTAGAAAAGTTTGAATTCTTCTCTCGTTCTAGACGTTCAATGGTAATTAATGCACCACGTCTTTTTTCAGTACTAACCAATATACCATTACGTAAGGATTCTCTTGATTGATTCAATTCCGCCATAGCCTCTTGAAAATGATTTAATTCTGATTCTTGTGATTTGTAGGTATCTTGCAGTTGGATTAATTCATTATCAAGAACAGATGATTCAGAAGTTTTATTTTCTCTTAGATGACGATATTCTTCTATGCGATTTTTCAGAGGCTTGATTTGTGAATTAAATCTATGCACTTGAAGGAATGCTAATTCTTGATCTTTGTTTTGTATCGTTTCTGAAAGTGTTGCATGCCTCTTATACCTTTTTAGCTGCAACTCTAAATTGCGTACCTTTTGCTCAACTTCAGAAATTATATCTTGGATTCTCTCAAGATCCATATGTGTAGTTTCGAACCTTTTTATAGTAGCTTTCCTCTGCGACCTGTATTTATGGATTCCTGCTGCTTCTTCAAACATTTTTCTGCGATCATCAGCGGTATCTGATAATATCTGCTCAATCATTTTTAATTCGATAACTGAATAAGCATCTGCACCCATACCTGTATCAATGAATAAATCACTAATATCTTTGAGTCTGCATTGAGTCTTATTCAAATAATATTCTGATTCACCATTTCTATATATTCTTCTAGCAATCTCAATATCATTATACTCAATTGGAAGTTTACCTGAATTATTATGAACGGTCATTGCCACCTCACATACACTAAGAGGTTTAATCCCATCGGCACCATTAAAAATAACATCTTCCATTTTACCGCTACGTAGAACACTATATTTCTGTTCACCTAATACCCAGCGAATCGCATCGACGATATTTGTTTTTCCGCACCCATTGGGTCCCACCACAGTGGTTATGCCTTGACCTAATTTCATGACTTCCTTAGAGGCAAAGGATTTGAAGCCATGCATTTTTAATTCTGATATATACACAAAAACTTTTGAGAATGCGGTGTTGAAATTTACCCGATTTTATGGAAAAAAACTACAGTCCGAGTAAATATTATTTAAAACCAAATAACAAAGATATTTGAATTAAAAACCAGATAAAAAATATTAGTGCGAATACTGCCTACAATCTGATTTCTTACAGTCTTCATCATATACAAACTTATTTTTATTCTTTAATGATTTATAGATTGTTTTTGAAATTAGCTTTCCATATTGATTAAAGTTTAAAGAGACCACTCTGTCACCCTCCTTACCACCGAAAACGTAATGCAGATTAGATTTGTATACGGGTCTATAATTTAGAACATTAACATTTTGATGTGCATTTTGATTAATTAAAGGATCGGAGGAAAGTAATTCATTAAATAAGCACAATAATATTAGAATTAGAATCTTCATATAACATAACTTAGATTTGAGGAATCAACATATGATATTTTCACGAACGAATATTAATTGGTTGTATTTAAAAATACTAAAATAACTTTTTAAAAACTTTATCCTGGTGGCCAATGAAATTTTCTTCCTCCTAATAAGTGAAGATGGATGTGAAAAACAGTTTGACCACCATGACTATTGCAATTGAAATTTGTTCTATATCCATTATCGGATATATCAAAATCTTTTGCAAGTTTACTTGCTAGTAGTACCATTTCACCAATTAAGGATTTATGCTCTAATCCTATATGATTTAAGGTAGAAATGTGTAGTTTAGGTATGATTAGTAAATGTATGGGGGCTTGAGGATTGATATCATTGAATGCTAATAACCTATCATCTTCATAAACAATATTTGTTTGTATTTCTTTATTTATAATTTTACAAAATAAACAATCCTTCAAAAAAAATCCTTTTATCCATATAATTCATTTAAAATAGATAATGATGCGTGCATAGCAGTTTCTGCCCTAAGTTTTCTTATTCCAAGATTATAAAACTTAACTCCAGAATTATTCATAATATTCATTTCTTTTTTATTAAAATCTCCTTCTGGACCAATTATGATATTTATTGTCTTACTTTTTTTCACTGTATATTCGGATAATTTTTTATGCGATTTCATACTACCAGCAAAACATTGGCCTTTATTTATTTTTAACCATTCTTTCAATTTTAATGGTTCACTAATACTTGGAAAGACACTTCTATTGCATTGCTTTGCAGCTGAAATAATTAATTTTTCACATCTAGAAATGTTGATTGTTTTTTTCATACACCTATCTGTAATTATTGGGATAATATTCTTAGCACCTAATTCAGTAGCTTTTTCAATCAAATTTTCAAATCTATGTCGTTTTATTACAGCTGGGACTACATTTATGAGTGTTTTATTTTCACCAAATTTTTCTACTTTTTTTAATATTTTTCCATATACAAAACCATTATTAATTTTTTTAATCTTTGCAATATAACCATATCCTTTCCCATCTAGGAGAATTAAACTTTCTCCAGTTCTAACTCTTAATACATTCTTCGCGTGGTGAGATTCTTTTTTGTTTAATTTAAATTGGTCATCATTGATTTCAGAAGATTCAATGAAAAAAGATTTAAAGTTTGTCACTTTTTTCTACGATTAAATGAAATATGAATTAATTGACCTGAATAATCATCTATACCATCAAATTCCCGTTTAAGTGGAAGAAGCTCATAACCGAACATTACTGAAACAGAATTAAGACCAACCATTTTAAATTCTACACCAGCACCAATGAATCCACCAGGTGTAATTTGTGAATCTGGGTTTTCCCATCTATCCTTAAAACTTCCATATTCTTTACCATCAAAACTTAATACTACCCCTGATCTTAAAGTTAAAAATGGTGAAAAATTATTTTCTATTTTCCCATTAAATGGGAAATAGTTACCACCAATGAAAATGGGTAGCATAAATAAGCTTACACCTCCGATGGTCTCCCATTGTCCATTAAAATTATTAAAAACATATGTCTCATTTGATGCTTTTATATCATAGTATCTAATTTCAATATTTAGTGAAAAATCATTACTATCATGCATTAATTGGCGCGTAAAAAAAAATCCTGAGCCACTATTACCTATATCTAAACCAAACCCATTATCAACGTTTGTGTACTGACCAAATATTGTTGCAGTCAAGAATAATAGAATGATTATTTTAATAATTTTAAAGAAATTCAAAACTTTGTTAGAAACAGTAAATGCCATGATTATGATTTATTTAATGTAAATAGATTTTGATCCAGACTATAACGACCGGGTCCCGTTATTAATATGAAAATATATATGGTTAAATAGATAAATGCTAATTCAGCATTTTCTCCGTCAAAAAGATGAAAAAGCCCTGCGAAGGCCATGGTTATAATGATTAATAATGAAGAAAATCTGGTAAAGAGTCCTAATGCTACGAACCAGGTAAATACTGCTTCACTTAATGCTGCAAAAAAACCAAAGAAAATATATCCAAATTTAATACCTATCAAAGGCATTACTGCCTCACCAAGCCATTCCCAAGTAGATGTTCCACCAAGAATTTTTTTATACCCGTGATAGTAAAACAAATAAAATGAAGGTATGATTCTTATTAGCAATAATGCCCAATCAACACTGTTAGCAAATAGCTTTTTTTTAAACATTAACCTTTTTAATAGCATATTTCTTGTTGCTATCCTTTATGTTTCATTAATAGTTTAATGCTCTCACCTTCAATAACCTCATAATAATTATTCACTTTTATTCTTTCGTATTTATCTACAATCCCACTAGGCCATTTTATTTCAATCTTTTCAATATTTGATTGATTATCTAACCCAAATAATATCCGCTTATCATTTGATGCCATATAACTTCCTGCTGTATTTACAACTCTTTTTTGCAACAAATCATATGAGTCTATTGTAATCAGAGCTCCTATTGCATCCTTATTTGATTTCACACCTACCAATGAGAACCCAACCCAATTTTTTTCTGGATTACCTTTCCTTATCAAAAGGTTTGCAGGCCCATTATTGTTTGCAATGACTATATCAACATCACCATCATTATCAATATCACCAAAAGCGGCTCCACGGCCTACGCTTGCTGAGTTAACATCATCAGTAGCATCCAATTTTAATTCCTTAAATTTTCCATTACGATTATTTAGAAAAATTTGCTTTTTTTGAGCATAAGTATATCCGCTATGTACATCATTTATATTTGCTGCCACATGCCCATTTACAACAAAAAGATCAAGCCATCCATCATTATCTAAATCAAGGAGTTTTGTACCAAAACCAACATAATTAAGACTAGGCTGTTGAAGTCCGGAACTAAAGGTAAGGTCATTAAAATATCCCATTCTATTATTAATATAAATTGTATTTGACTCACCACTAAAATTTGTTACAAAAATATCTAACCAACCATCGCCGTTCACATCGCCAATATCTACTCCCATCCCGGCTTCAGGTAATCCATTCCCGTTGTAGCCAATACCATTGAAAATTGCATTTTCCTCAAAATATCCGTACCCGTCATTAATATAGTAATGATTCATGACCCCATCATTAGCAACGTAAATGTCCAAATCACCATCAAAATCAAAGTCTGCAGGTATAACACCAAGTCCCTTACCATTTTTACCTAATATACCAGATTTTGTTGAAACATCTTCAAATTTCCAATTCCCCTTATTTTTATATAGTTTATCTTCAATACCGTTAAAAAAATCAGGCTTACAATAGTCCCTGATTCCTCTTACTCTATCTCCGCACCAAGGGTTATTAGTTAATGAGAATTCTACATAATTAGAAATGTATATATCTAACAGCCCATCCGAATCCATATCAAACAAAGCGACACTCGCACCCCATTCAGGATTACTAATTCCAGCGCTAACTGTAACATTCGAAAATGTTCCATTACCTTCATTTTTGTAAAAAACATCTTCACCAAAATTTGTAACGTAGAGATCAATATTCCCATCATTATCAACATCACCACACGCACATCCCATACTATATGATTTATCACCTACTCCAGCTAACGAAGTTACATCAGTCCAGAATTTGCCATCATTTCGAAATAGCTTATTTTCAAGAATTATATTTTGGTCCGATCCAGGAAGTTTAGAACCCTGACAGAAGTAAATATCTAGATCTTTATCATTATCATAGTCAAAAAGACATACCCCTGGGCCTATCGTCTCTATATAATACCTTTCCCCTGTACCACCATGGTCATGGTGGAAAAAGAGTCCCTGAGATAACGCTTCGTCAATAAACTCGATTCCATTTGCAATGAGTTGACTCATTTGTAAAAGTATTAAAACAATGCGGATATTGATTAAATGACTCATCAACGATAAATAATTTTTAAAATTAATTGAAATATTTAATCATGTACTAATTCCTTATCAATTTTTCCATCTTGTTTATAATATATCCATTTACCGTATTCCCGACCATTTTTCATTATACCCTCTTCCATTTTCTGTCCATTACCATACCACATTTTGTGCATGCCATGTTTTTTTCCATTTTTCCATGCCTGCTCAATGCTTTTTTGACCATTCTCATACCAACCAACTATTATACCATTCTTTTTGTCATCTACGTAATTTTCTTGTAACCATAAATTTCCATTCTTGTACCAATATAGCATATTTCCCTCTTTCATACCCTCAACAAACTTCACAGTTTGTTTTTTTTTTTCCATTTTCATGCCAAGCAGTAAAAGAACCTTCTTTTAAATCATTCTTGTAATTTTGTTCAATACTTTTTATGCCATTCTCATACCAACCAATCTGTATTCCATGTTTTTTTCCATCAACATAATTTTCTTCTAAATATTTTATACTATTTTCTTGCCAATATGTCCATTTACCCATTTTATAGTTGAAATCTCCTAATAAACCCTGCTGTTTCTTATAACCATTTTCATACCATTCTGTGAAAAGGCCATCCTTTTTTCCATTTTTCCATGTTTGCTCAATACTTTTTTGACCATTTTCATACCATTCTGTGAAAAAACCATTCTTTTGACCTTTTTCATAAGATTCTTTTAAATACTTTTTCCCTTCCTCATCCCAATAAATCCATTCTCCATCTTGCAAACCATCTTTAAAATTTCCTTTTTGCTTTTTTAATCCATTATCATACCATTCTATGAATAAACCATTCTTTAATTTATTTAGGTATGATCCTTGTCTTCTTTTGATACCATCTTCAAATAAAGTAAATAACCCATGTTTTTTTCCATCAACATAATTTTCTTCTAAATATTTTTGTCCATTTTCATCCCAATAAATCCATTCTCCATTTTTCAAATCATTAAAATAATTACCTTCATTTTTCTTTTGCCCTGAATTGTAATAATTAGTGAAGAAGCCTTCTTTTTTTCCATTTTTCAATTCTCCATTTTCACGAGTCATTCCTGAATCATATAATGAAAAAACCTTACCTGAGTATGGCTCACCTGATATTTTTTCATGATATGAGCCATTGACATTATTTAAATCTTTTTTATAATTAATAGCATCCTTTTCACAGCAATGTAAAAATATAACAAAACTAATTATGTATATTTGTGGTGGAAATTTCATAAAGAAATTTTAATAATATAATGTAGTCATATAAATCTTACCGCTTCTTTCAAAAATCATTTATCTATATTTTCTTCATATTCAGCATCTTGAATATCCATTTTATATATTTTATTTCGTAAGTCTTGTTTACGTTTTTTTTGCTTTATTGTGTTACTAAATCTAAAAACAGTTAAAAATGGTTTTGCAGACTTATATAGTAAGTAAACAATTGCAAATAAAAATAACCACTTGATCATTAAAGCTGCGATATTGGATTAAAGAATTTTGTACCAGAAATAGGCTGTCTTATATATTTAATTATCTCTTTTAAGTCATTTTCATTATGTACAAAATCAATATTATTAGTATTAATTATTACTAGGGGAGTATCTTGATAACGAAAAAAATATTCAGTGTAGACTTGACTTAATGCATCTATGTAATCATAGGTTATTTCCGATTCCATTTCTCTTCCTCTTTGGTTTATATTATTCATCAATGAGTCAGTTTCAGCTTGAAGGTAAATAACAAGATCTGGCCTTATAATGTTACGTTCTAATAAATTAGCAACCGTATCGTATAACTGCATTTCCATTTCATTAAGGTTTAGTGAAGCAAACAATCTATCTTTTACAAACATATAGTCCGTGACTAATAAGTTTTGAAACATGTCAACCTGCCGAAGCTCTTGCTGCTGCCTATATCTCTGGAGCAAAAAGAACAATTGTGTCTGGAAAGAATATCTCTCAGGATCTTTATAAAAATCAGGCAAGAAAGGATTCTCTTCAAATTCTTCTAAGACTAATCTCGCACCAAGTTCTTTTGACATTAAGTTAGCAAGACTTGTTTTTCCAACACCAATGGGTCCCTCTATTGCTATATAATATAAATTTTTCAAGCTTGTATATCTGGATAATGTCTGATTACTCTAGATGTGTCAGGACAGTTCTCAATTAAATCATTTATGTACAATTCAGAATGCGGAATTTGGAATTCTGGTTCGATTTCAGCAAATGGAATTAATATGAATTTTCTAAGAGATACCATCGGGTGTGGAATTGATAATTGTTCGGTTTCAATAATGGCATCTCCATGAAAAAGAATATCTATATCTATTATTCTTGGTTGATTTTTTTTCCTTTTGGGTGGTCTTCCTAGCATTGTTTCCACTTTTTTTGCTATATCCAATATGTCAAATGGTTTAAGGGTTGTTGAAAATTTAACCACTGAATTTAAAAAATGAGGCTGATTAGTATTATATAATGGTTCAGTATCATAATAAGAAGAACTAATAATATTAGATATCTCAAAATTGATAGATAGCGCCATTGTTGCCTGTGCTAGATTAGACTCCCTATCCCCTATGTTAGATCCTAGGGATAAATATACTTTTTGCTCATTCATTTAGTTGTCCTAATAAGCTCAACCTCTACAGTATCGAACTCAGCATTAATGGGAGCATGTGGTTTCCTAATTCTAATAATAACTTTTTCTAATTTAAATTGTGTAAGTAGTTGATTGCATATATTCTGACCAGCAGCCTCAATAAGGTTGTAATCCTTATTGGTAAATACTTTAATAACAACATTCACAACATCATCATAATTTATGGTATCATCTATTTTATCGGTTTTTCCTGGTATATTTAAATCTAAAAACATTTCAACATCAAGCTCAAACACCCCTTCTTTATTTTTTTCGAAATCATATATCCCATGTTTGGCTGGAATCTTTAAATTGAGAATTCTTAAACAGTCCATTTATTTACTTAATCAACTGAATCTTTTGTGAAAAAATGGTGTTATCCGAAAAGAATTGGATGAAATAGATGCCTGAGCCTCTTCCGTTTGCATTCCATTGGATTTCATGCATCCCAGGAGAAACTTTATCCACTAATATTTCTTCAATCCTTTGGCCTTTAATATCAAATATATTTACTTTAGGACGTATCTCACCAAGTGCCTGGGGTATGAAAAATTTCAGGAATGTGCTTGGATTAAATGGGTTTGGATAAGCAGGGAAAATAGTGATTTGGGGCTTATTAGGAATAATATCTGATAAATTCATATATTCAACTTCTTTTAAAATCCAATTATCTGGATCTAACAAAACAGCAGATGGATATCCGGAAATGGCACCTAAGTTATATTGTTCAAATTGAAATTGGTTATCTACTTTGAATGATAGTGTGTCTACTGGTAAAAACACTTTTATTTCAATTGGCATGTGAAAATATTGCCAATTCTGAGTTTGCTCTATGTTTATTATTAATTCATTCATATTCGATACTTCCCATGATAAAGAATATCTAGGGTAATACTCGCCATATATCCACTGCTCAAAAAAATCATCTAAATCGTAATTAGATACGCTTTCGCAAACTGCCTTAAAGTCTTCTGTGGTTGCTGAAGAATATGCAAGAGAATCATTTGATGAATATGATTGAAGTGTCTCAAAAAATATACTATCTCCCATAACACCTCTAAGCATATGCATCACCCAACCTGCTTTATTGTAAGTTAAGTTACCATTAAATATTTGGCTTGGTAGATTTGGTTCTTCTACAAAAATAGTACCTCCACCATAGTATGTATGGTTTTGCCAATAATTTTTATATGCATTAAATCCTCCAGTCGCTTCATCCCATAAAGCTTCTGAGAATCTTGCAAACCCCTCATTTAACCAAATATGATGAAAACTTGCACAAGTTATTAAATCACCCCACCATTGGTGACCTAATTCATGAGCAATGAGCCATTGTGAATATCCCCCAAGACTACTTATTGTTTGGTGCTCCATACCCCCACCTCGAGCAAATTCTACATGGCCATATTTTTCGCCCATAAAAGGGTATTCGCCAAATTTTTCAGCAAACACGGAAATCATGTCCTTTGTCAATAAATAATTTTCTAATACAATATCATAATGATCAGGATACACGTAATACTCTAAAGGTAGGGTATCTCCATTCATACCTATATAAATATCCTCCCATTTCGTGTAGGGATATGTCGTTATGGAAACAAGATATGTACAAATAGGATACTTTTCAAACCAATGATATTGTTTTCTTCCATTTTCGAGTTCTAATTCTTCTACTAGAATACCATTAGAGACTGCTATTTGTTCGCTAGGTACGATTATTTTGATATCAAGTGAATCTGCCTTATCTGATGGGTCATCCTTGCATGGCCACCAATCTCTTGACCCATATGGTTCAGATAATGTCCATATGTGATCTACACCAAGGTGTTCATCGAAGTTGAATGAACCAAAACCAGTTGAAGGAGGATGTCCATTATAATATATCTCCATACTGAAATTGTTTTCTTCTACTAGAGAAGCTTGACTTGGAATTTTGATCATATTGTCTTGATGAACAAAACTAATTTGTTCATCATTTGAGATTACCGAATCAACCATAAGTTGACTATTTAAATCTAATTCTATGGAGTCTGGCTGATCCGAAGATAAAATACCATTAACCTTAACTGAAGCGAAAATCTGTTGAAGATCAATATCTATCTCAATTGATATTCCATAATATGTAATATCAATTTTTTCTTGATTTTGAGTTAATGATGATTGAGATGTCAGCCATTTAGATACTACTTGTTCATTTTTGCATATGAAATTTTCTGTAGAATGTTGGGAAAAAAGAAATCCTGATTGAATGAGAATGATTAATATTCTCTCCAAGGAAGGCATTAATCTTTTCCAGGTTTTATCTTATCAAACTTAAGATTTTCATATTTCTCCCACATATTTGCACCTGATGCTTCGGCAAATCGATATGCAAATTCTAGAGCTTCAATGAATGGACGGTTAGCATATTCTCCGTGTGAATAAAACTCATCAACCCATCTTACCATTTCAGAAACTTTGACGAGCTCTAATTGATCAAATATACCATAAATCATTTCTGCTCTATTCTCATAATACCACTCGGTTATCTCTCCATATCCAACACTATTTTTTAATTCAGAGTGAGTTTCATAAACCTGAGTTAAGTAAGAAAATAAAAAAACCTCTTTTTCTTCATGAGCCAATGTCCTCCAGTAGGTTACAACTGGTGATAAAGTACCTTCACCTACCTGGGCGGATAGAAATGATAATGTAAATAGAACGATAATCTTTTTCATGACAATCTCTTTTTTAAAAACTTTCTTGTTTTTATTAGCCTAATAATACGATTTTAGACTACACTTGGACAATGTTAAACATCATTTGGTTCAATCCAGTCACCATACTGATCAATCAATTGAATTAATGCATCTACAGCCAATTTTTCTTCAATATTCTTTTTTACAACATTCTGTCCCTTATATAATGATATTAACCCAGATCCAGTACCAACATATCCATAATCTGCATCAGCCATTTCGCCTGGTCCATTAACTATACATCCCATTATTCCAATTTTTATGCCCTTAAGATGGTCAGTGCGTTCTCGTATTTTTGATGTTGTCTCTTGAAGATCAAATAAAGTTCTCCCACAAGATGGACATGATATATACTCAGTTTTAGTACTTCTTGTCCGACATGCCTGCAAAATGTTGAAAGAAAGTTCATTCGTGAATCCCTTCTCTAGATATGTAGTAAGCCAAATCCCATCACCAAACCCATCGATTTGAAGGCCACCAATATCTGTAGAAGAATAAATTAAAATCTCATCCTTTTTAATAGCTTCATAAGTTTTTTTTATGATAACAGGATTCTTCAATCCATAGTGAACGAGGTTCATAAAAAATTTTCTTTGCAAGTGGAATCCAGCATTTTCTTTTCCCTCTAATACAATGATACAATTTTTTAATTCCCTAATAATATCAAAAGGCTCATCAATATCGTTGCATAAAAGAAAAGATATTTTATCATTATTAATTTTACTTACATTATCCAATGAATAGATTGGATAGTATCCATCTTTATTCGAATGGTTTGAGTGGTTTTGTATTATTTGTAAAGTACCAGGAATCTCAAAATTAAGCGAATTGGACCCAATATAGAGAAAATCAATTGCCTGTTCGGATATATGCCATTTGTCTTGGACTTTAGCATATAAATAACCAAACTCAGCTAAATCCTCCTTTTTAATGCCATGATGAGCTGAAAGATCGCCTATAACCCTAGGAACATGTTCTGAACCTACATTTGCAATTGTAGAAGTGCTCCTTCGAGCATAGAAAAAAGAATCATGAGTTGAGGTGGTGATTGCTTTAACCTCTAATTTAGATTGGTGTAAATTTGCTTTTCTTTTAACTAGAATTCTAGCTACTGGGATTTCCTCTTCTGGAGGTTCAGTAAGAGAAACTCGAATGGTATCTCCTAGTCCGTCTTCAAGAAGTGTTCCTATTCCAACTGAAGATTTAATACGACCATCTTCAGCCTCTCCCGCCTCAGTAACACCAAGATGCAAAGGATAATTCATACCCTCATTCTTCATCTTAGTAACAAGAAGACGATATGCTTGAACCATTACATGAGTATTACTTGCTTTCATTGATAAAATAATATCATGATATGACTCCTCCTCAGCGATACGAACAAATTCCATTGCTGACTCAACCATACCCTCTGGTGTATCTCCATATCTACTAAGAATGCGGTCTGAAAGAGAGCCATGGTTAGTGCCAATCCGCATAGCAGTACCATTCTCCTTACATACTTTTACCAGAGGCAAAAACCTTTCTCTTATTCTAAATAACTCTTCTTCATATCCTTTTTCTGTATATTCGTGATATTCAAACTTTTTTTTATCTGCATAGTTCCCTGGATTAATACGAACTTTCTCAACAATATCAGCAGCAACAATAGCAGCATTTGGCGTGAAGTGTATATCTGCAACAAGTGGTGTATTGTATCCTTTAGATAATAGTCCATTTTTAATGTTTACTAAATTTTTTGCTTCCTTAATGCTTGGAGCAGTTATACGAACAATCTCACAGCCTCTATCTATCATTCTAATGGACTGTTCAATTGTCGTCTTAGTATTCATAGTATCAGTAGTGGTCATCGACTGAATTCTTATAGGATTATCACCACCCACACCAACATTGCCTACTTTAACACAACGTGTTTTCCATCTTATTGGATTAATCAAATTTTCACAATAAAAATCGGTCATATGCCTAAAATGGTATCTTTAGATGAAGTTTTGCTTTTTCTATTGAATAGGAAAAATTATCTAGACCAATACAATCCCTGTAACTCTCTTTTGCCTTAGCTCTTTCATTTATTTTATCGTATATCATACCCTGTAAAAGATAAGCATTAGATAATATTATATCTAACTCGGCTGAATAATTTTTAATTGCAGCATTTACTAATTCTAATGCTTTTATATATTCTTTTTGAAAAAATGCCAGTAATGCAATTTCATAAGTAAGGTATGGTTGATACCATTCACGCTGTCTACTTGTTAATTGGCTTAATCCTTTTTCCATATCTTTGATTATATCTTTTGATTCGCTGAGTTTATTTGTTCGTATCATAGATTCTAAATATAAAAGGTTAAAGTAAAAGTTATTTGGAAAATCCCTTGCAAGTCCTTGAGAATATTCAAGAGAAAGAATAGGTTCATTTTCAACCCATAAATAGAGATTACTTAAAATAGCTCTTGATTCTATCCATGACCAGATACCATCATCTGCTGCTATGGACATCCTGCGTAATCCAGATTCTGTTGATGCTTCTAAATCATACAACTTAACCGCCCATCCAATGATGGGATTACTTATTCCCGCAAGATATTCGACAATACCGATAGGGAGTTGTGAGTCTATAATCCCTGGAGATTCATTTGCGACCTTTTTTATAATCTTAAATCCTTTATACGATCTATAAAGGGTCTTAATCCATTGTTTTTTCCCTAACGATACTCTTGCAGAAAGACCTAGGACAGATCCATAGTATAATTTATAGTTTGGATCGTAATCATATTTTTCTAACAATTTTTCATAGATTGGTGTTATTGAATCAAGATCATTTTGTAAAACATCATATGTATCATCAATAGAAAGAAATGCTTGTGATCTTACCCAACGAGAGGCAGCCCAGATAAGGTGTACTCCAGGGTGTTCTGGAAATTGTTGCCTAGCATCGCTTAATATATCGATTGCAAGGTCAAACTGATAATCATAGAAAGCATTTACACCTTTCTTGATAAGAGCATCACCAGCGTAATAGTCTCTCGCACTTATAAAAGATAGAATCAAAACCGCAATAAGTGAGCGGATCATTTTATGATATCTGTAGGGATTTGATGTGATTATGAGATAATAAAAAAGCTATCATCCCTGCGATGATAAGATTAGCCAACCTTTAGATTCATTATTATCAGGTTTTATTTCTAAACTTTTTTCCCACGATGCTCTAGCGAGTTGTTTCTCACCCATTTCCCAATAGGTTATGCCCATCCCCATATATGCACCTGCATCATTTGGCATGAGTTCTAGTACTTCCTGATACGCAATCAAGGATTCATTGTACATATTTTTTCCTCGATAGAATTTACCTAGCACACCCATTGCCCCTGGAAGCCAAGAAGTTGTATTATTATTTACAGAGAGGGCATTTTTAAATGCCTGACGACCCATTGTCGGGTTCCCAATTCTATTATACTCTACGGCAAGTATATAGTATGTTTGGGGAAGCAGAGTTTTAACTATTGGATCATTTGGTCTATAATGAAGTAAATCTTCCCATGCTGCCGCAGTTCTTCCCCATTCATGTGCATTAAAGTAGCTTAAACCTTGCATATAACGATAGTCCGCGTTGTCAGGATCGACATACACCGCATCACTATAGGATAAGGCAGCATAAACATACCTACCCTGTTCAAAATATAAATCAGCCAGCGATACGTGTGGTTGTAAATCTTTAGGGTTTATTTTAATTGCTCGCTGGAATGAACGTTTAGCATCTTCAGTGCGACCTAATTTCAGATGATTTTCTCCAATGAGCTGAATGAAACCCGTATGGGTTGGATATTTTTCTGCAGCTTCTTCAGCTTTATTGAGTGCCTCAGTGTAATCTCCAGCTGCCATTGTTTCTCGAATGATATTTATTTGTTGCGCAGGTCCATCAGGAGCTTTTGCAGATGAGTATCTCAAAACATCCCGACTAAGTTGCTTTTGTTCTTCCGTGGTGACAAACATTGACATCGCATCAATTGTGGCTGCGTGATTTGGATCAAGATAAAGTGCTTCTTCAAATGCAAATTTAGCCTTTTGATATTCTCCCATGTCAGCATATAAGGAACCGAGGAAAAAGTGTGCATCAGGATTATAAGGATTCTTACTTACTTCTCTCAGGTAAATTTCTTTCGCTGATTCAAGTTCACCGTTGGCTTGGTAATGCATCCCTAACTGCCTCTGTACGTAAATATTATCTGGATTCATTCTAGATTCTTTTTCAAAGTCCTGGGTAGTAAAAAAGGGTTTTGAATCAAGTGACACAGGTTGTTTGCTGGTATTGTCATCATAAAAATATCGGGTTGCACGAGCTAATTCTTTGTTTGAAGCCTGTAGCTCACCAGTAAGATTATATAATTCATCTGCATATGCAGCGGTGTTCAAACGTTTTCTATTACTTTCAGAACTATTTGTGACATTGGCTTCTTCATTGATGTTTTCATTCTGACTACTTGAAGATTCTTCTTTAGCTTTTTTCTTTCTTTTTTTCTTTTTCTTCTTCTTCTTCTTCTTTCCCGAAGATTTTTTCTTACTGGATGATTTCTTACTACTAGAGGATTTTTTCTTCTTTTTTTTCTTCTTTTTAGTCTGTTCAGAAGAAGACCCAGCTTGCAAGTCACCTAGTTCCATAACTGGAAAGCTAACCAATAGCATTAATAATATAAGTAATTGTTTCATGAATTTCTTATGGTCATATTATTGAATTAAAGAGCAAAATTACACATTTTGACCATTTTTGAAAGCATTTTTATTTTATTATCATTTTTTATACTTAACAATAAAATCACATTTTATCCATACCACCAATCTTGCAACAAGCTGGTAGTGTCTCATAAGCCTTGGGGTCAGCGGCCAATTCATTCGCCTGATAACCAAGATTTGAAATAGTTTTTTCAATAATACTCAAATCAGATTTTTCGACTTCATAAGTGACCAGAGTTGTTTTTGTGCCAAGATCAACTGTTGATTTAGTAATGCCTTTGATCTTACCTAGACCAACCTCTATGTTCTTCTGACACATACCACACTGTATCGTCGGTGTATTTATTGTCACCACACTTGTCTCTCCTACACAGCTAAAAAAGAGAATTGCAAACAATGATGAAAATATTAATCTTCCAATCATAAGATACCCCTTAATTATATTTTTTCATTTAATAATTCTGGCAAGTTCTTTAAATCTATCATCACCTGCACTTTGCTGCAAACTGAATAATAACATCTCTGCAGTAGTTAAAAATCCACCATTGTTCCTGATCCTGTCCAATGCTATCGAATGGTTATTCTTATTACGGGATGTTACAGCATCTGTAACGACCTCGACATGTTGACCTCTATGAATTAAATCACGCTCGGTCTGATAGACACAAACGTGAGTCTCGATACCAGCTAATACCACTCCATCGTTTGAGGTTAGAGAGTTTGTCCGAATCATGAATCCAGTATCTGAAGCACAAGAAAATGACGATTTTTTTATTGCTTCAACATCACCGAGTAGCTCGAGAACTGGGTTTATAGTAGAACCAAGTTTTTCTGGAACTTGTTCAGTCAAAATAATTGGTAAATTAAAAAGTTTAAATCCCTTTATGAGTAAAGAGATATTCTTTAGAAAGTCGTCCTTTTCGTGCATCGCTGGAAATAATTTTTCTTGTACGTCAATAATTACCAAGTAAGGATTTCTCATTGCCTAATTTAGTTTAAACTTTTTTATTAGTTCCCACTTTTCTACCTCGCTTGGTGTATATACCAAAGCAATAGAGGAAAACACCAATCTTCGTCTTTTAAAAAGTTCAGCGTCAAGATAATCATTATTTTTCATTTTACCATATGCAAGACTTAAATGTGGTTGAAATTCATAATTTCTTAGCTCTTTGAATCTATTATTTATTATGGATTGAAATAAATTGAGTTGATTATTTGTTTTAAATTTAATGAAAAGTGATTTCCAAGGTGGCTCAGCAGTTTCAATTCCAATTGAAATAAGATTGAATTTAGAATATTTCTTTACTAGATCTTCAAAAAATCCAAAATATATTTTGGGGTCAGTCTTTAATCGACCTAGCAAGGTCAAATGAGGGGTGAAAATCTTCGATTCGTATCTCTCACTTAATAGAGTAATTATCATTTCATATTTTTTGAGGTCAACTCTTGCAGGCATTAACCATATTGACCAGGGCAAATCATTCATTATTTTAATATGCTTCTTATCTTTTCAATCCTTTTATTCAAACGATCCAATTCTTTTTCAGTGCGACTCTTTTCTTTTTTCATTTTAGAGCTATTTATTCTCTTTTTTGCAGCCCGAATTGACCTATTTAGCACCGGATCTCTTTCTAAAACCGCATCCAAAAAATCTAAGTGTTCTTTGTTACCATATTTACCCAGAGCTCTAACAGCTGCTCTACGTACATCGCGGGATCGATCTTCCAAAAGGTCTACAAAGATTGCAATAGTTTCTCTTTTCTCCTTGGCATATTTTTCTAATTGATATACTGATTCTGGTCGAGCATCCCATGTCGTTCCACCATAAGATGATAATTGTTTTAGACGCTCATAATTCTCATCATTTCGTACACTCCCAAAATATGATATTGCAGATCTTCTTATCACATCTGAGTGTGAATCCACCTCAAGTAAAGGTTCTACTTTCCTTCGAGCTGCTGCAGTATCAACCGCAACTAGTGCTCTAAAAGCATCACTTATACTATAATGTTTATTATCACTTGAAATGATATTCTCCAAAAACCTACTCACAACCTTATTATTTTTATAATTCTTCAATGAATTCCAGATCGCTCTTCTCACCCGATTATCCTTGCCGGCTGATATTTCCATTAATTCTTCTGAATAATTTTTTGGTTTTAAATTTGATAGACCATTGACAGCCTCTTTTTGAACACCCCAAAATGGGTCATCTCGTAAAGCATTTAATAAGGCCTTTTCAACATTTCTTCTTCCCTTCTTAGTTTTTAAAACATTTATAGCTTCGATTCTATCAAGAACATGGGGCGCCTTTTCTAACTGATAGATCCACTCAGATATTGGCTTATTAAATGATAACTTACAGGGAATACGCATTCCCTCATTAAATATGACCATTTCAGGTCTCATTTTAACGGGTAGTTCATACGTCATTTCTTTTTCATCCATCCATATCACATGAGTTTCTTCATCAATTCCTATGCTTATAGGCATGGTAAATAACTCATCTTGAACCTGCTTTACTTTCAATTTAACGGTCCTATTTCTTTGGTTATAGGACCATTTAACCTCATACTCTGGAAAACCAGGTTCATACAACCACTGCTTAAAAAACCAATCAAGATTTTTACCTGTAACCTCTTCAATGGCTTTTTTAAGGTCTTGTGTTTCAACATTCTTATGGTGATTAACCTTAGTATAGTGTCTTATTGAACGCCAAAAGGCATCATCACCTAGGTAGTCTTGCATCATATTTATTATTAAGCTACCTTTCGCGTAAATATGTCCATCAAATAGATCAATAGGTGCATAATAATTATCGTGCACTGTTGGTCGTTTCCACCTTGCATTAGCTCCAAAATAGCTCCGCATCTCCCCATAACGGATGTACTCTCCTTCATCAAGACCAAACTTATACTCACGATATTTTCTAGATAGGTAAGTAGCGAAACCTTCATTTAACCAAATGTTTTCCCAATTACGAGTTGTTATCATGTCACCATACCACTGATGTGCCAATTCATGAGCAACTAATCCTACACTGCTTACATCAGGAGCAGAGAATTC
Source organism: Fidelibacterota bacterium (assembly GCA_002718655.1). Classification (GTDB taxonomy): domain Bacteria; phylum Fidelibacterota; class Marinisomatia; order Marinisomatales; family UBA1611; genus NZWG01. Next base: position 57,769 of record PBFM01000016.1, read on the forward strand.
GTCATGCATGGTCCGGTCAGTATTATGTGTCAGCGTGATGTTTTCCATACCACCAAACATGAAATCATCTAGGATAACCTGATCATATTTTTCATATGGATATTCAATTCCAGTTTTCTTTCCAAAATAATCCATCATGTCCGTGGTTAGGCCAAATGAACGTAGAGCTTCGTTTTTATTTTCCTCATACACCCAGTAATTAACAGGTATTCCATTGTATGAATCCTCTATCTTAACATAATCACCTATAGCATAAGATATTAGATAAGATACCATGGGGAAATTTTCAAACCAGTGCCAGGTATGTGTTCCATCATTATTTTTTTTCACGGATTTGAGCTCACCATTGGATATTGCTTTAAAATCTTGATCTACAGTAAGTATCACCTCAAATGTTGCACGATCATTAGGATAATCGTAAATAGGAACCCAATGATGGTTATCATCTTCCTCACCTTGAGTCCAAGCCTGCCAGGGCTTGTCAGGATAAGTTTCGTCTGGCTTGATAAAATAGGTTCCTATTCTGGGGAATGCAGTGTAATCAATCTTTAATTTAATGGTATCATCCCAGCTTATTGCTTCATCAAGATTAATGTTTAGTTTATCTCCCCAATGATCAAATCTTACATCCTTATCATTGATTCTTGCTCTTCTTATTGTCATATCCTCTGCATCAAGCTGAAATGATTCTAAATTTGAACTAAGAGGACTTAAATGATGAATCACACTACCATATACAGATTCTGAAACAATATCAACAGTTACATCTATCTTGATATGATGAATGTCTACTTCTCTGTCCCGGGTTCGATTTGAAGGTGCATTGTCATCTGCAGAATATATAATTGACATGAATAGAATGAAAAAAATTCTCATAAGGGCCTCTATTTATACTAAAACCATTTACTAAAATATATAAACTATTATGTATTTATAATTAAAATAAAAAAGGGGCCCAGATATGGGCCCCTTTTCATTTCTAGTTTGTGTTCTAGAACTTATTTCATGAGAACAAGTTTCTTGACACTTACAAAATCACCTGCTTGTATGCGATAGACATACATTCCAGATGAGAGTGCTTGACCTAGGTCATTTGTTGCATTCCAAACGATCTGGTAACGTCCAGGCTGGTGACTACCCTGTACTAGGGTTCGTACACGCTGACCCATCACATTATAGATCTCAAGAGTTACATCTGAGACCTCAGGAATATCATATAGGATATTCGTGACAGGGTTGAACGGATTCGGATAGTTGTTATGCAGTGCAAATTCCTGTGGAAGTGTTCCACCATCAATACCAACAAGATCAGCATCAACAGTTACAACAAGTTCACGAGGTCCACTTGATGATGGTGTCATCTCAAAACCATCAGATGTCCACACATCCCATGTCCAGGTCATCTCTTCAAGGCCTAGATCAATTGCAGCACTTGCAATATCTTCATGGGTTACGAAAACACCTGTAGCTGTAAGAGGTACATGCATGTAAACCTCATCAGCAAAGACGTGTCCACCTTCAGTTCCACCTGCTTCAGCTGGCATCCTCATGACACCAACCATGACTTGTGTTGCACCTTCTGGTACATGACATTCTGCATAGATATAATTCCATACATCTGCTGAATCGGCACTAGTCATTGGCTCTCCAAGCTGGAATTCCATGGTGTTGCCATCAGCATCCATGAAAGCTGCACCTACAGCTAACATTCCATCATTGATAGGATCTGCTGAGGAGTGCATTGCCCAACTATCTACCCAAAAATGGGTACCAGCTGGTAGCATGTCAACAGGCCATTGTTGGTAAACAGCATTTAATCCGCCTGCAGAACTCACAGCCATTGCTAGGGCAGCATCACCATCAGCTGCTTCAAACAGTACACCATCAGCTATTTCATCACCGGTGTTGATTACAGCATAATCATCTCCATTTGATTCCCAACCTTCAAGACCACCATCTGCATCGAGGTCCTCAAAGCTTTCATTTTCAACCGCGTTTTCAGGCAATATCTGATAAAGAGTATCACCAGGAACTGCAGCCTCAAACTCTACATAGTATTCAACTGGGTCGTTATCTGCATCTATTGCAGCGGTCCAAATGAATGCGACCTCTTCATCAAGATTATCTGCTGTTACAGCAACCTCAAATCCATCACCTGGAGAGATTAACATTGATGCATCTGGAGGCACGTTAGAAAGCGTAACCGTAACTGTATTGGTTGCCATACTTTCATGACCATCAGAATACTCTGCTGTGACGTGATACTCATACGTACCCCAATCCAGTCCGTTATCCCAGTAGTCATGCATGTCATGCTCTTGCATTCCTACATGTGCACCATCACGATATATGTTATAGTGCATTAGATCTCGAGAAGCAGACTCATGAGCCCATTTCGGATCAACTACAGGAGGATTCATCAAGACAGATGGATTGTCCTTCGTGTTAACTGCTTCCATTGAAGCGATCGGAGCTGGTAGATCTACAGCGCTTGATGCACCTGATTGATTTATCCATACACCATCATTACCAAATGATGCTACATCTCCTCCAGCTGTGAAGTCAGCGAACATGTGAAGAATCCAATCACCACAAGCTAAACTACCATAATCAGCGGATAGTGCCCATGTTTCAGCAACTGATACATTGTAATCGTATTTGTTACCTGGGAAATCAAGAACAGCATCACATCCCATCATGTCCATGTCGGCACCTGGTGCATTATTCTCAAAGTCATATCCAAAATCACTATACATGACGAAAACATCGCCAGTAACAGTAACTGGAACGGTTGAGAGACTGTCTGTCATTGCCCAACCATAGGTTTCAGAGGTAGGATCAGCATCTACTAAAACAGCCTCTTGATACAATGTATCGCCAGGAAGATCAGTATCTGAATCTACTGCTAAAAGACTAAGAGTATATGGTTGTTCTCCAAGAACAGCATCAGGCCATCCACCAGTCCATACAGAGTTAGCAAGTCCATTAATGGAATATGTGCCATTAACTCTGAAACGAACGGCTACTGCACCTGCATACCACCAAGCGTTGGCAACTACGCCATCATCGTAGGCAAGCTCCATGTTACTTGCGTCAATCGGTGGATCCCACATTAGATGCACGTCATCGCCATAATCCATTGCTGTTAGGTTATTTGGATTATCTTCAATCTGAACTGTTACTGTAACAGGTCCAACAACATCAGAAACCACTGGATCAAAGATACCAGGGATATTATAGGTTGCGGTTATCGCAAGGCTAATGTCAGTTGGCTCTGCAGCAAAAAGAACAGTGGCCCATTCCGTAGCATCTGCGGCAGCCTGTCCAATTGGGCTAGGTGTGCCAGCTGCGTCAACAGACCAGACAGTATATCCAGCTAGAGGGTTATATGGAGTTAGGTCAATGGTGTATTCACCTTCACCTGCGCCATAACCATCCATGACAATGTAGTATGTATTACCTGCTGCCATGTAAACACCTTCAATATAAGATGTCCAAATGGTACAATCATCCACTCCTGGCGGATAGGCATCATCACTACAAGCATCTGCACCAGTAACTGTGGTAGCTAGATTATCTGCTGCATTCTCGAAAACATAGATTTTCGTATCATATGTTGAATAACAAGTAGTTATGTTAACTGCTACATCTGTAGTAGGAGTAAAACTATAGACAACATCTGGTGCTGTAGCTCCAGCATATGGACACACGGCATCATAATCATCCGTATATCCAGACGTTGTTCCAGTTAGCTGCTCCAACTCAGTTATGACAGTAGCATCTTCAATGGTATCTCCACCTTGTCTCGTACTTGAAGGAGTACCATGACCTGTAATAGGTGCACCCTCATATGGTTCCGGAGCATCCCATGTCAGGGTTACATCAAATCCTGAGGAAGAACCTACTAGATTTGTTGGCTCTGGAACATCTGGTGGTGCGGAAGGGGTAGCACATGCGGTATTTGATGCAGCAGATTCAGTTGTACCATCTACCTGAGTTACCGCATAGCAATATTCCACATCAGCAGTCAGAGGTTCATCTGTGTAAAGAATCAAGTTACCTGGTTGCCAAGAGGGCGATGATACGTTTTCTATTACAGCAAGATCTGCACCATCAGCTCCACGCCATACGTTCCATGTTGAGTTTGCCAGAGGACTGGTGTTATCAACACTCATTGACATGACGTTGTTACCTTCACTTTCTTCTAAAACATAATTTCCATATCCATCAGCCATTGCATAAAGTGTGTATGTTTCGCCATCATAGCCACCTGTAAACCCAGGAAGGGTCAAGTATGAACTAAGATATTGAACAACTGAATCACCAGCAGCAAGTCCAAGGCCTTGCCACGCATACTGAAAGTATCCTGGCGGATAGGTTTGGGTTGTGTCTGGATCTTGTAAAAATGCCATAGTGTAAAAATATCCAGCATCAAGATCCCCTATATTCTTCACCGTAACTGTAGCGCGACCTGTCCAGCTGTCATAGCTCATGTCTGTTACGGTAAGGTCTGGTGCACCACATGCATATCCTTCACCCAAGAAGAAACATGCAGAAGGAGCAGCACCTTCTCCTAAAACGTTACCATCCATGTCTGTGACCTGCATGGTTTGCTCAGAAAGCCACGGCGCGGTCGCATCCCACTCAACAGAATATACTCCGTCAGG
>PBFM01000017.1 GCA_002718655.1 Fidelibacterota bacterium
AAACTTTTTTTCAAAAAACCCTAGAGCCACCGAGAGGACTCGAACCTCCGACCGACTGATTACAAATCAGTTGCTCTACCAACTGAGCTACGGTGGCATTGAAATCAAAAACTAATACGATTTATTCTACTTGCATTATAGCAATTAATCTCTTTTCAGCGAAGATATCATACCTTAGTGCACAGCCTCACAATTTAATAATATTTATAAATCTATATCAATAATTATCTTTATTAGGAATAAAAAATTTAAAAACTAGAATTTAGCTATTACTATAAGTACTTATAAGGAAAGTTGAGCTTTATGCTTTTTTTACTTTTTGCCCATCGGGAGTATCATCTATTAACCAGCCCAATTCCTTAATCTGGCTTCTTATTTCATCTGCATACCCCCATTCTCTTTTTGAACGTGCTATGTCTCTTTTTCTAATCAGGTCCATTACATTGGCAGGTATAATATTTTTATTTTGATTAATAAAACTAAAAATGTCGTTGAAAATCACTAAGTAATTCCACGCAGCACCTATCTCATCACTTGTTAATGATTTATTTTGATTAATTTTTTTCGTCATTAATTTCATCCATGTGAAAAACTCAGCTATAGCTTTAGGTGTGTTTAAATCATCATTCATACAATCAGCAAAGATGTAATAGCTATTGGGCAATTTATCACTTTTTATATCTAATGCTCCTTTATTTATCAACATCAGATGAAATTCATAAATTCTATGCACTGCCTTATCACTCTGTTGTTTCTTTTTTGTAGAAAAGGACAGTTTCGTTCTGTAGTGACCTGATAATAATTGATATCGAACTGATTCTGCAGAAAAGTTTTTTTTCTTTAAATCTTTTACAGTTAAGTAATTGAGTGATGTTTTGCTCATTTTCTCATCGTCAATCATTAAAAATTCTGAATGAAGCCAGTAATTAACAAACTTTTCACCACTGAAACATACAGATTGAGCTATTTCATTTTCATGATGAGGGAAAATATTATCAACACCACCGCAATGTATATCAAAGTGTTCTCCTAGATTCTCCATACTCATCGCAGAACATTCAATATGCCAACCAGGTCGACCTTTACCCCAAGGCGAATTCCACACCACATCTCCATCATCTTCCTTCCATCCTTTCCATAAAGCAAAATCATTAGGGGTGTCTTTATCATATTCATCTGTTTCAATACGTTTGGTCTTCTTTTGATTAAGTACATTTATTTTAGATAATTTTCCATAATCAGAAAATGACTTAATTCTAAAATACACAGACCCATCTGGTTCGCGATATGCAAAACCATTATTTAATAATGATTGAATTATTTCAATCATTTTATCTATTGAACCAGTAGCTCGTGGGTATTTGTTGGCAGGTAATATTTTTAACCATCGCGCATCTTGCAGAAAACATTTATAATAATAGTCAGTAATCGTATTCAATGCCACTTCAAGATTTCTAGCCTTAGCAATCGTTTTGTCATCTACGTCAGTAATATTCATAATATGTACAACATCATATCCAAGATGCAAGAGCCATCTTTTTAAAAGATCTTCAAATACAAATGTTCTAAAATTACCAATATGTGCAAAGTCATATACAGTAGGTCCACATGTATACATGCTAACTTTTGAATTAACTAAGGGTGTAAAAACCTCTTTGACTCTTTTATATGTATTATAAAGCTTTAATTCCATTTATAAACTCAATTTTATTATTGTTGAGATTAACTCATTGAAATTCAGACCTTTAGCATTTGCAGATTTGGGAACTAAGCTCGTAGATGTCATTCCAGGAAGCGTGTTCATTTCGAGGAAGTAGGGGATACCATGCCTATCCAATATATAGTCGGCTCTGGCATATATTGAGCAACCTAACTTATCAAATAAAACCATAGTATTTGATTCAATCCTTTTTACAACCATATCTTCTAATTTAGCAGGACAGTGGTACTTACTCATACCAGGCGTGTATTTACATTCATAATCATATAGTGGCTTTAGTGGACTAATTTCAACAATTGGATAAGGAGAACTATCAATAATTGGAATAGTGATTTCACGGCCATTAATAAATTCCTCGATAATAATATTCTCTCCGAATTGGAAAGCCTTTTTAATCGCATCAGCCATTTCACTTTTATTGTTTACCACTGATAATCCAACAGTGCTTCCTTGATCATTAGGCTTTACTATGAGAGGTGGTTTGATTTTCACTATATCTTGTTTTTTTTTAATGAGTTGCCATTTTGGTGTAGCAATACCACTAGCTTTAGCTATACTTTTGCTTTCAGCTTTATTCATGCATAATGAAGACGAAGTTGCACCTGAACCCGTATATTTCACATTAATTTTGTCCATCCATTTTTGGACTTCGCCATTTTCACCCATCCCTCCGTGCAATGCATTAAAAATCAAATCTTGTTCTTGTAACATACCAGCAAATTTTTTATAATTATTTTTAAATAAAAATTCGCTTACCATATATCCAATTTCATTGCATGCCTTAATTATCGCCTGTCCAGAAGAGATAGACACATCTCGCTCTTCACTAGCACCTCCCATAAGTACACCAACCTTTAGTGACACAATTTTTCTGCTCCTTCATATAAATCTTTAACAATATATTGAGGCATATCAATATTTGAAAGATTTTTCAAGGTATTCTTACCGTTCCCGGTTTTAACTAGCATTGTATCCATCCCGAGACCTTGCCCAGCCTGCATGTCATTTTGTGAATCACCAATCATTAGGCATTTCGGGAGATTAATTCCATAGTCAGTTTTGGCTTCTAAAAACATTCCAAACCCTGGTTTTCTTCTATTTGATGCATTATCGGGATGATCAATACATTCATAAATATTTAGTAGTGGAATCCCATTGGTCTCAAATTCGGTCCTAATATAATTGTGAATTTTATTCAATTCATTTTGTTTAATAAAACCTCTACTTACCCCCGATTGATTTGTAACAATACAAAACCTATTTCCTAAGTATGCAATTTTTTTTAAAGCCTCAAAAGTAAATTCAAAAAATTTAAAATCAGCTAAACTTCTTATATAACCTTCTTTATCCCAATTAATTGTCCCATCTCTATCTAAGAAAATACAATCGTAAAGTTTCATTTATATATTTCCACCTGTTTAAAATCGTTTATTTTAACATTACTAATAAGGAAGAATATAAAGCCAAGAATTAAAAGCGGGAAATAAGCTACAACGTGTGAAATAATAGCATAATTCAATGCTTGTATGCTACCTACATTGAAAACAACTACCAAACTATACTTTATACTTGCATCATATGTTCCTGCTGAACCCGGCAAAGCTGGAATGCCAAATGCAATGCTCCCCAAAACTAATAATATTCCTATTTCTAAAATTCCCAGTTCTAATCCACATGCGATTACAAGAAGAATTGTTTCAATATAATAAATAGACCATAATAAAACACTAGAAAGGAAAATTCGCCACCTGTTTTCATTATTACTTATAACGTCGATACCTTCAAAAAACCTACATATTCCAACGAAAACACTTTTACCATATCCTGAAGAAAAAATTGCTTTATTTTCTAATTTTCCTATCAAAGCATACTTTGATACGAAATACAGAACCATTAGACTAATTAAAGCAATGCTCGTGAAACCCAATGCGCCATATTTTATAAATTTATCTTCGAATGGAAACCAAGGTATCAGAAAGATGAAAATACTCACTACTGCCAACACATCTAATAATCTCTCAATTACTACGGTACCAAATGCCTGCATTGTATTTATTTTTGAATCTTTTGAAACTGAATAACTTTTTAATAATTCACCTAGCCTGAAAGCTAAAATGCCATTACCAAAATAGCCTATCATAGTAGCCGAAAAAACTTTTCCTAATGAAACATAATCAAATGGAATTAATAATAATTGCCATCGATAAGCTCTAACAACACAACTTATGATTAATAAAATAGTAGCAAAGGTTAGATTAAGAATATCGACTTCTAGCAGATGTCGATATAACAAATCCATATCTTCATCCTTAAATGCAAAAAAAATGCAAAATAGACTAAATACAGTTAAAAAAAATAATTTTAAAGCTTTATTCACTTAGATTAATAATTTCAAAACTTGAAACATCAATTTTTGGAATTGAGTCTTTTCCCAGTTTTAAAGAGGATATTACATTGATATTTATTTTTTCATCATCTGATATTAATAGAGTTATGTTTTTTGGCTGCCCAGTTGAAGGAACTGTAGTGATTTTTCCAACTATTTCCCAATCTTTCAAAGAAAATGGAATAATAAAACCATTTTTAGCAAAAACTATTTCTCCAATGTCTAATTGATTATTTTTCCCAGATAAAATATCAAGAATGGTTACTTGACCCTCTAATTTCTTATCATATATAATTTGCTTGTTGACCTTATTTATTGTTTTAATTAATCCATCTTGATAAGTAATCCTTTGTTCATTGTTATCAAAGACATAATAACTATCTTTTAAATAATATAAATTGCCAGATGATTTATATTTTTTATCATATTGTTGTTGGAAAAATTCTATGTTTAGCAATCTACCTTCATTGATGTTCATATATGCTTGAAAATTTCTGTAGGGATCATTCTCTGCAGTCAGAATACATGAAATAGAACTTAATAAAAGAAGACTCTTCAAGTTCTTTAATCTTTTATCATTTCTAGATAGGTTTCATCAACCAAAACTTCCCTAGCCTTGCTTCCAGTAAATGGGCCAACAACCCCAGTTTGTTCCATTTGGTCTATTAATCTAGCAGCTCTAGAATATCCTACTTTTAATCTACGCTGGAGCAATGATATCGATCCTTGTTGATGAGTTATGACTAAAGAAACGGCTTCACTAAACAAATCGTCATTCACGGAATCACCAGGACCATTCCCACCTAATTCAGACACTTGAGACTCTCGAACTGAGGGGAGTATTAATTCTTCAGCTTTTGGTTGATTAACTATATGTTGCATGATAGCCTCAATCTCATCAAGAGATAAAAAAGCATTATGCATTCTGAAGACATCTGAGCTTCCTGTTCCTAAATGTAACATATCACCTCTTCCAATTAATTTATCAGCACCTGGTTGATCAATAATTGTTCTTGAATCTATTTTGCTGGCTACTTGAAAAGCAATTCTTGATGGGAAATTAGCTTTAATCACTCCTGTAATCACATCGACTGAAGGTCTTTGTGTTGCAATAACAAGATGTATACCAACTGCTCTTGAAAGCTGAGCCAATCTTGCAATTGGGGCTTCAACATCTTTAGCAGATAGCATCATTAGATCTGCTAACTCATCAACAACTAAAACTATATAAGGCATAATAGACTGATTATCATTTCTCATTTTTTGGTTATATTCATCAATATTTCTAACTAATGCATCAGCAAGAACATTGTAACGTCTATCCATTTCTTTTTCTAATGCACGTAAAGCTAGAATAGCATTATCAACTGAGGTGACAATTGGCTCCGATATATCCTCCATTTTTAGTAGATGATATCCTTCTAGCTGTCGATAAAGCGTCATTTCAACTTTTTTCGGATCAATCATAACGAACTTAACCTCATCAGGTGTAGCACTATAAATGATAGAACAAATTATTGTATTAATGCATACTGATTTCCCCGAGCCTGTAGTACCTGCAATCAAAAGATGTGGCATTTTTGCTAAATTGAGAGTGCTAATCTCCCCAGATGTTGTTTTCCCTATGGCTAAAGTTAGGATTGATTCTGCCTCAGCAAATTCTGAACTATTTACAACTGATTTAAAAAAAACAGTAGCAGGATTCCGATTTGGTATTTCAATGCCTACTGAAGATTTTCCAGGTATTGGTGCAATTACCCTAACACTGCTAGCCTCCATTACTCTTGCAAGATCGTCAGCTAACTGTACAAATTTATTAACTCTTACTCCCTCTGCAGGCTCTACTTCAAACAAAGTAATTATTGGTCCTGGATGCACGTTTACAACATTACCCTCAACACCAAACGTTGACATTGACTGTGTTAAGTATTGTGCACGCTCAATTAATTCATCTCTACTTAAACTATCAGATACATCAATTGGATTTTCTAGTAAATCAGATGAAGGTAATTGATACTTCCTCTTTGGTTTTTTTCTCTCCACTACTTCATCAATATCGACTATTTCATTTTCTACTATTTCTTCAATATTTAANTCATTANTCTCTATTTTTNCAGACTCCTGCAAATTTTCTTTTTCTATAGCATCATGCAAAGAAAAATCCTCATCAGTCGTNGGAGCTTCTTCANCAATAGATTTCCCCTCTACTTCTTGAAATTCATTTAAAATATTTTGATTATTAGAATTACTATGCGATAAGGTTTCTGAAGTATAATCATCAGTATTTTTCTTTACATTGCTATCTGCTTTTAATTCCCTAGCAAGATATGATTGTTCGATCTCTTGAGAATCTTCAAACGTATCCACGGAAGTTAAATCATCATGAGGTGAGTTTTGCGCTGAATAAACGTTATTATTTTTCTTTGCATCTATTTTTGCTTTTAATTTTTTAGTGTGCTTACGCTTCTCTTTTTCCTTATGTTTTAATATTTTTGCTTCAGTGAATTCTTTTTTCCATTTATTCCACTTTTTATCTAGGAGTGCAAACGGAGAATAAAAGTCAATGTTGAAATATCCTCTGATTAAAATAAGAAAACTAGAAATTAAAAATAAAAAGGTTCCCCACGGCTTGAACCAATCTAAAATAAATCCTCCTATTACACCACCAAGTTTACCAGAGGCAGAAAATTTAGTTTTTGATTCTAAAAAGAGCAAATTGCTCAAAACACCTATTGATGTAGATATAAGTAACATAAAAACTAATAGGTATATTGTACTGCGAATAAGAATATCTAATTTTTTTTTAGCAAACAAGAACCATCCCCATAAAAACCCGATAAAAGGAATTATGAACATTATATAACCGAACCATTCCTTAAAAAAATAATAGGCTATACCCACCCCAATTATACCCATAGGATTATTTACCTTGATATTAGGAGACATTTGGGGCTGTTCGTTAGGGTCATACCCTACTAAGCTAAAAATTATAAAAATAGATAGTGTTATTAAGGAGATACCTAGTATCTCTAAACGACGCTCGTTATCCATAATTATTCTTATGATATGTGGAATTAATAATGGTAATTATACGATTTTTTGTTCTATTATCGAAGATTAAACTGTTCTCTAATTAAACCAAATTTTTTATTGTAAGAGCGTTCCGTTTTTGTAGAATGGTGGTTTTAAAATAACTGCTTTTTTTAGTTTACCTCTAACATCAATTTGAATTTCTCTTCCAATATTTGAATGATTTACATTAACATACCCAATACCAATACCAAATCCTAATGATGGGCTCATAGTCCCGCTAGTTATTTCACCAATAAGTTTTTCATTTTTGTAGATCATTAAACCTTTTCTAGGAATAGCTCTGTCTAACATTTTAATACAAACTAATTTATTTTGAACATTGTCTTTGCAATTCAATATGGCTTCTTTACCAATGAATGAACCTTTATTTATTTTTGTTATCCAGCCAAGGCCTGATTCAATTGGATTTCGAGTCTCATTAATGTCATTACCATATAACAAATATTTCATTTCCATTCGCAAGGTATCTCTGCATCCTAAACCAACTGGTGCTATTCCATAATCATTTCCAACTTTTAATAATTTCCTCCATACATCGACAACATTTTTTGAGCTAAGATACAACTCATACCCCAATTCTCCAGTATATCCAGTACGAGATATCATTGTATCAAAACCTGCAACCTCTCCATTAACAAAACTATAAAAATCTATATTTGCCAAATTTTCTTCAGTTAACATTTCCAATACACTCCTTGATTTAGGTCCTTGAACAGCGATTATGCTAATATCATCGCTAATATTAGAAACTTTAACATTGCCAATTTTATTCTTATTTAGCCAATTTAAGTTCTTATTTATGTTACCAGCATTTACCACTAACATATAATTATCAGAATTTCTATATAAAATCAAATCATCAACTATGCCACCATCGTAATTACACATTGCTGTATATTGAGCTTGTCCGACTTCTATAGATTCAATATCGTTTATTGTGACTTTTTGAAGAAAGGATTCTGCATCAAGACCAGATACTACAATTTCACCCATATGGCTAATATCGAAAAGACCTACACTCGATCTTACTAGCGTATGTTCATCATTTATACTTGTATAATAAGCAGGAAGAGAATAACCACTAAATTGTACCATTTTTCCTTGGCGCGATATATGAAAATCATATAAGGCAGTTTTAGATAGTTTCATGAATTTTCTAACCAATCTTTAAAGATTTTCATACCTTCCAATATCTCTTTTTTATTTATACCAGAGTATGCTAATCGAATATATCTGTCATCTTCTCCTTTTTTAGGAGCTCCAAAGTGATGTCTAGTGCAAAATGAAAAACCTATTTGATTTAATGCATCTAATCTGAATCGTTCAATATCATTATAGTTTTTTTGTATCATTATATTCTTAATATTTAGGTATAGATAAAATGTGCTTTCAGGATTAATCAATGAAATCCCAGAGATAGAATTCAAAGACTCTACACATGTATTTTTCCTTTCCTCTAGTTCTGATAAAATAAGCTTTGCCTCATCATCAACAAGACCCATTATTTCGGCTAATGCACATTGAATAAAATGGTTCGTACAAGATTCATCGTTTACATTTAATCTTGTAATTTGATTCATTAAATTTTTGGGACCAATTGTTGCTCCAATACGCCATCCAGTCATAGCAAATCTCTTTGAAAATGTATATAAAATAGCTGTCCTCTCTCGCATACCAGGTATATTCACTATCGATAAAGGTGGCTCGTCAGAATACCTTATTTCAAAATAGGCATCATCACTCAAAACCCAAAGGTCATTCTCAATACACAATTTGGCAAGACTTTCAATTTCATCTTTTGTAGAAGATGCGCTTGTAGGATTTTGATAATTATTATAAATGAGTATAGTGGTCTTTTCATTAATTAATGATTTTAATTCATCTAAATTTATTTTATAGCCTTCTGCAGTTTCATTGAATCCATATGGAATTGGTTCCCCACCTTGAAACCGAATTTGGGATTCATAGATTGGATATCCAGGATTAGGATACAAAACCTGGTCTCCTTTATTCATAACACAGGTAAGAAACTTCCAGATTGTTGGTTTTCCACCTGGCTGTATAATAACATTTTCAGCATTATAAACTACGCCTCTTTTTGAACCTATATCTTGAGCTAACGCTTCTCTAAACTCCAAAATCCCTTCTGAAGGACAATAACCATTTTTATTACTATCAATATATTTTCTTGTTGTTTCTCGAATAAGGTTTGGAGTGGGTATGTTGATGTCTCCTAGATGGAATGGATAAATCTTTTTTCCATTTTTGGACAAGATATTTGCTTCTGATGATACGGAAAAAGCCGTTTCTGTACCAAGTTTAACTAGTCTTTTATTATATTTTCTCATAATGAAAATTTAGATAGTGCTTTTTTAATCACAGTTTCTAATTCTCCCTCCAATTCCCCACTTTTTTCTAAATCTGAACACACCTTAATAGCATAATTCTTTTTATACCCCAATGAAATGAGTGCATCCACAACATCTCTAAAAATTTGACTCTTTGACGAATCATCTGGTTCAACAAAGCCAATAGAGGAGTCAACTAATTTGGTGAATTTTTCTTTTAACTCTATTATAATTCGTTTAGCTGTTTTTGCGCCAACTCCAGGGATATTAGTTAATGCAGCTACATCACCCTCGGTTATTCTTTTTTCTAATATCTCTGGCTCTATTCCAGATAAAATTGTTAGCGCAAGTTTAGGACCAATTCCACTAATTGAATTCAATAAGAAAAAAACTTCTCTTTCTTTCAAATCTACAAAACCATAAAGGTCTAAGATATCCTCCCTTACATGTAAATATGCATGAACTTGAGTTTCCTTACCAATTTCAGGCAACAACTGAAGTCCATTAATTGACATATTTAATTTATAGCCAATGCCAGCAACCATAATTACTGCGTGCGTAATATCTTTTTTTGTGACTATTCCATTTAATTGATCAATCATAAAATTTATTTTGGTTTATGTAGCATAGTCCTACTGCCATTGCATCAGATATATCTAAGGGGTCTGGTATCTCTTTTAATTTTAAAATCTTTGTCACCATATAAGATACTTGTTGTTTTGTTGCTGCTCCATTTCCACATACGGATGATTTAACTTTCCTAGGTGCAAATTCAAATATGGGTATTCCAGCCTGTGCAGCTGCTAAAATAATGGAGCACCTTGCGTGGCCTAAAACCATAGCAGATTTTACATTTTTACTGTAAAAAACATCCTCTACTGCAAGAACATCTGGAGAAAATTTATCTAAAACTTTATTCATTTCTTCAAATAAGTAATTGAGTCTTTTTGGTAGACTATCTTTTTTTTTCGGCTTAATCGTGCCGTAAGCTAATAATGATAAATCTAATCTATTAGTATCAATAATACTAAAACCTGTAATCCCAATACCTGGATCTATACCCAATACCCTCATATTATCATATAAATATTTGTTTAATGCACATCAAAATTAGTAAACAATTTATTAACATCATCATTATCTTCAAGTTCATCCAATAATTTAAGGGCCAAATCAGACTGTTTTCTTTCTAATTTTTGCAACGATTTTGGTATCATTTCAATTTCTGCAGACATAATATTAAAATCAAGTTCTTCAAGTTTATCCCTCACTTCCATTAACTCTTCAACTTTTGTTGAAATGATATAATAATCTTCATTAATCTCAAAATCTTCAGCGCCAGATTCTATTGCTGCATTAAAAGCTTTATCATCTTCGCATGAGGAGGATATAATTATTTGTCCTATTTTATTAAAAATCCAAGACACACTTCCACTCTCACCTAAATTCCCATTGTATTTCGATAAAATATGTCTTATTTCAGCAACGGTTCTATTTTTATTATCTGTAATTATATTTAACAATAATGCAATGCCACCTGGCCCATATCCTTCATATGTAACTTCTTCATAAACTACGCCATCTAACTCACCAGTACCTTTTTTAATGGCTCTTTCAATTTTATCAGCAGGCAAATTATTTGACTTAGCATTGGCAATAGCTTTTCGCAGTCTCGGATTTGAGCTAACTTGACCACCACTAATACGAGCTGAAATCGTTATTTCTTTAATTATCTTGGTAAAAATTTTACCTCGTTTGGCATCTTGTGCACCTTTTCTATGTCGTATGTTTGCCCATTTACTATGCCCAGCCATAATTCAAGTAAAATTTTATTTTTTTCTATTATTCAAAAAAAGTTGAAACAAGAAACCAATGATTGATAAGCTAATTATTGTTCTATTCTGCTCTTTACTATCCATACTTTTTTAAAACCTTTTCGTTTTAGTTTTGCCTGAACAATTTCAGCTTTGTCTTTAGAAATAAAATTTCCATAGCGTATTTTGTATAACGGTGCATCAAAAACCAAATACAGACTATCATTTAATAATTTATCAAATTTTTTAATTTTATTTTTTGCTTCACCTGCTTGTGAGGATTCAAATAATTGAAGCCTAAAACCATCTTTTGTTTTAATCTTAAGGTTTTTTATTGAATCAAGAAGTTGCAATTGAGAAGTCTTAAAAATCCTATCTATTACTGCAGGTGTATTTGGTTTTAAATCTCTTACTGTTTTCATATCAAACCAAAATAATGAATCCTGAGAATAAAGAAAATTAATTGAGAACATAAGCAATGATATCCAAAAATTCATATTAAAACAGCCTTAAATGTTTGTCTTCCACCCAACCTTTTTTACCATCGATGAGAACAATTTCAAACCAGTTTTTTTGAATTTTTGATATTTCAGCCATGCTACCTTCATTAACTTGAAATAATATTTTATTTTTACCAAAAAATGGCCCTGAATATGCATCAACAGCATTTGAAATAACTATAGCATTTCTATTTCTTTTTCCAATTAAGTAATGCTCTAATGCAAATAAATGACTAAAAATCATACCTAACAGTAGTAAAAGTGAAATAAAACCATTTCTAAAAACCTTGCTTAACCACAGCTTTTTCATAAAATAATATATGGAATGTAACAATAAAAATATACTCCCAAGAGATAACCATTCTAACATTGTAAAATAGTCACGAATTGTTTTATAAGTTTGAATTATAAAAAATAATCTTGGCATTTCAATTCTATCAATTATGCTAGCATTTGCTATCTCTAAATTATATTTGACATCATCGTTTCTTGGCTCTATGCTTTGTGCATTCACATAGGACCAAATGGCATTACCAATTTGACCGGTTCTAAAATATGCATTACCTAAATTAAAATACAATTGAGCGCTTTCATATTCTAGATTTAAAATAGATTCATATATTTTAATTGCATTTTCATACTTCTCATTAATCATTAATTCATTACCTTCATCCATTAAAAGATTTGCATTATTGGATAAGCATATTGAAGTAAAACATATTATAATAATGTTAATTTTCATTTTAACTCTTTTTCAATTTGCTTTAGGATTTTAAACATTTCATCAATTACAATATTTCTTTTTTCATATGCAACGGGAGAGAATCTACCTTCATCACAGATTACTAGTAGGTCATTAATTTTATCAAAGAGTGACCTGCTAACTTTATTTTGTAAAATTATTCTTACTTGATTTGGGTCTAAATTATTAGTGGCAAGCGATAAGCGATCTTTTAAGTATGAGTAAAGAGCATAACTAGCAATTTCAAACTCATTACCATTTTCTTTGTTTCGCAAAATTTTAATATTTTTTCTAAATGCTCCACTTATCCTCCTATCATTTTCTGATGATAATCTGTATCCAATTAAATATGAAAAAACCACAGGAAAAATAATAAAGAGTCCCGAAAAAACATATATAACAGCAATGAAGGAGTAATTCATTTCTCCCTTTTTATTAAGCTTGTATTCATCAGTATTGATATACCTTATATCCTTATCAATCAATTCTACTTCTTTTTTTGTAAGTCCTGAATTATATAATGTTGTTGTTGAATCTCGAAGTACTTGTAGATTAAATGGTTTAGTACTGATTGACTTCCAATTATTAATCTTAGGATCAAATATTGACATTTTCATTTGAGGTATAGTTATTTCTCCTGATTTCCTAGGTATGAGTATGTATTCCCATATTTTTGTTCCTGTTAATTGATTTCTAAACTTATCTTTCTTAAAACTCTCCGTGGGTTTAAATACCTCAATAAAATCAGGGAATATTATTTTTGGAAGTGAGAATAATCCTATATTGCCAGTGCCGCTCATTTCAATTTTAAATGTTATGCCTTCATTAACAATTAATTTATCTCTGTCAATATTAGCATTAATATTGAAATCCCCAACTGCTCCAGTGAAGTCTTCAGGTCGCGGGATAGGAAATGTTTTAATTTTAATAATTTCATTTTCTGTAGTTAATATTTTCGTTTTTGTTTCAGAGAAGAACGAATCAAAAAAAGGATCGAAAAAAACATCTCTTTTACGCTTTTTATTTTTCACTTCTATTTTAATTTTCACCTTTATTGGGGGTATTTCATGAGACTCCGATACTATTGGAAATAAAGCTCTTTGACCTAAATTAGCAACCTGATACTTTAAACCATTTATTAAAACTGGTTGAGAATTATATTGTAATCGTTGAGGAGTATATAGTTCTTCATACCAAAAACCTTTAAAGTCCGGCATAACGAAGTGATCTATGCTCACAATATTAATGTCTTGGCGTTTATAAAGTTTGTACGTAAGGGTCACTTGCTCACCTAAAAAAGCACTTTCCTTATCTAAATCAACAAAAATGAAAACATCTTTGGTCTGATTCTGTGAAGTTTTAGCAACTTGAATTAAAATACTATTCCCTTTCAACTTTCTATTATCAACGATTACAGAAAGTGCTGGGATTTTCAAGCGACCTAATCTAATTGGTGCTATATTCCAAGAAAGAGTTTTTGATTTTTTTTCTTTACCGTTTATCCACTGATAATTATTTTGCTCAGATGGACCATTAAGTATTTCAAAATTTTTTTCTATCCCACTTAAATCAATTTCTCCAATGTCATTACCCCCTTTAATTTCAATATTTAATGTTATCACATCACCCATATTGATTTTATTTTTATTTACAGAAACACTTAATGTTTGTGAAAAACCTAGGGAATTAAAAAAGATTATTAGAATTAATCGTATCACCAATCTTTATCCATTCTTATAGATTTCGATTTTTGTATTTTTAGTTTTTGATTAATTTTTTCTTTATCCTTCAGCGCATTTAAAATTGCTTCTGCCTGTAGCTGTTTATCTGTTTTTTTATCTTGCTGTTGGTCTTGGTCCTGCTGCTGATCTTGCTGTTGGTCTTGGTCCTGCTGCTGATCTTGCTGTTGGTCTTCAATCATTTGTTTTAATAATTCAAAATTAATTTTTGCATCTTGGTCTTCAGGATTTAATAGCAATGATTCTTTGTAAAATTCTAGACTTTGTTCAAAATTTTCTTGTTCTCTAAAAATATTTCCTAGATTAAAATATGCTTTTGATGCAAGATTTTTATCTTCAATATTCTTAATCTCATTCAATGTTTTTAATGCTATTTCAATATCATTTTGTTGATATGCAGTAACGCCAAGACCAAACTTTGCTTTATAATCATTCTTCCTAGTTTTTAGCACATTTTGATAATATTCTCTCGCATTAGCATAATTACCATCTCTATATGCATCCATTCCTTTATCTTGACAATAGGCTACACAAATAAACAAAAGACCAACAATAACATTATTCATATTTTAATCCTTAGCTTTGTTGGAATTGCATAACCTGCAATAAAACAAATCAATGCTAAAAAGCCAATAAGTTGGAATCGGTCTTCATATTCAGAAAATTTATGTGTAGAAATTGTTTTCTTTTCCATATTCTCAATTGCTAATAAAATATCTTTGTATGAATCAGCAGAGTTTGAGAATAAAAAATAAGACCCATTCCCAATATCTGAAATTTTTTTTAATACATTTTCATTCAAAACTGATGTAATAAGATTCCCATCGCTATTTTTTTTATAGCCTATTTTATTATTTTTTTCTTTTATTGGAATAAGACCAC
The DNA here is from genome assembly GCA_002718655.1 of Fidelibacterota bacterium. GTDB lineage: Bacteria > Fidelibacterota > Marinisomatia > Marinisomatales > UBA1611 > NZWG01. The sequence continues at coordinate 15,225 of PBFM01000017.1, forward strand.
CCTTCAATGACCCTACTCCTACTGTGTTAATCATTAATCCAAGGCTTGATGCCTTATTTGCGATTTGTATTGCTTCTCCATCGTGATCCTCTCCATCTGATACCAAAACAATAACTTTGAATTTATCATCATCCTCTTTATACGCACTTATTGCTGTGTTCAGAGCTGCACTTAATACGGTACCTTGGGTAGGAATCATATCACTGTCGATTTCATTTAAAAATAATAATGCAGCTTCATAATCTGTGGTTAGTGGTAAATAAAGATGACTACTGCCAGCGAAAACAATAATCGCTACTCTGTCACCTTTTAAATTATTAATTAATTTTCCTAATTCTAATTTAGCTTTTGAAAGTCTTGAAGGCGTAACATCTTCAGCGTCCATACTTTTTGATGTGTCTAATGCTATCACTAAATCTATACCTTTTCTTTCAATAGGGGTTACTCTAGTACCCATTTGTGGGCCAGATGCAGAAAGAATCAATAAACTAGTTCCAAACATTATTAATTGATTTTTTATAGTTATCTTTTTTCTATCGAAATCTTTCATTATATGTTGTATGATATTATCTGATGCATTTGGAAAAATCGCAACTTTCTTATTCAATCTCCAGAAAAGCCAAATAATGAATTGAACTAAGAAAAAAAACAATACCCATTTATATCGAAATGTCATTAAGTACTCAACTTAAAAGTTTTTCTTCTAAAGATTTCCATTATTATTGATAAAAAGACTGCAGGAATTAAAATGAAACCATAAAGCTCACTGTATTTTGTATAATTTTTGACATCAATTTCTGAACGCTCTAAATTGCTTATTTCGGAGTAAATTAAATTTAAAGCTTCAACATCAGTTGCTCGAAAATATTTTCCACCAGTAACCTCAGCAATCTTCATTAAGGTTTCTTCATCAATCTCATTATAGATTAATCCGCGTCCAGGAATACTCGTATAAGATTGATTAGTACCAGCTCCAATAGTATAAATTTTAACATTGAACTGCTTAGATAGTTCTGCAGCAGTAATAGGATTGATTTCGCCTGAATTATTACTCCCGTCCGATAATAGAATCATTACCTTACTCTTAACTTCACTATTTCTGAATCGATTAATCCCATTAGCTATCGCAATACCAATTGCAGTACCATCGTATTCCTTAGATGCTACGCTAATTTCGTTAATAAGTTTCTCTAGAATATATTTATCCATAGTTAAAGGACATTGTAAAAACGATTCACCCGCAAAAACCATTATGCCAATTCGGTCTGATTCTCTCAGCCTTATAAAGTCGATTGCTGTTTTTTTTACTGCTTCTAATCGATTTGGAGTAAAGTCATCTGCTAACATACTAGAGCTTACATCAAGGACTAAAAGAATATCTATGACATCAGTTGTAGTTTCAGTTATCTCATTAATGAGCCGAGGACGGGAAATGCCTATAACAATTAGTGCCAAAAGCATAATTTGTTGAATTAATAAAAAATTATGCTTCCTTGCGCCTGATTTCCGTATCTTTTTTGAAGTCAAGCTTATAGATGGAATCCTTAAAGTTCCCTGCTGATTTTCTCCTACCCTTTTGTGCCATAGAAAGAAAATTGGAATTAAAGATAATAGAAGCAAATAGAGTGGGTTTTCAAATTGCATTTTTGATTATATTTTATATTTGTTGAACTATCATAGATTTATTAACTGATAACCAGCAAGATAGTTTCTAAAAATATTAAAAGACTATTTAAAATTTATTTTCTCTATTCTTCTACCTTATTTTTATCTAAATCATCATTAGAATTGACAATTTCTTTTTTACCTGTCTCTACAGCATCTTTGAATTCATTAATTCCTTTTCCAAGACCTCGTGCTAGCTCAGGAAGTCGTTTTGCTCCAAATAAAAGGAGAATAACTAAAAATATGATTACAAGTTCGCCTGTACCTAGATTAAACATATGTTAAATTTACAATATGATTATGGATTAAGTCCCTAAAATTTTTACCTAAAGTATCTTAAGATATAGTAAGAAGTAGCCAAACCGATAATGCTAGTGAAATTAAAATCTACTTCAAGACCAAATTTAAAAACTAAAATATTTAAATCAATAACTATAACACCAAACTCATTACCTATACTGCTACCAATATCAAATGTGATACTTGTTAAAAAAAAGTCTTTTACTACCCCCTCTGGCAAAGCCCATCCAATTAAATTACCTATGACACCACCAATTATTGCACCAATTAACAAACCTATAATAATTAGTGATACATCCCTATTCCTCATTTTATACCTTAGGTTTTAGTTTGGAGGTTGTTTTTTTGAGAATGAATAAGCCAATGTAAAATATTCCAAAAAATAAATAGTAAGGCAATTGGAAACAATATTAAGCCTTTTAGAATTATTATGCTTATTGATGATAAAATAAAAATTATAAGAAGGATTGTATTACTGCGACCCGATTTAAATGATAAAATTGGAAATTTTATAAAATGTATAGGACTTATCATTAAGATACTTACTCCTGCCACAAGCATTAGAGCGGTTCTAGGGTCTCCATAATCACGATCCAACTGATAATTAAAGTATAAGTAAGAAAAAAGAGTAATAGCAGCAACGGGTGTAGTAAGCCCTCGGGTATAGTTTTTTGATAAGCCTGATTGCTGATCTATATTAAATCTAGCCAACCTAATTGTGCCAAACATTAGAGGCATAAATGATATTACAAGACCAATTAATGGATGAAGTCCATCGACATATAGAGAATAAATAAGAATTGATGGAGCTACACAAAATGATATAGTATCTGCCATTGAATCAAATTCCATACCAAAACGAGATGTTATGCCTAACATTCGTGCTAATTTTCCATCAAAAACATCGAAAATACCTGCAAAAATAACAGCAATACCTGCTTTAAGTGGATTCCCATTAATTATCAAACCAATGGATAAAAAACCTAAGAACATATTTACTAAAGTAATAATATTCGGGATGAAATTTTTGGGTTTATTTTTCATAAGGTTTTTATTTTAGTAGGTGCCAATAATAGATTGGTTCCCAATTACTTTTTGACCGGGTTTAATTTTTATTTTGATGCTGGAAGGAATCATCAAATCGATTCTTGAACCAAATAGCATAAACCCTAAACGCTCTCCCATAAGCATATTTTGACCCTTATTTGCATAGCAGATTATGCGACGTGCTAGTAATCCTGTTATTTGGATTATTCTAACTCTGCCAATTTCTGTCATTAATTCAATTGTATTTCGTTCATTTTCATCACACGCTTTATGGTTAAAAGCTAACAAAAATTTACCTTCATTATATTTTATATCCAAAATTGAACCATTTAGAGGCATCCTGTTGACATGTACGTTAAAAATATTTAGGAAAATGGAAATTGCATATACTTCTCCTAATTTTTCATCATCAATTATATCAACTCTTATTACTTTACCATCTGCAGGTGAGATAATAAGATTAGAACCATCCGGTGGGATTCTTTTTGGGTCTCGAAAAAAATTCAAACAAAATAAAAGAGCTCCTATCATCAAAATTAAGATGGAATAATTAATTACGTTTGATGCCCAGAGTAAAATAGCTAACAAATTAAATACTAATAAAAAGTATATAATTTTTTTCCCTTCTTTTGCTATAACCACTGTTATTTTACCAATTTATATTTTCCAAGAGTAATCCTAAAGTTTTTATACTTCCCATCCCTAAAAATTCTTAATGAAATTTCATCACCAGAACGTAAATCATCCTCTAATATGATTGTTCTAATATCTCTTGGCCTATTTACATTTTTTTCATTAGCTGTCAGAATTATATCTCCTGGTTCTAATCCCGCTCTTTCAGCCTGACTATTTTTTGCAACCTCTACAATAATTACACCTTTTGCAAAGGGTAAATCTAGGTATCTTGAAATGCTCCTAGTAATAGTTTGCACTACCATTCCAGTTGAATAGCCTCTATCAATCTCACCTGTTACTCGCAACTCTTCAACTATTCGTTTTGCATTATTGATAGGGATGGCGAATCCAATTCCAGTAGAGCCTCTATTTGTATCATTATCTTTGAAAATAAATGTGTTTATACCAATAACTTCACCAAGTGAATTAACTAAAGGGCCACCCGAGTTTCCAGGATTAATAGCTGCATCTGTTTGAATCATATCTTGGAAGACCTTACCTGATTTTTGCAACCCAAAATCCATATTAGTAGCACTAATTATTCCCAAGCTAGCAGATGGATTATTGCTTACGGTGAAAAGTTCGAAAGGATTACCTAATGCAATAACCCATTCACCAATCAATAACTCATCTGAATTTGCTAATTTGGCATACGGAAAATCATTTCCATACAATTTTAATAATGCTAAATCAGATGTTTCATCTGAACCGATAATGTCAGCTTTGAACTCATCACCTCCTGGTAATGTAACAGTGACTTTTTGGGCCTTTTCAATAACATGGTGATTTGTAATAACAAAGCCATCTGGACTAATTATTACTCCACTTCCTGATGTATGCATAGGATAGATTTCTTTTGGAAACATAAAACCAAAAAAAGGATCATAAGACAAAGATTCCATTTGATGCTCAACATTAATACTTGCTACAGCTGGTCCTACTTTTTCTATGGCACGTGTGATAGCCGTATGCCTTGAATTTCCTATATCGTTTGAAGAACATTTAGCAATAAAAAGGAAACAAATACTGATTGCTATTTTATGTGAATTAGTCATAAATAACTTGCTCTAAAATTAGACCTTGAGGTGGAGCTTTAAATATTTTTACGCTTTTTCTTGGTTTTTTAATTAAAAAATAAAAGTCATTTTGGGATAACCTTCCCGCATTTACTGCAATCATTGAGCCAACCAAATACCTTATCATATGATGCAAATATCTATTTGCGGCACTTTTATAAACAATCATATTTCCATCACATATCCATTCACTAATATATACTTCACAAACAGTGCTACTAATTTCTGAGTTAAATTTACAGAAAGATAAAAAGTCATGTATGCCAAGTATTTTTGAAGAAAGTTCATTTAATAAATCTAAATCTAATAATTCAGAAAAAATCCAACATTGGTTCCTATACAAAAGTGACTCAGTTGAAATACATTGGTATCTATAAATCCGTTTTCTAGCGTGGAATCTTGAATGAAAATCACTATCGACTGGTTTCACATCCATAATGCGACAATCAATAGGTAAATTTGAATTCATTGCATTTTTTATTTCATAGTCTTTCAGTGAAGTATTTAAATCAATGTGTGCTACCTGGGCCCAAGCATGTACACCAGTATCAGTTCTACCAGACCCATAAACTTTAATTTTTTGATTAAATATTTTTGTTAAAACTTTTTCCAATTCACCTTGCACAGTTCTGGGATATTTTTGTGTCTGCCATCCAGAATAAGCAGCACCATCATATTGAATTATTAATTTATATCTAGACAAAACTATGTATACTAGATAAAAATAAAACTAGAAAAAAACAAATATAAACATCGAACAAACTAAATTTTATGTGTGGATAGACACTTCTCCTTGCACTCTTTCCATATCCTCGCATAACCATATTTTCAACAATTTTTTCAGTACTATTCAAATTTAGTAAAATATAATCTGGAATTGATTTTGAAATATTAATTGTATTTTTCAGTTTTGAATTTTCTGGAGCTTTTGAAATAGCTTTCTGGGCACGTGAGATATCAAACCATATCTGTTTCGTGCTTGGAAATAATCTTAAAGTAAGCTCAAAGAATAAAATAATTTTATCCAACCAAATTATATTTATTTTTGAATCATACCATAATCCTCTAACTGCAATCAGCAAATTATTTGATTGTTTTTCTGTAATGTATATGGACATAACAAGTATCATAGCATAAAGCCGCACGGTTGCATACATTACATCTTTTGCAATGATATTAATTGATTTAGCGGTCAAAATTGTTGAAATAATAAAAAAGATTAATCCTGATATAGGTAGATAAAATAAAAATGGTTTAAAATTGCTCCATAATTCTTTACTTAATGGCCATTTATAGATAAGAATTATTATTATAAAACATAGGTGCATAAGAAATACTTCCATAGTAGTTGAAACCATTATTGAAAGAGAGAATAAAACATAAATAAATAATCTAGTAATAGGATTCACAGAACAATTAAAAGCTTAGACTTAATAAAACATAACTAGATTTATAAGTGAAAACAGGAGTAAATGTAATGTTCTCTGATCTTAATATATAAAGTGTGTTTATGCCAGAAATTATATGATTTAGAATAATCGTGCCTAAAATATACTCTCCTGTTTTTTTTAGATAATCACTCTTAATTCGCATTTCTTCAAACTTTTGCATATTACCATATTCGTTCCATTGCCATCTATCATTTTCATTGTAAAGCTCATCAAACTCTCTCCACCTTAAGTGTTCAGCATTGTGCTGTTCAATATTTAAATAATTACCAATGTCTACCCAATACTTATGGCCTTTGTCTTCAGATTCCACACCAGCATACTGTGCTGCGAATGCTGTGTACTTTAGCTTCTCATTATAGGAGGATAAATATGAAGCAGCACAAGCTGTCCATAATGATATTTCAACACTTGAAAATATTCTCGCTGTCTTTTTTTTACCTAAAGTTTTTTGTCCCCACCCTGGAATTATTAATGATTGCATAATGGGGTTTGTCTTTTTTATCTGCCCAAATGCACAGCACCAAACAAAAATAAAAAAAATTAATCTTTTCTGCATGATAATAATGGACCTATATAAACTGTAAGAATAAAACAAATTACGGCAAAAACATCGCCATATTTTGTATAAAAAGTACCTGTGTCTCTAATAATTAAATTATGATTGAAAACTGCTTTTTTTCCTAAACTAATTTTTTTTTCGACATTCCCAGTTGGTAAAATAATTCCAGATATACCAGTATTCCCACAACGAACTATTGGCACGCGATTTTCAATAGCCCTAAGTCTAGCATGCTCGAAATGCTGTAATGGACCAGATGATTTTCCAAGCCACCCATCGTTTGCCTGTAACATTAATAATTGTGCACCATTTTTAACAAAGTTTCTTGCATACCTTGGCAAACTAGATTCATAACATATCAAATTTGAAAATTTTGTTTTATTTCTGTGGAATATTTTATAATCATTACCACCTTTAAAAACCCCCCTTTCTAAATTTAAATTTAAATTTACAAGCGGATGAAATAAAGAGGGAACTAAATCATATTCAGCAAATGGCACAAGATGAATCTTATTATACATTTCAAAATTTTTACCAGGTTGCATATACATAGCACTATTATAATATGATTTAACGCCAGAAGAGTCAATTTCTCGATCAACTGTTCCAATTAGTATCGGTATCTTACTATTATTCACTACTGATTGTAATTTATTTCTAATTTGATTGTTTATTCTTAAATATGTTGGTAATGCAGTTTCAGGAAATAAAATTAATTCTGGATTTAATTTGATAGCCTCTGTATGCAGTGAGTCCATAAGTTTAAATTTCATATGCCTTGTAGAAATATCCCACTTTTGATTTGGATCAATATTAGGTTGAATTACAGAGACATTTAAATGATGATAATCTTTAGGATTCTGATGAAGCTTAATTTTCCATAACCCAAATAGAATTAATAAAATAGAAAATGAAATGAAGTAAAATATATTGGATTTTTGAATTTTTTGTACATAAAAATGATAATAAATCAAAGCATTAGTAAATATGATTATAAATGTTATTCCATAGGTTCCAGTTACTTCAATTATTTGTAGCAAAACTAGCATATCCATCTGTGTAAGTGCTAAATTACCCCAGGGGAAACCTAAAGGTCCAAAACTTCTGACCCATTCCAATGATACTATCATAAAAGGAAGAATGATTAAGCGATATTTTCCTCCATTTATTAAACCAATCATTGCACCTGCAATACCCCAGAATATTGAAAGATAAAGGGCTGCAAACAATAGTGATATCAAAACTACAATAAATGGAGCACCAGAATTTGTAGCTATCCAATAATTAGATGTGATATTATAAATAATACCAAAAAGATAACCAGATTTAAAATTTATTTTGGATTCATTACAAAACCATGAATGGAATAGTGGAATAAAACCGATATAAGCTAATATTCCTAGATGTAGGTGTGGATGATATGTTAATCCAATTATTACTCCAGAAATGATTGATGATTTCCAAGGAGAGAGAAAATGCATCACTTATATTTGTTATCTATAAATTGCTGTAAAAAAATTGCCGCTGCAGTCTGATCAACAATATGTTTATTGTGTCCAGTTTTTACCTTTTGTTTTATGAGTGAACGTTTTGCACTTAGGGAGGATAGCCTTTCATCTTGGTAGTACATTGGCAACCTGAAAGATTGGATAGTTTTTGCAAATATGCGAACTTTTTTCGTTTGCTCTGTCTCCTTACCATTTAATCCTATTGGAAGACCAACTACAAAATATTCAATCTCTTTTTCAATTATTATATCATTAATTTTACTTTTAACAAAATGATTTGATTCATTTAATATAGTATTGAATGGAGAAGCAATAATTTTGTTTATATCTGAAATTGCAAGACCGATACGCTTATCACCATAGTCTAAACCTAATATTCTGCCCATATATTAAATTGGCTTACGTAAATGATTCTTTAAAATTTTACCTGGCTTAAATCTTGTTTTTTTATGTGCTGGAACATAAATCTCTTCATTAGTACGTGGATTACGTGCCCTTGGTTTAGCCTTTGTGGGTTTAGTTTCGAAAACACCAAAATTTCGAATTTCAATCCTAGTATATGGACTATTTTCTGTTAAAAACTTTCTCAGAATGGCAAATAAATCATCTACTGTTTGTAATGAGGATCTAACGCTTTTATTTTGATGTTTTGCTAATTCGGTTGCAATATCTTTTTTTGTATATGTCTTGATTTCCATTTATCTCCCTGCTCTTTCTACATAATCTATATTCTTTAAATTCGTTATTTTTTTCATAAGGCGATTTAATTGCCTATTATTGTTAATATTTACAATGATTTTCGCCTCTGCAATGTTTTCATTTACTTTTATATCTACGCTAGCGATATTAATATTCTGTTTTGAGATGCATTCTGAGATATCTTTTAGCCAACCTTTGTAATCCTGACCAACAACTTTAATCAAAACATTAAATTGATCTGAAGATTTTACATTCCATTCAACAGGTACCAAACGGTCAGACTCATTGTTTAACAATGGCAGACTTTTACATGAGGTTCTATGTACAGTAACCCCTCTTCCTCTTGTTACAAAACCAATTAAATCATCTCCAGGAATTGGGTTACAACATTTTCCAAAGTTAATCAATATATTGTTTATTCCATCAAGAACTATACCTTTTGTTCTTTGTCTTGAAAAATCAAAAAAGCTTGTTTCTTCAATTATACGACCATTACTTTTAATATCTTCAATAGGCTTTAGTTTTCTTAACATTTCTCTTACAGTTATAATACCAGTACCGATTGCTCTTAAAAGAGCATTTGTATCAGAATATCCAAAACGATTAAAGCTAGATTTAAATAAACCTACCTCATTTTTTAATTTCATCCTCCTCAAAGTTTTATTCAAAATTTCTTCACCTAATTTCACACTTTGTTCATTATGAGTTTTCTTTAAAAAACGATTTATTTCATTTCGAGCTTTTGTTGTTACAACAAATTTTAGCCAACCATAACTTGGCATTTGTTTATTACTAGTAATTATTTCTACCATATCACCATTTTTCAATTTTGAGTTCAATGGTACAACCATATGGTTTATTTTTGCACCCATACAATGCATCCCAATTTGAGTATGGACATGAAAAGCAAAATCAACTGGTGTTGAATTAATAGGTAATTGGATTAAATCACCATCTGGTGTAAAAACAAAAATTTCTTCACTATATAAATCAATTTTTAATAAGTCCATAAATTCTTTTGGATCATTAGACTCATTTTGCAAAATCTCAAGTAATTCCCTTAACCATTTAACATTATTATCAATTTCTGAACTTTTATTTGTTTTGTAAATCCAATGTGCAGCAACGCCAATTTCAGCTGTTTCATCCATTTGTAAGGTCCTGATTTGGATTTCAATTTTTTGACCTTTCAACCCTATTACTGTGGTATGAATAGATTGATATCCATTAGATTTCGGTGTGGCTATGAAATCCTTAAATCTATCTTGAATAGGTACATATAAATTATGAACTATTCCTAGAGCTAAATAACATTGTTCAATCTTTTCAACAATGATTCTTATTGCATATAAATCATAAATTTCCTCAAAATTTTTATTCCTATTTATCATTTTCCCATAAATTGATGCGTACGATTTAGCGCGACCATAAACTAATGGAACAATATTATATTTTTTCAATTCACTCTCAACAGGAATAATTATACTATTAATATATTTTGTTCTTTGTCTTTTACTTGATTTAATGTTCGATTCTATTTCTTTATACCCGGTAGGGTTTAAAACGCTAAAAACCAGGTCTTCTAATTGAAACTTTACAGTTGACATACCTAATCTATGAGCTAATGGGACATATATATCTCTTGTCTCAATTGCTATCCTATGCTTTTTTATTTTTGGCATATGTTGGATAGTCTCCATATTATGCAAGCGATCAGCAAATTTTATAATTATTACTCTCATGTCTTGTGCGACTGAAAGGAGCATTTTCATAAAATTACCTGCTTGTTTTTCTTTTCGCGAGGAATATGAGATTCCACTAATTTTTGTCAATCCATTAACGAGATTACCTAAATCGTTTCCAAAAGTTTGTGAAATTTCATCAATTGTTGCATCAGTGTCTTCAACAGTATCGTGCAATAATCCAGCTATTATAGTCGTCAAATCCATTTTCCATACAGCTAAAGTATTAGCTACAGCCAAGCAATGAGAAAAATAAGGTTTCCCTGATAAACGTTTCTGACCATTATGGTACCTCTCACCGAATTCGTATGCTTTCCATAGTGAATTTTTTACATCATCCAAGTTTTGTTCAGGGACCAAAGTCACATTCTCTACCAATTCTAAAAATGGTTTGGGATATTCGCCAAAAAATTGAGGTGCTAATTTTGATAAAGGGTTTTCCATTAAAATGGTGATTCTGAGTTTGATTGATTTTCAAATCTTGCATATTCACTAATAAATGTGGCATCTACTTTCCCAGTCGGACCATTACGTTGTTTGGAAACAATTATTTCTGCTTTTCCTTCATCCTCTTGTTCCTTTGAGTAAATCCATGGTCTATATAAAAAGATTACGATATCTGCATCTTGCTCAATGGCACCACTTTCGCGTAGGTCTGATAATTGTGGTCTATGATCTTGTCTTTGCTCTACTGCTCTAGACAGTTGTGATAATGCAATTACCGGTAAATTAATTTCTTTAGCTAAGGCTTTAAGTGACCTTGAAATAACAGAAATTTCTTGTTGACGATTTTCACTACCTCTTGGCCCTTGCATCAATTGTAAATAATCAACTACTATCATATTCACTTTTTCCTCTGCGACTAATCGTCTAGCTTTTGCTCTAAGCTCACGTACAGTTATTGCAGGAGTATCATCAAGATAAATTGGTGCTTTCTCTAACTCACCTGCAGCGTAACTAAGATTGGACCATAATTTACGCGGTAATTTACCTGTTCTCACAAAATGCATATTTACTCTAGCTTCAGCACAAAGTAATCTCATAGCCAAAGATTGATTACCCATTTCTAAACTGAACATACCTATACCAATTTTAGTATCTATTGCGGCATTACGAATCATAGAAAGAGCCAAAGCTGTTTTACCCATTCCTGGTCTACCGGCAACAATAATCAAATCACCATTTTGAAAACCTGAGGTTATCTGGTCTAAATCAACTAACCCCGAAGGGACGCCAGTAATACTACCACCTTTTTTCCTTTGTTCTTCTAATACATTTAAAGCTTCAAGCATTATTGGATTAATTTGTTGGAAACCACCTTTTAATTGATTTTGAGTAATCTTAAACATAGATTTTTCAACTGTCTCTAAAATATCATTTATATCGTTATTATCATCATAAGCTTCTTTTGCTATTTGGTGTGAAAGAAGGATTAATTTTCTTAATAGAGATTTTTCAGCTACAATTTTTGCATATTTTTCCACGTGTGCTGCTGTAGGTACTGTATCAACTAAACCAGTTATAAAATATATTCCCCCGACCTTTTCTAAATCATTATTTTTTTTTAAATATTCTGAGACAGATAAAGTGTCTATAGGTTCAGATTTGTCAGCGAGTTTATCCATTGCAGAAAAAATTATTGCATGTACATCTTTATAAAAATCATCTGATTTTAGCCATTGTATCGATTTACTAACAGCCTCTTTTGATGATAGCATTGAGCCAAGCACTGCCAATTCTGCTTCTTCAGAATGAGGTTGTACATTTAGTGTATTACTTTGTTTTTTCATAATATTTTATTTTTCTAAATAATTTTTTACCCACTTAAAATCATCCCAAGCAATCCTCTTTAAATCTGGATTTCTTAAAAGAGCTGAAGGGTGGTATGTAATTCTAAGTGGTATTCCAAAAAAATTATATTTTGATTTTCTCATCTCATTCAATGTTAGTTCTTTTTTTAGTAATGTTTTTCCTGCAATTCTTCCGAGTGCAACTATCAGTTTAGGTTGTATTAATTTTATTTGCTTAATTAAATAAGGTTGGCATTCTGATATTTCAGATGATAAAGGTGTTCTATTATTTGGCGGCCTACATTTTAGGACATTAGTAATGAAAACTCCATTATCTCTATTTTTCCCAATTGCTGATAATATTTTGTTTAATAGTTGCCCCGCTTCTCCTACAAATGGCTGTCCAATTAAATCTTCAGTTTTTCCAGGGGCCTCACCCACAAGAAAAAGGTCTGCATTTGAATCCCCTGATCCAAAAACAAAATTTTTTCTAGTTTTACCTAATTTACAATTTTGGCACAAATAAATAGATTTATAAAATTTTTCAAGCTTATTCGCTGTTTCAGTTTGAGTGTGTTCATTTAACTTATTAGTATAAACTGTAGAAAGTTGTAAATATAATTCATTCCCAAAAAGTTTTTGTTGCTGATTTAAATAACTATTAATCTTACTTTTTGAGTGCATAATCTATTCAATAGTTGATTTTCTCCAAGTTACGTCACCATCAATAAATTTATCAACAGCAACTGAAGTTACTTTTTTTTCCTCAACATAATTAGCTGGTGTTATTTCTTCAATCTCATCAAATACATCAAGTTCTTCTTCTTGATGGGTACTTATCGCCTTATTTAACAATCTCTCTTGTAGTTCGAGTTTAGCTTGACTTGACATTGCGGAAACGACTTCATACATGTTGTCAGCTTTATCCTCTAAATCACGAAACGGTATAGTTTTAAGTCCCATTGCATACTCCTTTTTTTATTTTAGTTACCTTATTTATTAAATCAATTTTTGCAAGTTCAAAATTATTATTAACGATAATATAATCAAATTTGTCCTTATACTCCATTTCCTCTTTGAATCTATTTAATCTTTTTTCAATTTCCTCTGCAGAGTCAGTCCCTCGATTAAATAATCTTTCACGAAGTGTTTCAATACTAGGCGGCATTATAAATATAGATACTGTACTTTCTGGATATTGTTTTGCGATTGCCATTGCACCTTTCACATCCGTTTCTAGCAGTAAAAGACTATTGTTTTTAATTATATATTGTAAATCATCTTTAGAAGTCCCGTAGTAGTTTCCGTGTACACTTTCCCACTCTGAAAAAGAATCATTTTTAATCATTTTTTTGAATTCATTTTTTGAAATAAAATGATAATCGACTCCGTCTCGTTCAATATGTCTTTTTTCTCTAGTAGTGTATGAAATTGACCATTTGATGTCCCTAACAACTTCTTGGAGAGCTTTACAGAGCGTTGTCTTTCCCGATCCAGATGGTGCTGAAATCGTTATAAAATTTACAGTCATAAAATATTTTGAATTTGTTCACGTATTTTTTCTAGTTCACCCTTCATTTCGACTACCTGCATTGTAGCATCAGGCTGCGAACTTTTCGACCCTAATGTATTTATCTCTCGACCAATTTCTTGCAATAAAAAATTTATTCTTTTACCTACTGGTTCATTCTTATCTAAATAATCAGAGAGTTGTTTTATATGACTTTCACATCTCACAATTTCCTCTGTGACATCCGCTCTTTCTGCTAAAAAAGCAATTTCTTGAATTAACCTAAATTCATCTATTTTAGAATTATCAATTAAAGTTGATATTTTTTCTTTTAATGAAACTAACTTTTCTTCTTTATATCTTGCCGTGATGCCCTTTGTTTTTTCCAACATAATATTCAGACATTTTATCCTATTAATTATATCATTATATATTTGTTGACCTTCAACTTCTCTCATTTCTTTTAGTTGTTCTAAGGCTTTACGGAATACATTTAAAACTATTTTTTCATCTATTAGATTAGAATCATCTATTTTTAATAAATCATTAGTTGATATGACCTCACTAAGATTTAACCTTTGACCATAATTAACATAAATATTTTTGAGGATTTTTTGAATTGATTCAAATCTATCTTTATTGAATTGCAAACTTTGGAATTTATTGTTTTCTTTTATATCAATTCTAATTTGCACATTTCCTCTTTCCAGCTCATTTTCAAGAATTTTTAAAATTTTGTTCTCAATTTTTACTTCTAATTGGTATCCTTTAAATTTTACTTCAAGAAATCTTGAATTAACTGATTTAATTTCAATTTGAAATTCATTTTCATCATTGGAAGAAAAGCTTCTACCAAAGCCTGTCATACTTTTAATCATACTACTCGCGCTTTTAAGGATTCTGAAATTAGGTAATCATATCAGTCATATCCAATATTGACAAAAATAAATAATTTTCCCCTTGTTTTACATTTAATGGAGCATTTAATTCGATATTTTAGATTTAAGCCATAGTGACGATATACTAATTGAAATTATATGATGATTGCCAATAGAAATATCATTTATAGGTTTTAAAAAAGCATAATCAATGCCTATTGGATCCCAAACCAATCCAATTCCGCCAGTAAAATTATTTACATTGTTTCTACCCATTCGCCAAACAATTTTATCTTTATAAATAAATTCTAACCCATAGGCTTTTTCTAACGACATTGATTTATAACTTAAGAAGCTATCCAGACTTGAATCATTTAATAAAAATTCTAGTTTACCCATTAGATTAATATTTATTGAATATGTTTTAAAATAATCAATCATATAAGATATGCCTAGTGATCCTGAAGGTAAAGTTCCTTCAATTCTACCGTTTTCCCAAATAAGTCCTGATGTAGGTAAATTTTTCATCACGAAACCTAAGGAGACTTTTTCAAATATTTTGTTTATACCGAAATCCAAACCCACACCTAGTGCAAAATTTTTATCTAGGGAATAAGTAATAATTTTATATGCGATGCCAACTGGGAAACCCATAATTTCTTTTGAAAAAGCGCTATGAATCCCAAATTGGTGTTGGTTGAAGAATTTTAGTTTATCTTTATCTAATCTTTCACCATCATCAATAATACCATTACCCTCACCAATGTCATTTGTTCCAAATTGTCCATCTAAACCCCAGTCCAAAAGCATATTCCTAGTATCAGGTATATTTGATATCCCTTGATAAATAAGGTTAATGTTAATTATAGTTGATTTTTTCTTTAATTGAAAACCCACTAATTCATTATTTATCATACCATTAAATCTAGTCTGATGTGTAAAGGATATGTTTTGTTTTAGAGGATAAACCAGACTGGGGTTATTTATTGTTGAGTGCACAGATTTAATATTTAATGAAGAATTAGAATTGCCTATTGATGCTGATCTAGCATCAGTTATGTAATCAAACAATTCCCAACCATACTTAACCCATACTAAATCTCCCAAGAGAAATGAAAAATTAAAAAAGATGATAAATATCTTATAAATCGTATTTTTTTTTAAGCCCATCTAAAAATCTTAATGCCTCAATTGGAGTCATTAAATCAATGTCAATATCTTCTAATTCTTTGCATAGCATCAGATATTTACTTTGAAAAACTTTCTCGTTATCAATTCTTGCATTTAATTTGATATTGTTGGATTCATTTCCAGTTTTACTAATATACATATCTAGAAGTTCCTTTGCTCTTATTATTACCTTTTTAGGTAACCCAGCCATTTTAGCGACATGAATGCCATAACTCTTATCACCAGGACCTTTAGCAATAGATCTCATAAAAATTATAGAATCTCCAAACTCTTTCACTTGCACATGATGATTTTCTAAACGTTCCAATGCATCTTCTAAATCAGTTAATTCATGATAATGTGTAGCAAAAACAGTACGTGGATTTACTCCCTCAGTATTATGAAGATACTCAGTAATTGCCCATGCTAAGGATAAACCATCATACGTACTTGTACCTCTTCCTACTTCATCTAGTAAAATTAAACTTTGATTTGTAGCATTATTTAAAATATTTGAAGCCTCATTCATTTCTACCAGAAATGTACTCTCACCTCCAGCGAGATTATCACTTGCCCCAACTCTAGTGAATAACCTATCAACAATTCCAATTCTTGCACTGTCTGCTGGAACAAAACAACCAATTTGCGCCATAAGAGTTACCAATCCCAACTGCCTTAGGTATGTCGATTTGCCAGCCATATTAGGACCAGTGAGTAAATGTATTTGATTATTTTTTGCATCCATTATTATGTCGTTTGGTATAAATTTTTCTGTTGATGGAAGCAATTTTTCTACTACTGGATGCCTTCCTTGTTTTATTATTAATACCGCCTCTTTTGTTAAAGTTGGCTTGACATAATTATTTTCTATTGATAGGGTGGCAAATGAGGTGTATAAATCTAGTTGTCCTATTGCTCTAGCATTTACCTGAATTACAGTCTTGTGATGTATTATATATTCACAAAGGTCAGAAAATAAATTCTTTTCTATTTCTAAAATTTTTTGTTCGGCATTTAGTACTCTCTCTTCATATTCTTTAAGACTATCAGTTATATATCTTTCTGTATTAACCAAAGTTTGTTTTCTAGTAAATGATTTAGGGATTTTTTCTTGGTGTCTCTTTGTTATTTCAATGTAATAGCCATAAACCTTATTGAATCCAACTTTTAACTTTGAAATATCTAATCGCTCTCTTAGTTCTTTTTCATACGATTTAATCCAATCCTTACCACTATTAAAAATCACTCTTAAATTATCGAGCTCTTCATCAAGTCCAGTTTTAAATACTTCACCATTTGTAATATTTATTGGTGGATTTTCATTCAATGAACTTTTTATTTTTTCTACAATGCTAGAAGAATCTTGAAATAAATCAGAAATTATTTCCATATCTTTACTTTTGACTTTTGATAGTTCATTAATCCAAAAAGGTATTTTCTCCAAGGTGTTAGCAATTGAATAGGTATCTATAGGCGTGGATCGATTTTTGCTGATTTTCCCAAGTATCCTTTCTATATCAGAAATATTTTTTAAAGATTTCCTCAAAGTCTTCAATATTTCCTTTTTTTTTGAAAAATCTTCTACAATATTTAACCTCGATTCCAACTGATGAAGGTCTGTCAGAGGATTCATTATTGAATATCTTAATAATCTACCACCCATTGATGTTTGAGTGATATCTATAATATTAATCAAAGTACCGTGTACACCTTGTGAGGATAGAGATTGAAAAATTTCAAGATTTCTTATTGTGTATGTATCTAAACCCATAATGCCTTCATCACTTATCGGTGAAAGTTTTTGTATATGGTTTAAATTAGATGATAGATTATTCTTAATGTGGTTAATTAAAGCACCGGCAGCAGATATACCTAGATACATATTTTCACAACCAAATCCCTTGAGGGATTTAGTTTTAAAATGTTCAGTAAGTATCCTTTTTGCCGATTCATAATCAAACATCCAATTATCTATACGAGACATAAATGGCTGAAATTCTAAATACCATTTTGATTTAGAATAAATTGCATTTTCTGAGACAATGATTTCATGAGGTCTAAATTTTAATAATTGAACATTCAATTGATTTGTTTCACATTCTCCAGTATAAAATTCTCCGGTAGAAGAATCTAGAAAAGAAAAGCCAGATCTACCTTTTGAAGTAAAAATTGAGCCTATAAACCTATTTGATTTATCATTTAATGCTTGGTCACCTGTTAATGTACCAGGGGTTACAATCTCTACCACTTCCCTCTTAACAATTCCTTTTGAAAGCTTCGGATCTTCAACCTGTTCACAAATAGCTACTCTGTGCCCAGACTTCACTAGTTTTGGCAAATAATTATCTAAGGCATGATATGGAAATCCAGCAAGGTCTACATTTGCTGCTTTCCCATTTGCTCTTTTTGTGAGGACTATACCAAGAACTTTAGACGTTATGATTGCATCATTGCAAAATGTTTCATAAAAATCTCCCATCCTGAAAAGAACTAAGGTATCCTTATATTTATTTTTGATTTCAAAAAACTGCCTCATAACGGGAGTATTGGTACTATTGTTTTTATTCATTTAACATCTCACCCTGGTATCTTATATTATCTACCCGTTTTGTAAAATTATTTTTATCAAGATATTCAAGTAATGGTATTGCAGTTCTGCGAGTAAGACTTGTTATGTTTTTGAAATCACGTACTTTAAGTTGTTTAGTTTTAGAAAAATATTTTAATAGTTCAGAATGTAATTTATCTAATTTTTCAGAGTGTATATAAAGGTTGTTCCCTATTGCTGTCACCTTGTTTTCTTCAATTAAAATATGTAATAAGTTTCCTAGTCGTTTTTGCTGAATTTTTAAAGATTCTATGATTTCAATTAATAATAATGGTTTAAAACCACTCCTTTTTATAAAATTTTCTATTTTGGTAATTTCTTCAATATCCTTTTCTGAAAGTTTATTTGTAAAATCTTTCAACGCATAGCCACCTTTATAATCTTGTATTATATTCTTTTTGATTAAATCCATAATCAAATATGCTGACCACTCATCCGATATTTTCAGCTTGTTATTAATTGATTCAAAAGTTAAGACCTTTCTATATGGATTTATTGCATAACTATCAGAAAAATATTTTAAGATATAATCAGTAGCCATATTTTTACAATTATTTGAAAATAATAATCCACTATCTGATTTCATTAAATCTTTTAGTGCAAAATTGTCAATGTCAAAATTTGTATTGAAAAATTTTCCTTTCCAGAAATCTATTGATTTTGGTTTCCTCCAATTCAAATCTACTAGGAACTTAAATCTTGCTTCTTTATTTATTGGCATTTTTTTGAGCATTTTTTTCAATTTTCCCCACGGGTAGTCAGAATTCACGTCAAGAACTATACCTCCCCCGACTGTATTCATAGGAGAATAGGAACGTATAACAAAACGATCTTCAAGAGCTACCGATATATAAGATTCTAATTTGATAAAAACATTTGCAATTTGTCCTTTTTCTAGCACGCTAATTCCATACATTGATATTCTACCTAAAACTTCAGATGTGCCGAAATGAAACCTGAGTCGTTGATTATTAATAATTTTCCATTTTGTTGAAGATATCATCAATACATTTGCAATAATTAATTTTGTAGGTTTAATTAATCCAGGGGTGCAAATTGTATTTCCTCTTTGGATGGAACTTAATTTTACATTGGAAAGATTAATTGCTGCACGATCGCCATTGCTTACTTCCTGAGTAACTCCACCATGAGATTGTATTCCTCTTATTCTAGCTTTTATTGTAGAGGGCAATATTTCAATTTCGTCTCCAGTTTGGACAAAACCATTTACAACTGTACCTGTTACAACAGTTCCAAATCCTGTTTTACTAAAAACTCGATCAACATTCATTCTAAAACGTTTTGGCTCCCTTTGAGGCTTTGCATCAAAAACAATGTTTACTATTTTAGATTTTAGGCTTTCAATACCATCACCATTCAAATTATTTATTCGGTGCATTGATAAGAATTCAAACCCACGATCCATTAATAATTCTCGAATATCTAGTTCAACAAGGTCTATCCATTCTAAATCCTTCACAATATCTACTTTGGTTATTGCTACCCATCCTTTATTGACTCCAAGAATGGTAAGTATATCTAGATGCTCTATTGTTTGAGGCATTATACCATCATCTGCAGCAACAACAATCAAACCATAATGTATATTTGCAGCTCCAGCAGCCATATTACGAATAAATTTTTCATGCCCAGGGACATCAATTATTGTTATTGATTCATTTAGGTATGCAAAACCTAAATCAATTGTCATCCCTCTTTCTTTCTCTTGTACAAGATTATCGGTATTTACACCAGTAAGTGCTTTGACTAAAGAGGTTTTACCGTGGTCAATATGACCTGCAGTGCCAACCACTAACTGTGACACCTTATACCTCTTGTATTGCTTTTGCTAATTTTACTACCTGATTAGGTAATACAGCTTTTAGATCAATAAAAAATTTTTCTGAAGATACATAACCAACTACAGGAATTTTTCCACAGCGAAATTTTTGGGCTAATTTGTTGACACTTATTGACTTAGGTTCAAAGGATAATGCCATACTATTTATTTGTTCATCTGGTAATGAACCACTTCCTGCTTCTACTATTGAATTCTGAAGTTTTATTCTCAACTTTTGAATTTTATTTTTCGTTTGGTAGTTTAAAATCTTCAATCCTCTATTTTTTAATGTACTTTGAGAAGTAGTCAACATCTTTAATGTAATATTATTATTAGTGAAACTACCATCACGATATGTTCTAAGTGTTTCTTCAATAAGACCTATTGTTATTTTATCACAACGCAAAACCCTATATAAAGGGTTTGATTGTAATGCGCTAATATATTTCTTTTTCCCAACAACTAAACCAGACTGGGGGCCACCAATTAGTTTATCGCCAGAGAATGTTAATATATCCGGTTTATTTTTCATTATGTTTTTTATCGGTATCTCATTTGCTAATCCAAATGTATTCATATTAAATATTGAACCGCTACCCCAATCAATCATGAAGGGTATGTTATTTTCAACACAAATTTTTCCAAGTTCATTTAATGGAACAGTGTTTGTAAAACCCTTAATAACATAGTTACTCGTATGAACCCAAAGAATGAGCTTAGTATTTTTTGATATTGCATTAATATAATCATTTATATGAGTCCTATTAGTAGTACCCACCTCTTTAAGAATAGCTCCACTTTTCTCTATGATATCTGGTATCCTAAACGATCCACCAATCTCTACTAACTGTCCTCTAGAAACGATTACCTCACCACCTTCTGCAAATTCATTAATTGCTAACATTACTGCAGCAGCATTATTATTTACACATAATGAAGACTCACTATTACAAATAGCACTTAAATGTTCTCTTATATGCTTTTGTCTATCCCCACGTTGACCAGATTCTAAATCAAATTCTAGGTTTACATACCCTTCCATACGCTTTGAAATTGTTCTTAACGTATTGAAAAGGAATGGAGATCTTCCAAAACCAGTATGCAATACTATGCCTGTACCGTTAATTATATTTACTAAGCTATTAGAAGATTTTTTCAAAACTTCATATGAAATTTTTTCCAGAATTTCTTCTCTTGTTGAAGATATCTGATTATTTTTTATTTTGAGACGGAGCTTTTCGAATTCTTTTTTTATTAAATATTTCAAATAGCTATGGTGTAATGAAGTATTATTTTTTAAACATACTAATACCTCATTCATTGAGGGTAAGTCATATAATGTAGTATTATTTCTAACCATAGAATTCCTTCCTCAAAATATTTTAATAGTTGAGGAAATAGTAATCTTACTTATGAATATATAATAGAGTAGACTAGCGAATTCTTATCAAATTATTAATTTTTTTCTATAGAATTAACGTTTTTCTTCTATTCGAGCGGCTTTTGAACCTGTAACATTCTTTAAATAATTGAGTTTTGCTCTACGAACTTTACCTCTTCTTTTTACATCAATAGAAGATATCAAAGGCGAGTGAAGAGGGAAAATTCTCTCTACACCTATGCCGTTTGTGATTTTCCTTACGGTAAAAGAAGCATTCAAACCGTGTCCACCTTTCCTTGCGATAACAACACCCTCGTATTTTTGAATACGTTCTTTATTTCCTTCTTTGACCCTAACATCTACTGCTACAGTATCTCCTGAATCAAATTCAGGTATGTCATTCTTTAAAAATTCTTTTGTTGCTTCATAAATTTTATTCATTATTATTCTCCAAATCTCTCATTTTTAAGTATTTTTTCCATAAATCATTTCTTTTATTTTTTGTGCGATTTTCTCTTTGAGCCATTCTCCAATTTGAAATATTTTCGTGATGACCACTTAATAATACGTTAGGAACTTTTATACCATTCACTATCCTAGGCTGAGTATAATGAGGGTGATCTAATAAACCTAATGTAAATGTATCAGACAACGCTGAATTAAGATTATTTAAAGTACCTGGCACAAGTCTTAATGCACTATCAAGCATCATCATAGCAGGAATCTCACCGCTTGTCATAATAAAATCCCCAACTGAATATTCGATTGTAACATATTTTTCAATAATTCTTTCATCTATACCTTTATAATGACCACATATAAATATGATATTATCAAGACCACTTACTTTCTCTGCTGCATTTTGATTCCATAATAAACCTTGGGGTGATGGATAAATAATATTAACATTTTTTGAGTTTCCAATAAAATCAAATGCACATCCTATGGCACTAATTAAAGGCTCTGCCATCATTATCATACCATCACCACCACCAAATGGTGTATCATCAATTTGTTTATAATTACCAATGCCATGCTCTCTTAAATCTATAGTTTGGATTTCTGCGACCTTATTATGAATAGATTTCCTTATTATACTATTTTTAATTAAAATTTCAATCACATCAGGAACCGGAGTGATAATTGCAATTTTTTTCAATCTAACAAACCATCCATAGGAGATATAATTATTGTTCTAAGTTGGTAATCTATATTTTTTATAACCTCAGGTATTATGGGTATTAAATATTCCAAATTATTTTTAGTTATAACATATACATCATTGCTTGGTAGCCACATAACATCCTTAAGTACTCCTACATTTTTACCTTCAAGGGTAACAACATCATATCCAACTAAAACTTTACTTATTAAGTTAATCCCATCATCTGCATCAGCCTGAGCAAATAAAATCTTACCAACAATTTTTAATGCATCATTAATTGTATTCACACCACAGAATTTAAAACTTCGTTTTTTCCCAATACCTAATATAAACTCAAGTTTAATAGCTTCAGATTGTTCTTGAGAGTCACCTAACGTTAGGCTTGGATTATTAATATAATCATCAAAATATCTTGATAATGGTCGCAGCCTAACCCTACCATCTAATCCAGATGTTTTTGTAATTTTAGCTATAGGATGAACACGCGATTGCATTCAATCAATTACATCAAGCCTTGCACGCTTTCCACCTTGTTTTGCATTGATGGCAAATACAAGAGTACGAATTGCTGATATATTTCTTCCACCTTTACCAATCACCTTGCCATAGTCTCCATCACCTACAGTTAATTCGTAAATAATTCGCTGTTCAGTTTCGACTATATCTACTTTTACCTCATCAGGTTTATCAACCAACAGTTTAATTGCCTGTTCAATGAACTCTAACATAAGATCCTCCATTTTAATAACTGACTCATAAATTATATTTATTCTTCCTCGGAAGCTGAATCGGCATCAGACTTATTTGATATTCCATCTTCGTGATTATCAACATTCGTTATATCTGCATCTGACTCGTTTTTAGCTATTTTTTCGATACCAGCATCTTGTTCACCATTTTCTTTAGCTTCCCTCTTTTTTTCTTTACTTAATGCGATCTTTTCAGCACGATTTTTTAGAACATTTTCTCTTTCAAGGTCCCATTTTTTCATTTCTTTTTCTATCTCGGAATCATCTTTCCCTTGCTGCATTAGATGCCATCGGTAAGACAATCCAGATCGACGCATTATTTTTTTTACTGCTTTAGTTGGTAAGGCACCCTCTTTTAACCAATAAAGAATTCTATCCTCATTCAAGTCGTATGAATGATTGGTATCAATAGGGTTGTACCATCCAAGTTGTTCAATTGCAGCACCATCTCTTCTTTTTCGTGAATCCATTGTGACCATTCTATAAAACGGGCTATTTCTCCGTCCAATACGTTTCAATCTAATTTTTGTGGCCAATTTATTTCTCCTTCTTTGTTCTAATTACCCAAATTTACCATATTTGGTAACATTATTTTCTTTTGTTTTTTTATTTTTTTCATCATTTTTTTCATCTGAAAGTATTGCTTTAATAACATATTCACCTCTTGTACAGCTCTACCGCTACCTTTTGATATCCTTAATCTACGACTTCCATCGATAATTTCTGGCATTTTCCTCTCATAAGGTGTCATTGAATTTATTATTGCCTCAGTCCAATTAATCTGTTGATCTTTATAATTCATTTTTTTTAATATATTTGATTCTAGTCCAGGTATTAGTTCTAAAATCTGATTTATTGGCCCCATTTTTTTTATCTGAATTATTTGATCTCTAAAATCATCTAAATCAAACGAACCATTATCAATTTTTTCATTCAAATTAAACATTTTTTCATTATCGAAAGCCCTTTCTGCTTTCTCAACTAGGGATACTACATCACCAAAACCTAGGATGCGGTTGGCTGTTCTTTTTGCATGAAATTGTTCAATGCCTTCCAGTGATTCTGAATTACCAATATATTTTATAGGAATACCTGTTACTTCTTTAATTGATAATGCTGCGCCAGCTCTTGAATTACCATCCATTTTTGTTAAAACTAAACCACTTACTGGTAATTCAATATTAAATTTCTTGGCAAATGCAACGGCATCTTGTCCTGTCATTCCATCAACAACTAAAAGTGTTTCATCAGGTTTAACATTCAATGAAATTTCCTTTAATTCAGCCATCATTTGATTATCATTATGTAATCTTCCTGCAGTATCTATAATTAAAACATCAATATTTAGAGAACGCGCTTTATTAATAGCATTTTTACAAATAATTAAAGAATTTTTGATTTTCTCATAATAAACAGGAACATTTATCTTCTCCCCTAGTTTTTTTAGCTGGTCTACAGCAGCAGGTCTATTCGTGTCTGCAGCCACTAACATTATGGACATATTATTGTTTTTTAACTTGAGTGCAAGTTTTGCTGCGGTAGTAGTTTTTCCGGCACCCTGCAAACCAACCATTAATATTATAGAAGGACTATTATTTAATATCAAATCAGAATTTTCTGATTTTAATAATATTGTGAGCTCATCTCTAATAATTTTAATAAACTGCTCACCAGGTTTTATTGTATTTAGTACTTTTGTACCTATTACTTTTTCTTCAATTCTTGATGTAAATGACTTAACTACTTTAAAGTTTACATCAGCATCAAGAAGCGACCTTCTTACTTGCCTTACTGTTTCTCTTACATTTAATTCAGTGATTTTCCCTAGCCCACGAATATTTCTGAAAATTGATTGAAATTGATTTTTTAATTGATTAAACATCTTTTATATAAGTAGTCATATCGTCTCTAAAATTAGAGATATTAATGAATAATGAAAATTATAATGAAAATTTACCTATTTAATTCATAATCAATTGTAATTCCCACTTGTCTTGGATCCCCATAGCTTACGAAAAGTTGGTTTGGATAATTTGGAGGAATTAGACCAAAATAAAATCCTCTATTAGCATAAAATTGATTCATAATGTTTCTTGCCCATAATTTTAAATTAACTTTTCCTATTGATTTTGAAATAAATAAGTTCGTCAGAAAATATGGATTCGACCTCTGATTGTGACCATCCGAGAAATAATACGCACTTTTGTAGGAGGCTGAGATACCGGAATATAAACCATTCTCATTCTGAATTTTTAACCCAATAGAAGCAGTATATTTAGGAGACATTGCTGTTTCTCTATTTCCTCCAGTGACCATAATATCATTTTGTAAATAATAATTAAATTCATCTACCCATGAATATAAATATCCTCCTGAAAAATTAAGATTTAATTTAGGAGTTATTTTAATTTCATTTTCTAACTCTACACCTCTCAAATGACCAGAGCCAGAATTACTCACATAATATAGGAAACTGTTTGGGTCACCTTCAAACTGCTGACTTGATATGGATATCTGCTGATTTTCTCTTATTCCTAAAAACCCAATTAGGTTAGATTTGAAATTAAATCTATTATAACGCATACCTAATTCAAATGATATTAAAGATTCTGGTCCAAACGGACGGTTTAAATCATTCAGATAAGGTTGTTGATTAATCCCGCCAGATTTGAACCCTTTAGCGATACTAGCATTAATCATCAAGTTACTGCTCTGTTTGGAAATTAGAGCACACCGATATCCAGTTAATATGTTTTTGGTGTTAAAATTAACATTCGGCAAGGAATAGCCCTGATATCCATAAGACACTCCGTTATAATCTATTATATTATTTTCAATTCGCGCATTTAATAAAACTCTTACTTTGCTAGAAATATTTTTTTTGTACTCTGCATAACCAGAAAAAACCTTAAAATCATAATTACTTTTGGCATTTGTAGCTAATCCGCCAAAAAGGTAACCAGCTGCTTCATCAATTTCATTTAAGTCTTTATTGTAAAACCCAAATATAAAATTTTCATTTAAAAAACGTATTTCTTGAGTAAAACAATCACGAACTCTGTTATTTTCATCAAAAAAACTATAACGCCACCCTTCAAATTCACTATCGAATCCATAGTTTTCATACCAATAAACATCATTCCCCCAATCCCCATCATAGGCATGTACCAAATTTGAATTTGTGAATGACGTAATAGAAACAATATCAAAATCATCTGCTATATTCAATCTTAATCTTAAGGAACTTCCAGTTGTTTTTTGGCTATCCTTGCCTAACTGATCTGTGTAGGTCATATATTGCTTGTTATTATCTGGAGCCCAAGCATCATATCCATTATCAAAATTGGTATATAAAAATGAACCCAAAACAAATATCTTATTCATATAGTGATATTTTATTTTAATTCTAGAATAAAATTCTTCACGCTTGTTTGAATTGAATGTATTTAAATAATTATTGGTTCTAAAGCCATCAGAATAATTATAGTCACCGGCGAAACGCATTCTAAGATTTTTAACAATTGGGATATTAATAGCTGTACTAAACCTCCTATGCTTATCTGTGCCAATACCAGATGAGATTTTCAAATCAAAACTATCGGTAGGGTCATATGATCTTATAGAGATAACTCCACCTATTGCGTTCGCACCAAAAATAGTAGATTGAGGTCCTTTATATGTTTCTATTTGCATAACATCAAATAAATTACCTAGCATCCCAATACCACTTAATTCTAAATCGTCAAAAATAAATCCAATCGAAAAATTTGGAGGTCCTTCTCCAAAATAGTGGCTTGTTTCGCCAATGCCTCTTATTTGAAAGTATCTAGGCCTACTTGTGCCACCAGCCCAACTAAGGTTTGGCATGTTCTCCATCAGAGTCTGAAAATGATTAGCGCTTGAATTCGTGATATCATCTGAATCCAGAACAGTTATATTCCTTTCATTTTGGGAATTAGACTTCTCACTTAGACCACTCAAAACCATGACTTCATCAGTCCTAATAGACTTTGGGGTTAATCTTATATTCATATTTGGACTCGCGGGAAGAATTATAACTCGAAATCCAATATGAGAAAATTTTAAAGGCGTTTTCCTTTTTACATTGATTGTGAACCTACCTTTATTATCTGTGGTAGTACCTATGCTATCATTTGTGATATTTACACCAGCAAGAGGTTTTCCATCATATTGATTGGAGACTGTACCTCGAATATTGTTTGCTAAAACTAATGTTTTCGTTATAAGAATAAAATAAATATAAAATTTCATATGGCTCCCTACGCTGGCATTATCCAGATCAGGTCAATGGGTTTATTCTCAGCTATTTAAAATTTTATAGCACCCCTGACTATCAAAAATTAA
The DNA here is from genome assembly GCA_002718655.1 of Fidelibacterota bacterium. Lineage (GTDB taxonomy): Bacteria > Fidelibacterota > Marinisomatia > Marinisomatales > UBA1611 > NZWG01. The sequence continues at coordinate 43,403 of PBFM01000017.1, forward strand.
ATTAAATAAAAATATAATTACTAATGGTTTATATTATTTTAAAAGGTTATTAATTACTACATTTATTATGTCATTTAAAAGGAGAGGAAATGTCTAAACCATTGCCAGAGATTACAATAAAAGCACTATTCTTAGGAATTTTACTTTCAATTGTTCTTGCTTCAGCTAATGCATATCTAGGACTTTTTGCAGGGATGACGGTATCAGCCTCAATACCAGCAGCTGTTATTTCTATGGGCGTTCTTTCATTATTTAGAAAAAAAAACATACTGGAGAACAACCTTGTTCAAACCGCTGCATCTGCGGGAGAATCCTTAGCTGCAGGTGTTATTTTTACTATTCCAGCAATGGTTCTTTTGGGAGTTTGGAAAAATTTTGATTATATAGAAGTCGCAAAAATAGCGTCAATTGGAGGAATCATTGGAGTGCTTTTTACAATTCCACTAAGACGTGCTCTGATAATTAAAGCAAAGCTTCAATATCCTGAAGGTATTGCAACTGCAGCAATTTTAAAGGCAGGACACAACGAAACAAATAAAAAAAATAAGGGGTTATTAACCATTCTTTACTCTGCAATAGTTGGAGGTGTGATGAAGCTGTGCCAGCAAGGTTTTTCTTTGTGGAATAGCTCAATTGAAGGTGCAATTGTAATTCGTGGCTCAATATTTGGAATTGGAACTGACCTATCGCCTGCTCTTATTTCTGTTGGTTACATCGTTGGGAGAAATATTGGAATATTAGTAGTATCTGGAGGGTTAATTTCATGGTTTCTTGCAATCCCTATCTATTCAGCAATTTATGGATTTGAAGGATCTCCAATGGATGCAGCCTGGAATATTTGGAAATCTAAAATTAGATATTTAGGTGTAGGTGCAATGGTTGTTGGAGGTGTTTGGTCTTTGACTAAACTGATAAAGCCATTGATTGAAGGACTAAGAGCAAGTTTTCAAGCACTAAATAAAATAAATAGCATTAGTAACATACCAATTGAAGAAAAAGATTTTCCTATTAATTATGTTGGTTTAGCTCTTGGTTTACTTTTAATACCTATATATCTCATTTATTTTGAAATTGTTAATAATGTAACAGTAGCAATAATTCTATCATTTGTTATGATGATTTTTGGTTTTCTTTTCTCGGCAGTTGCTGCTTACATGGCAGGTATAGTTGGTTCGTCTAATAACCCTATTTCTGGTGTTACAATAGCGACAATCCTTTTTTCATCGTTATTATTACTTTTGCTCCTTGGCGATAATTCAAATTCAGGCGCCCCTGCAGCAATAATGATAGGAGCAGTGGTATGTTGTGCAGCAGCAATTGGCGGTGATAATCTTCAAGATTTAAAAACAGGATATATTTTAGGTGCTACGCCCTGGAAACAGCAAGTAATGCAAATAATTGGTACACTAAGTTCAGCAATTATCCTTGGCTTAGTACTTGATATATTGCACACTGCATATGTTATTGGCTCTCCCACACTTTCTGCACCTCAGGCGACTCTAATGAAATCAGTAGCTGATGGCGTTTTTAATGGAGGTCTTCCTTGGGATATGGTCGGATTTGGAGCAATAATCGGTATCCTTATAATTTTTATTGATAATAGACAAGAAAAATTAGGCTCCGAATTTCGGGTCCCCGTACTGGCTGTTGCAGTTGGAATATATTTGCCAGTTGAATTGACAGTGCCAATTTTCATTGGGGGTTTAATTTCGCACATGGGTAATATCTCAGGTGCCTCTGATGAAATGAAAAAAAGTGGTCTATTAATATCTTCTGGACTGATTACTGGCGAAGCATTAGTAGGAATTATTGTAGCGATACCTATTTTTATAACTGGAATCAAGGACTGGTGGCCTAAATTGAATGATCACAATATAATTGGTATTTTATTTTTCTTAACTATTATAATATGGCTTTATAAAACAGTTACCGTGCCAATAAATCAGAAAAATTAATTATATGAGTTTGATAACAATTAATCAAATAATTAAGCTACCAAAAGTTGAACTCCATTGCCATCTTGATGGAAGTCTACGAGTTGAATCAATTATTGACCAAGCCAAATTGGACAAATTAGGACTGCAATTTGATGATCATGAATCACTTAGCAATTATTTCAAATTTAAAAAAAAAAGTAATCTTAAGCAGTATTTAAAAAAGTTTGAGCTTACGTTAATTGTTATGCAAACGCCAGAATCACTTATACGATATTCTTATGAATTAATTGAGGATGTTAATAAAGAAAATGTAATATATATTGAAGTTCGCTTTTCACCAATTCTTCATTTAAAAAATGGGATGAATTTAGAAATCGCTCTAGAATCAGTAATCAAAGGTTTAAAAAAAGGAGAAAAGGATTTTGGAGTTAAATCTGGAATTATAATTTGTGGTATTAGACATATATCGCCAGAAGCATCATTGAAACTAGCTGAATTAGCAGTAAAGTATAAAGATTGTGGAGTAGTTGGCTTTGATTTAGCAGGTATAGAAGAAAATTTTCCAGCAAAGGAGCACCGAAAAGCTTTTTATTTAATAAGAAATAATAATCTTAATGCAACTATTCATGCTGGAGAAGCCTATGGACCCTCTTCCATACATCAAGCAATCCACCAATGTGGTGCAAATCGAATAGGACACGGCACTAGATTAATTGAAAATCAAGATTTAATGCATTATGTAAATGATCACAGAATAGCATTAGAAATATGCTTAACATCGAATTGGCAAACTAGTAGCATTAAATCCCTCGCATCGCACCCATTAAAATTCTATTATGAAAATGGACTAAGAGTGACATTAAATACTGATAACAGACTCATATCAAATACATCACTTGCAAGGGAATTTATGCTAGCACATACAAATTTTGGGTTTGATTTAGATGATTTCAAAAAAATTACCATATATTCTATAAAAAGTGCTTTTATGAATTATGATAATCGATTACAAATGATTAAGGAAATTATTAATAAGTTTGAAAAAAATAGTTTGAAAAATTTTTCCACAAAAACTTAATCTAAGTTTAACGGCTTATTACTGTAATTTTATTTTCTTGATGTAGATTATCCCCGTTATAGATTAATATTAGGTAAACTCCAGATGAAACATAATCTCCTTTTTCATCTTTTCCATCCCAGAGAAGTTGATCCCCATCATTGTTTAATCCAGAGGAATAAATGTGCCGTACAACTTTACCATCCAATGTTGTAATGATTGCTGATGTCAAATAAATCAGTCCATCAATAATCATAGGTTTTTCTGATGGCAAAAAGAAAGGACTTGGGAAGATTTTTACATCATTAAAATCTAATTTTGGTTTTCCGAACGGAATTCTAAGAACATTAATTCCTTTACTAGTAGCTATATAGGCGAGATTTCTATTTTCATCAAAATCAATATCCCTTACCTCATCGGATAACAGTGGACTATTATGCATTCTAAATCCATTAATATCTGGCCAATAAGATGTATTTTGTAAAAGGACGTGTACCCCTTGCGATGGAGAGTGCGTCCATATATTGCCATTGGGATCTATTGAAATACCTGCACCAGTTCCAAAAGATATATTAGGAAAATATGGATACAAATTTTCACCAACAATAGCATTAGGATTATTATTTAAATCATAGTAGTTAAGTCCTGATGGAGTAAGATAGTACAACCGACTATTCATTCCCATTTCTAGGGACCAAACTGTACCAGAATACTGAATTATGTTCCAAAAAAAATTTGTGGGATTATACGGAAAACCTTCATATGCGAGGTATGAAATGCCTCCATTTGGATAAATACCTAGGTTTGCTTCCTCAGCTTGGAATGATGAAACCCATACTCTTCCCCAATCATCAAAAGTTATCGATGATGGAGATTGACTAATTCTTGTTGATGTTTCATTTGAGCCATAATGTTTCCAAATGCCATCTAATGACCTTACGTGAATTGGGTTATTTCCATTAATGCAATATGGATTTGCAATCCATAAATTACCTTGTTTATCAAATTCTATATCAAGTGTGACTTGGTAAGGTATCGAATTTCCTGAAGAGGTATGATAACTAAGAAATGTAGTGTCAATAGCAGTAATATTGCTGGGGTCATCAACATCTATAACAAGTACACCACCGCTCCATCTTGGTGGGTTACTAGAATAAACACGTGAACCACGAATCGCACAATATAATAACCCATCTGGTCCTTGTTCCATATCTGCGATATATTCACCAAAATCAAATGCTACTGTATCAGCAATAAAGAAATTATAGTTATTTTGATTATTTAATGATATTGAACCATTAACTTTTATCTCTAATATATTCCGCCACCCGTAACCATCATAAATAGATATTCCATTGCCACTTCCTCCAACTAAACGTCCATCATTCAAAACGGTTATTGAAGAGAAATTTCCTGTTGCAGGTGTATTTGGAATTAGTCTCTGGGTAAAAATTTCTTGATTTGAATTAAAATTTATAAACAAGTAACCATTTGATAGTCCAGCTATTATTCCATCAGATGTTTGATTAAAGCTCGATGCAATCAAACCTTCATGTATTAAAAAATCATTAGTGTTTTTTTTTAAAAAAATTTTTTCTTCATCAGCAAACCAAATTTCCTCTGAATTTATATAAATATCATCTGGATTAATTAATTCAAATGAAAAGTCAAGTTCATCTAAGACTTCACTTGAAATATCAAATGTATAAATTTTATTTTGTTTTGAGAAAATCAATTTTCCGTTATCTAACACGATTGAGTTTATACTGCCACTTATTTCTGGAATTAAAACTTCCCAGTTATTTGGATCTTTCATATTGCTAGATATTTTAGCTGAATATAGCCCATTAGTCATACCAGCATAAATAATAGAATCATTAGCAGTAAAACAATTAATTAATCCTCCATTCTCTGGATAGTTAACATAAGATTCTCTGTATTCCCAATTTTTATTATAAACAAATTTCATTAAACCAAAATCTTGGCCATCTTTAAACAGGACCCAACACTTTTTATCATCTAACTTAATGTCTTTTATTAAGTTCATTCCAAAATCGAATATTTCAATTGACTTTTGACTTGCAGGGTCATAAACCTGTATAAATCCATTAGGTGAATTACCTCCAATCCAGATATGAGATTTAAAGTCAACAGCAATAGCATTTATGTCTACTCCTTCTAACTGATCTACTTTTGTAAAAACAGAATAGTTGTTGTCATTTATGTGAAATAAACCTCCACCTGTAGCCGCATATAGATGTCCATCAATGTTAACTATATCTCTTACTTCTAACACTGAAGTTAAAGCTCCCCATTGTCCAATTCTATTTTGACCAGTAAGAAATGTTAGAGAAAGAATAATTATTATTTTTAAATTTGAGTTATACAAAACAATGTATTAAGAATTAAATTTATTTTAAACCTTTCCATCAATAAATTTAACAAAACCTTTCTCTTTTGTCTTAAAATTATTCAATGCAATTTTATTACTATGAAAAGATATGTGATTATACTATTTATTTTTACGGTCATATGGGGCCAAAAAAAAATCCCTTTTTCTATAGACGTACGTCCAAGAATAATAGATAATGCAAAAATTTTAGTCAATGTGCAGGTAACCAATAATGTAGAACGTCCTGTTGACTATTTGGAGGGTTTTATAACGGAATATTCGGAAGATAACTCATTTCTTGGCGAGCAACGAATGGTTTTAGTATATCATTATGAGCCTGCTTTACAAACTGGTTTTTCAACAACAAAAACCACATCTTATAATATTGAATCAAAAAATATTTCATCATTTACTTTTAATATCTCTAAAGTAAAATTTTCTGGAGAGAACCGAGTTTTTGCATGGCATCCAAAATCAGGGTTCATTCGAATTGATTAGTTTATTTTTTTTTGATGTCTAATTAATTTTTCTTCTAATAGCTTACTGTAGTTTAATGTATCCAAATCTAAAATAAGATCATTTATCCACCTTCTGGTGGATTCTATATAAATTTCTATACTTTGTATTGGAAGTCTTTCTGCATACATATTTGCTATAATTATTGCTGAAGGCATAGGTACATAATTATTCAAGGGGTCGTTATAAAAGAAATCTATATTCTTAATTAATTCTCTGGTCGATAAATAATCAACAGTTTCACTGAAAACATTATCTGCTAGAATTTGATCTTCATTCCACACTTTTAGATATGAAAACAGTCTACCATCAAGTAATCCATTTAAATATGCCATCTTTACCCGGATTGTAGATTCTAAATCATAGTCCATCATCTTGGGAATATTATTCCAATCGCGCCCATCCCAAAATAATTTATTCTCCTTTGCACTTATATTAAATGTTAATTGAAAAGTAAAAACCACAAATAATATTTTGTACGTATTTTTGCTACAATAATTATTCATAATTCATTACAACTGTTTTCACATTTACAAATTCCATCATCCCATAACTAGATAATTCTCTACCATATCCTGATTGTTTTATTCCTCCAAATGGCAATTTTGGATCAGATTTAACAAAGTCATTCACAAAACAAACTCCTGCTTGCATATGATTTTTAGCGATATCCTTTGCTTTTTTTTGATTTTCAGTAAATATCGCTGAACCTAATCCAAAATTGGTAGAGTTTCCTAGCTCTATGGCATGGGCTTCATCTTCAGCCATAATGCAAGAAAAAACTGGTCCAAAAATCTCTTCATCGAAAGCAATCATACCTGGTTCAACATCAGTTAATAAGGTAATGGGATAATATGCTCCAATGATATCAGGTATAAATCCACCCATTAAAAGGGTTGCACCTTGCTTAATAGTTCGTGAAACTTGATCATGTATTTGTTCTCTTGATCTGTATGATACCATCGGACCAATATCAACTTTATCTTTTGGATCACCCATAATTTTCTTGCTCAATTCTAATTTGATTTTATCCACAATTTTCGGATACAACTTTTTTGTTGATATAATTCTTTTTGCTGAAATGCAGCTTTGCCCATTATTCAAAATCCTTCCAGATATACAAGCTTGTACAGCTTTATTTAAATCTGCATCATCAAGAATAATATAGGGATCACTACCGCCTAACTCTAAAACTGTTTTCTTTAAGGATTTTCCAGCAATTTTTCCGACTGCTTTTCCAGCAGGTGTACTACCAGTTAATGTTATTGCAGCTATATCAATGTTTTTAATAATTTTTTTTACTTTTTTACTAGATATTGAAATATTGCGAAAAATGTTCTTAGGATATCCTGCGTCTTGGAAACAAGCTTCAATTGCGAATGCTGATCCCTGAACGTTAGATGCATGTTTTAAAATAGCCCCATTACCAGCTGTAATTGTAGGTATCGCAAATCTAAAAACCTGCCAAAATGGAAAATTCCATGGCATAATTCCCAAAACAAGACCAATGGGTTGAAATGTCACTAAACTTTTTTGGCAGCCTTCTGAAATAACCCTATCTTTAAGAAATTTAGATGAATTTTCAAAATAATAGTTGCATAATGATATACATTTTTCAATTTCTGCATCAGATTGATTTAAGGGTTTACCCATTTCATCTGTAATTAATAATGAAAGTTCTCGTTTTCTATCACTTAAAACTTCCATAATCTCTTTTAAACAAACTAAACGTAAATCAAGTTCTGATTTGCTCCAGTGCATTTGAGAGATTTTTGCTTCTTTGATTATGGATTCAACTTTAGTATCTGAATATTCTTTATACTTTTGTATTTCCACACCTGTAGCGGGGTTAGTTGATTTAAGAATAGACATTTCTAATATTATTTTGTTTACAGCATACTGTCATTTTACAAAGATAGTTAACAGAAGATATCCAGCATTAAAAATTAAGCTTCAATCTCAGGCTTTATTTTTAAAATTATTGGATCGCTTTGATCTTTTTCAAGGGGTTTATATTCTGGTACAAGAGATGAAAGTGAAGTACGAAGCTTATTGTTATCAAATTCATGCCCATTTAATTCACCAGTCATAATTCTTTGAGTTATACTTTTTATAGTTTCTGGAGCAATACTAGGCCGAATTTCAAGAATTTTGTCATAAATGGTTCTCTGAACCAATTCAGAATCTAAAACTAACTCCTCAAATTGTTTTTCGCCTGGCCTTGAGCCAATGAAACTAATGGGAATGTCTATATCAGGTTCTAGACCAGATAACCTAATTAATTCATTAGCAATATCTAGAATCTTTATTGGCCTACCCATATCTAATGCAAATACCTCACCGCCATTACCTAAACTGCCAGCTTGTAATATTAGTTGAGCTGCTTCTGGAACTGACATAAAATATCTTTCCATATCAGGGTCTGTAATTGTTATTGGACCACCTGCTTTAATTTGCTCTTGGAAAATAGGTATGACACTTCCACTACTTCCTAATACATTCCCAAATCGCACAGCCATAAATCTAGTAGAATAAGAAGAATTAGCACCCTGACAAATTAATTCTGCAAGACGTTTTGTTGCTCCCATAACATTAATTGGTTTGACTGCTTTATCTGTACTTACAAGAACAAACTTATCGACCTGATGCTCAAGAGAATGCTTTACAAGATTTGCAGTACCATGTACATTGGTTTTGATAGCTTCCCAAGGAAATGCTTCCTGCATAGATACATGTTTATATGCGGCAGCATGAAATACTACTTGAGGTTGATACTCATTAAAAACTTTTGCCATTATATCCGTATCTCTAATATTAGATAATAATGGTTTAGTAAGCACCTTTGATGATTTTCCTAAAATTTCGCGTTCTATTTGGAATAAGTTATATTCGCTATTGTCTAACATAACCATTAATGCTGGTTCAAACTTTATACATTGTCTGACTAACTCAGAGCCAATACTCCCTCCAGCACCAGTAATTAGAATTCTTTTACCCTGTATATATTGATTTATTGATGGTCCATCTATTTTAATTTCAGTTCTACCTAATAAATCAATTATTGAGACTTCCCTTAATTGATTAACCGATAATTTACCAGACACTACCTCATCAACAGATGGAAGGGTTCTAAAAGGTTTACCAGCAATTTTACATATCTCAATTATTCTATAGAGTTCTTTTCGTGGGGCATTTGGGCAACAAATTAGGGCTTCATCATACCTATTTACATAATCTGAAAGATCAGATACTTTTCCAAAAACTCTACGCCTGTGAATTGATTTGCCATGTAACATTTTATTATCATCTAAAAAGCCTATTGGAACCATTCGGTGCTTTGAATCATTCAATAATTCTTTGCAAATAAACTCACCCGTTGTACCAGCACCAATTAAAACAACACGCTTATTTAATTCAATTCTATATGGTTTTGGATTAATTAAGTGGGAGTAAATTAATCTTATTCCAATCCTAGATAATCCAGTAAAACAAAAAGTAAGAATTAAATCAATCATAAAAACTGCTCTTGGGATATCTTGGAAACCACGAAAATATCCAATAGTTGCGATTACTAGTATTGTCCCAAACACATTTGCCTTAGCAATATTAGACATATCTAGAAGACTAGTATATCTCCACATACCTCGATATAGGCCAAAAATTGCAAAAGACACAAGTTTTACAGAGAGAACAAGGCCAAGCATATTGAAAATCATATCATTGAAAATTAAGTCGGGTACTAAAAAATCATTCCTGATAAATAAAGAAAAAATAAACCCTAAAAGTATTGCTATCACATCACATAATAATATGATTCTTAAATTCCTTGTTGAATCAATTTTAACTTCGCTTTTTTCAATGTCTTTTATTTTCACATCCAAGAGAGTTTGCTGAAGATTAAATTCATTGTCATCTTCAATTTTTAATAATCGAATTAATAAGTAATGCCCCATTTTTTTTGGAATAAATAAAGATAAAATAGTTATTCCAACGAGTTTTAAGTCTTCAAAAAAATTCTTCTTTGTTACATAGTATTTATCAAGACCTACCTTGATTTTTAGAATTTCTTTATATGGGTCATCTGAATCAATCATTGACCAAATCTCAGATTCATTTCTAAATAGTATAGATGAATAGCCAGAAAGTCCTGGCTTTATAGTATTAAGGAAAGAAAATGAGTCCTCGTCTACAAATTCTGGTACTTCTGGCCTTGGGCCAATAAATCGCATATCCCCTTTAATAACATTAACAAATTGAGGTAGCTCATCCAATTTTGTTTTTCTAAGAAATTTACCCCACCTAGTAACATTACCGGATTTTGCAGTAGTGAAATTTAGTTCACTATTACCATTATTCATTGTTCTGAATTTATATATTATGAATGGTTTAAAATTCTTACCAATTCTTTCTTGCCTGAAAATTATTGGTCTTCCTTGAATCAATAGATTTAAAAAAGAGATTCCGAATAGTAATGGGGATAATAATAGGAATAGGATTAATCCGGTAATTCTTGAAATTATTTCCATCATACCCATATTTACGTTTTAATTGAGCTTAATTCCTATATGTTTTTTAGCTTGAGTGATTTGAGTCACACGAAAATTAATAATGATTAGAAAAAAATACACTTTATTTGATATATTTTTCAGATAATTCAAATACGGCTTCTATAATATAGCTTAGCTCTCTATCTGTAAGCAGCGGATAAATTGGCAATGATATAACTGATTCAAAAAGTTTATTTGCTCTTGGAAACTCATCAAATTTATAATCATATTTTCTTTTATAAAATGATAACATATGAATCGGTTTATAGTGAACTGCAAGACCTATTCCACGATTGTTCATTTTCTCAATAAATTCATTACGGGATATTGACCATTTGGATAAGTCTAATTGAATAACAAATAAATGTCTAGCATGCCCTTTATTTAAATCTGGGAGAATCAATCCATCAATTTTTTTGAAAGCCTTTTCGTACTGATTGGCTATCTCTATCCGCCTGAATTTCCAATGCTCTAAATTATTCAATTGCCATAAACCAAAAGAGGCAGATATATCTGTCATATTATATTTATAACCTAAATCAACAATGTCATATTCCCATTTACCATAAGTTTGAAATCTATTCCAACCATCTTTTGTCATACCATGAAGTGATAATCTTTTTATTTTTTTCGCTAATTTTAAATCATTTGTTGATACAATACCACCTTCCCCAGCTGTAGTTAAGTTTTTATTTGCATAAAATGAAAATGCTGCAGCGTAGTTAGTGTTCCCTACTTTACCAATATTTGAAACCGATTCCAATGCATGAGCTGCATCTTCTAAAACAAATATGCCATATTTTTCAGCAATATCATAAAGAGATTTTAGATTAAGTGACTCACCTGCATAATGTACTGGTATAATAGCTTTAATTGAAGTATCTCTCTTAAGAATATCTTCAACTTTATTTAAATCAATTAAAAACCCATCTTTTTGACTATCAATTAAAATCGGTTTCATACCAACATAACATCCACATTCTATTGTTGAAACAAATGTGAACGTCGGAGCAATAAATTTATAGTCTTCCCCGAAACCTTTTGCTAATAATGCTAGATGAAGAGCCCCAGTACAGGAATTCAATGCTATAACGTATTCCGATGATAAATAATTTGATAATTTCCCCTCAAAAGTTTGTACAATTGATCCAGTAGTAAGCCAACCACTTTGAATTGAATCTAAAAATAAATCGTTCCAATTTTTTGGTATATTTGGTCTGTGAAATGGAATTATCATAGTATTTTATTTATTCCAAAATATGCATCCAAACCAATAAAGAAAACTAACTTTTCACTTAAATTAGCAACATCATCAGATTGTAAATCAAAAAAGAAAGAAATATTTTTCTTCCACCACCATTGAAATTTAAGTTGACTAACTATACTTTTTTTAACATTACCACTTGGGAAAAAACCACCAAGATAGTTGTGGTAACCTTCATATGGTTTTTCAATAAAATTATTTTCACCTCTTTCAAGTATTCCAAATTCAAAATTTCCAATTAACTTGTCAAAGAGAATTCCTTTTATTCCTATTTTACTTTCACGAATATCGTTTCCTCTAAAATATCCTAATGGCACATTTTTTTGAACAAAATTGTTATTCCCCTTTTGATGCTGAAAGGTATTTGTGCCAACACTAATCAAAGAGCAATAAATAAAATTTAAATAATTTTTGTTATTTGATAATATTTGTGTAATCTGGATTGAATATGCATCACCATGACTTTTTCCACTCATCAATTGAATTTTATCAAGGACAAATTCATCAAACATATAATTAATTGATAATTTGAGTTTCTTTTTTAAAATCATATCTAAAGACAATTGCCATACACCATTGCCACTCGCTGTCCCAAGTTGATTTTGACGTTCATTAAGTTCAATCTCTAAATGTGTTGCTATTGGATTCATATATGAAATATCTAGAGGTCTATTAGCACCTGAATAAATAATGATTTCAGATAACCCTATTAATATATTTCTTTCGTTGTTCCATTCAATGCCTCTACCTACAATGTAACGATTAACAGATAAAGTATCTGTCTCAAGGAAACCATGGAAGTATCTCACACGTAAATTATTAAAATCTAAATCAAGCATACCATAATCATACGCATTGCTATTGTGACTTAACGATAATTGTATATCTTCACCTGCTCCCCAGCTTTGTCTTCCTCTTCCAAATTGTAAAATCATCCATCCATTCTCATAACTAATTCCAGAAAGATCGGTCTCTCCAGAAGAAAACCCAAAACGATGTATTAGTCGAGGTTCTCCTGAAAATCGAGGAAAAAAGTCTGGATTATCTACAATTCTAGGATAGAGATATCCGTGAAATTGCTTTTTGAAAGTAAAATGTCCAAATGCATACAATGCGGTTCCATTATTTAAAATTGTTGAACCAAAACGTGCTCTAGCTATAAGTGAATCTGAGTATGTTGTAATATGGGAAAATCTTATGGGACCAAATGTTGAATTCTGATCCCAAAATAATCCACAGTTCATCAAAATTTGCTTTTCTTTAAAATCGTAGAATTCATTTGGAATTTCTTGCGTAAAAGAAAAACACAACAAAAAAAGTATGAAGATATTTTTATAATCTATTTTTAACAAATTGAGACCTGTTAAAATGTTTGTCAATGATATCCTTATCTTTCCATTTATGTATATAGTAAAAAAAGCCTAGCAAAGATCCAATACCATAGCCAAAGTGCATCATCGCATATGCAAACGGAAGTAAATAGTAATGTAATTTCAGATTTTTTGTTATTACTATTTGTTTGATTGTGAAAAAAATTGAAGCAGAAGCATATGAAACAAAAAGAAGTATTAATGGTAATAACCTGTTGAATTTTAAAACATAAACCGATGACCCAAGTAAGGCCAGAATAAAGGCTAGTGGTATCAAATGCCTAATTGATATAAAATTGATTCTTTTTTGCATAACTCGAATTTTAAAAAATCCATATTGAAAATATTGAATGAATAATTTCAAAAAACTTGACCTTGAGTAATACTTAGACTTCAACTTAGGGTCTAACCAAATCCTCCCATTGTTCTGAATTAACCTAAAATTAAATTCTTCATCTTGATTTCTAATAAGTTCTTCGTCCATTCCACCGACTTTTTTAAAAATATCTGATATATAAAAACCAAATACTCCTGTGTCTACATATGTACCGTTATCAAGATTAATTCTAAATGCTGCATTACCAACACCAAAAAATGTTGATTGAGCAACGCTAATTATCTTGCCTATGTTATTATCCTGAACCGTAGTCATAACGCCGCTAACACATTCTACTTCTTTTTCTTTGATTAATGATATTGCATTTCTTAAATAATTTTCTTCCACCAAGCAATGGCCACTAGCAACCATTATATATTTTCCTGAAGAGTTTGATAATCCAATATTAAAACCATACGGCATGAACCTTTTATCATTTTTAATGAGCTTAATAAAATTATTTTCCTCGATTAATTCCTTTATCAAACTAACAGAATCGTCAGTACTATTCCCATCTACAACTATAATCTCATAGTCATCCTTAATAATACCTTTTTGATTAATGAATGATTCAAGTGTTGACTTTATTGTATTTTTTTCATTATAAATTGGGATGATTACGGAAACTAACATTATTGATTTATAAGGGAATAAAAATGTTTGATTTTTCCGCTATTTGGTCTAGATATACTATCCACTCTATTGATTTTAATTCTAATTCCTGGCTCTAGATATTTATCAACATTATCTTGCAATTCCAATAACAAAGTATCATCTATGGGTTTAAAGCTTACAACCTCAAAAATAAAAAAATCTTTTTCTATTTGTTTAATTATGAACTCTTTTAAAACCGATGATTTTTCGAGTATGGATCTTGAGATATAATAAAAAGTAAGACCAGGTGCAATTTTACCACTAGGTAGAATAATACTATCATTTGTCCTACCCTGTAAATTCTCGATATATTGATTACCGCTATCATTATGAAATAACTTTCCAATATCTCCAATTCTATAGCGGATAAATGGGAAAGCTTTATTATGAAGGTCTGTAATTAGGAGGTTTTGGTGTGAATCATTTTCTACATAAACTAAATCATCTGCTACTTGCCAGATATTTGATGATTTTTGAAAACCAATGTATCCAAATTCTGATGCTCCATATTCACTTAATATGGGCAAGCCAAAAGCTTTTTTAATTATTTGCCGATCTTCATTTGTGCATATTTCTGAGGTCACAATTATCTTTTTTAGTGATGGACAAATATCAAAGAAATTTATTCCTTCTCTAATTACATATCTGGAGAATAGGACAATTGAGTTAGTATAACCATAGATATAAGTAAAATTTTTCTTTTTAAATAAAATGATAAATTTTGCAAATACCTCATCTGAAAGATCAAAGACTGGAAATCTTATGCGATTAGCAATCCAGTCTTTCAATATTTCTTTAAAATAACCTTTTTTTTCCAATGGGATACCATAGAATCTTGCCTCTAATTCATAATCCCCAATACCTAAATCTTTATAACGTTTTTGTATGTATGCCCAGGTAAGCGAATGAGCCTCTTTATTTTTTGCAAAAAAAAATGGATGTCCAGAAGAACCTGATGTATTGGAAATGTATAGTTTACTTTTTAAATAATTTTTGGATATTAAATTTTCGATTGGTTGTTGATAATCATTTTTTTCCATTATAGGTAAATCTTCCCATTTAACAGGGAAATTCCCACCTACCTTATCTTTGTAGTTTTGGTTGTATTTATAATGATGACGAGCCATTTTCCATTTTTGCGCATCTTGCCATTTTAATTTTTCCTTGATAGACAATTTTTGTAATGCTTCAATTTTCTTTCCCGCTTTAATTAAATCATAACCAGCGATATGCATTATCAATTTGAATAAAGGATTATTCATAGTTTTTTTTTAACAATGCAATATAATGTGTATTTAAAAAATTTAACTTTGATAGCTTTGGATAGAAGTAGTTTACATTTTTACCGATTTTTCTTACCAGTGGTGGAAATAAAGTAATTAACTGCATATTAATTATAGTAGATGGAAATAGTTTATTAATCTCTTTTTTTGTTACCGCTTTCACATATC
>PBFM01000018.1 GCA_002718655.1 Fidelibacterota bacterium
TGGTCGGTGCCGTTGCATCATACCTCCAGTAAAAAGGTAATGAACCACGGTTGTTATTGGTGGCAACATCTGTATATGTATTCTTGGGAAGGAATATTCCCGTATTTCTTTGGCCACTCGGAGTAAACGTTGCGGTATAAGAACTTCCGCTTCCGCTAAAGGAGCTAAGACTTCCTCCGAACGTGCCTATATCTCCAATTGCAAATCCTGTTACGCTCTCGTTTGCAGTAAATGTAACCGATAGGGTTGCGTCATTAGTCGTTGAATTATTTGCAACTGCATTAGATCCATCAGTGGCTGTAATTGTGATATAAGGACTTGTTGAATCGTAGGTCCAATTGAATTGATCCGCTGCACTATTATTATTGCTTGATGCATCCGTGAATGCACCCCCCGAAACATCCAGTGTGGTTGCACCATCCGCGCTTGGTGTAAAGGTGGCGGTATAGACCTCTTTGTGGATCACATCATGGACCCTAACGTGGCCTGCATCCGTTCCATTGCCATCATTAGTAGGGGCACCTATGGCCACTCGGTCTCCATTAGAGTCCATGCTAACGCTGTATCCAAATTGATCACCAGCAGCCTCACCATCAATGTCACTGCCCAGTTGGCTCCAGGATGATCCGCCCCACTCAAAAATACGTGCGTGACCTGAATTAGAACCATTACCGTCATTTGAACTTGATCCAATGACTATGCGATCACCATCAGAATCTAGGGACAAGGAAATACCAAAATAATCAAGAGCGGCCTCACCATCAATGTCACTGCCCATCTGACTCCAGGATGATCCGTCCCACTCAAAGATACGTGCGTGACCTGAATTATTACCATTACCGTTATTGCCATAGCCACCTACGGCCACTCGGTCTCCATCGGAGTCCATGCTAACGCTGTACCCAAAGGCGTCACCAGCGGCCTCACCATCAATGTCACTGCCCAGCTGGCTCCAGGATGATCCGCCCCACTCATAGATACGTACATGACCTGAATTAGAACCATTACCATCATTAGTATGGGCACCTATGGCCACTCGGTCTCCATCGGAGTCTAGAGACACAGAAAAACCAGAATAATCGTCTACAGCTTCCCCATCAATATCAGAGCCAAGCTGACTCCAGCTGCTTCCATCCCAAGAGTAGATCCGTGCATGACCTGCATTAGAATAGCTACCATCATTTCCATATCCTCCGATAGCGACTCGATCCCCATCGGAGTCCATGCTAACGCAGGTTCCAAAATAATCACCAGCGGCCTCACCGTCAATGTCACTGCCCAGTTGACTCCAGGATGATCCGTCCCACTCATAGACGCGCACGTGACCTGCATTGGATCCAGTGCCATCATTGCCATAGGCACCTATGGCCACTCGGTCTCCATCAGAGTTCATGCTAACACTGTGCCCAGAAAGATCACCAGCAGCCTCACCATCAATGTCACTGCCCAGTTGGCTCCAGGATGATCCGCCCCATCCATAGACGCGTACGTGACCTGCATTGGATCCAGTGCCATCATTATTAGAGGCACCTATCGCCACTCGGTCTCCATCGGAGTTCACGCTAACGAACGTCCTGGCGCGGTCTCCGCCACTCCCCCCACCAAAGATATCACCAGCGGCCTCACTATCAATGTCACTGCCCAGCTGGTCAATGGAGGTAGATGTGGTAGAAAAACTAGACAGAGATCCACCACTGACCGTGATGTCCCCCACGGCAAAATTAGTCGTAGGCTCACTTGATGAGAAGGTCATGGTCAAGGGATTATCCTTTGTGGTCGCACCATCCGCAACCGTGGTACCACTGCCATTCTTACCTGTGATTTCCATGGTAGGCCCGGATACATCATTGAGTAAGATCGTATTAAATGTTTGATTGATAACTGCCTCATTCCCAACTATATCGTATATACCGTTGTCAGTGGGATAGACATTTAGAAACTCTGTTCCGTCCGGCGTTCCTGAAAGTGAGATCCCAAGTGTATAGGTGTTACTGCTTGCTGAAAGACTACTAGGTGTGCTACTGCCCA
This sequence comes from Fidelibacterota bacterium, assembly GCA_002718655.1. GTDB lineage: Bacteria > Fidelibacterota > Marinisomatia > Marinisomatales > UBA1611 > NZWG01. Next base: position 2,029 of record PBFM01000018.1, read on the forward strand.
AGGTCGCCGTGCCACCGGAGATGACAAAGCTAAAATCACTGGCCTCAAGTGAACCACTTCCACCGTTGGTATTGTACACCGCTTCGTTGAGCGTAATTGAAACTGTACTGTTGTTTGAGGCTAGACTTATTGCTGAAAATCGTGGTACCGAACCATCATAGGTCCAGTTAAACTGTGTTGCTGCTGCATTGGAATATCCAGAGGCATCTGTAAATGTTCCCGCTGCTACATCAATGGTGGTTGCTCCATCTGCCGTTGGTGTAAAGGTAGCTGTGTAGGTTGTACCACTTCCACTAAAAGAACTAAGTGTCCCACCGCTTACGGTTACATCTCCAACAACAAAATTGGTGGTAGCAGCACTACTGGTAAAGGTTACCGTGAGGGTCGCATCGTTGGTAGTAGAGCCATCGCTGACGGCACTACTGCTACCATTGACGGCAGTTATGGTCATGGTAGTTCTCTGATCATTCAGAGTTACGGTGCTATTGCTCTGCGAGGTCGAGGCAGCATTCCCTGCAATATCATAGATAGAGCTGCTGGTAGGGCTAATTGTGAGGGTTTCTGTACCGTCTGGAGTTCCTGATAGAGAAATGTCCAACACGTACCCTGAATCGGAATTGGTGTAGAACACTACATCATCAGCATTCCTGCCAGTTACCACAGCATCCAGGTCACCATCTCCATCTATGTCAGCGACCTTTACCTCCGCTATTCCATCTAAATTATTCTCAATCGTATTGGCAGTAAAATTTTCGGATCCATCATTCTCATACCATATTAGATCTCTTGCATTAAACATGGTAACTAGAATATCTTGATCATTATCCCCATCTATATCAGCCACCTGCAGGTAATTAGTAAAGTTTATGTCGTCCCCAATTACGTTTGAAGTAAAATTCCCCGATCCATCATTTGCATACCAGACTAAATCATTGCCACTATTATTACTGGAAGTGGCAACTGCATCAAAGTCACCATCACTATCGATGTCAGAAATGATAACATCCCGAGAAGCTGGCAAATTAGAGTCAATGGTGTTTTTAGTGAAATTCTCCGATCCATCATTTTGATAGAATACTACATCATTGGCATCAAGTACGGCAACCATCAGATCAAGGTCTCCATCCTCATCTAAATCTTTGACATCAAAATTTGCAGGACCGTCAATGCTGTTATCGATGACATTTTCTGTGAAACTCTGAGATCCATCGTTTGCATACCAGACCATCTTATTGGCATTCCTCCCAGATGCAATCACGTCCATGTCACCATCTTCATCGAGATCGTTCACCCTAACATCGTAGGCTGCTCCCAAAGTTCCTATGTTGCTCCTAGTAAAATTCTGTGATCCATTGTTCTCATACAAAACAACACTTCCCCCAACAAACGCAGTAGCAAAAATATCAAGATCCCCATCTCCATCAATGTCATTAATTGCCAAACCTAGTGCTCCATTCAAATCCCCATCGATCAATCTTTCTGTAAAATTTTCGGATCCATCATTCTCATACCAGTTGATATCATTCCAATCGAGACCAGTTGCTACAATATCCATGTCTCCGTCAAAATCCAGGTCCACAATCTCCAGACCAAAGGCACCTCCAAGATTATTATCAAGAGTTGTAGAGCTAAAGGTGGGGGTATCTTTAGTTATGGCAGTTGGATTTAAACTACCAAGGGTTGCCGATCCACCTGAGATGGAGAGAGTAAAATCTCCAGTCTCTAGAGCACCAGTTCCGCCATCAGTGTCATAAACCGTTTCACTCAAACGAATTTTCACTTTGCTATTATTACCTGTAATGTATGTGCCTGAAAGATAAACAGGAGCAGTTCCATCATATGTCCAGTAGTATGGAATAGAGTTTATGTTATTGTTGCTGCTCGCATCCGTATAGACCTCTTTTGGAATGTAGACCACAGTATTTCTATTGCTTGAAGGGGTAAACGTGGAAGTGTAGGTGGCATTGCTACCGCTAAAGGAGCTTAAACTGCCTCCAATAGCCCCTATGTCTCCAACTGCAAAACCAGTGACATTTTCATTGGCCGTAAAGGTCAGGGTAATATTGGCATCGTTAGTAATTGAATTATTGGCAATGGTATTGGATCCATCCGAAGCTGTAATGGTAATGATTGGAGGGCTTAAGTCATTACTATGTTTTACCTGAGCGCCTTGGAATGTTGGCAGGGCTATCTGCGGACTAAATCCTGTAAAAAGAAAAAATCCAATCACAGTAATTAGAAAATTCCATGTCCTTATCATTTTAAGAGTAACATTTTCTTTGTTTTTCGAAAACTCTTTGTCCTTAACTCAGAAAAATAGACACCAGAGGAAACAGGTCTACCAAATTGATCCATTCCATTCCACCTCATGGTATGATAACCATATTTCATCTCACCGGTATACAGAGTTACTACTTTTTGTCCTAATAAATTGTATATAGAAAGGCTAATTCTTTCCGTAACTGGCAATGCGATTTCCATTTGGGTAGTAGGGTTAAATGGATTAGGGTAATTTTGCCCCAAAGAGTATTCCTCAGGAATATCTGAAAAAATCTGATCGATCATTTGGTTGACGTAGCTCTCTTCACCTGCTATTAAAATGAGATCATGGATAGCCACATCTTGATCTTTTATCAGAATGCCATTTCCTGGAAAATCTTGAATCAACCTTCTATTCATGATATCTATTAAACCAAACCTAAGATCAGCAGGAAGAGGATCTTTGATTGATCCAGTCATCTCAACGTCTCCTTGAAAACCATTTTTTTGGATCTGCATATTCCAGACACCATTAAATTCTTCCAGAGATCTAATGTCAGAACAATGGTCAAAAGTACCATCAGATTCGATATCCATTAATAGTCTTAGGGAGTTTCCTAGTGATGGCACCGAGGGTAAATCATGAATATCCCGGCGCTCTAATGCCCCTTCTTTCCTTCCTATGGCACCAATCCTATCAATGTAACCATCAGAACTCACATCTAATTCTAATCTCCATCCTTCATTTAGGAATCTATTTACGACAATAGAATCCGTAAATGGTTTCAGGGTTATGGTACCCGTATCAGAGTTACTATAGACCGCATAACCTGCCCAAGGTTCAAAACCATCAACATCCTCCCATCCTTCACCTTCCTCTGAACCATATCTGAAAGGGCCTTTGACACCATCGCTTAACACAGCTTGAACAGGAAAAGAAAATGGACTACCAACCATATTCGCACCTTGGTTTAACTCTATGACATATTCCTCGAGAGGGACTGCGTATCCGCTTACATCTTTATTAGAAAAAATGACCGATTCTGCATAATTATGTTTAAACCAGTAGGCTTTACCGATTTTCATGCTGTCTGGTTTATACCAGTTCTTGTTAATTCGATCCCAATCATAAAAAACGTGACCTTCATCTAAATTTGAAGGAGGGAGATACATACTATCCAAATCTCCTGGAAAAGAGAAAAGTCGCCATTTCCCTGAAGGTATACCATCAGGATAATGGCTGTAGATTGAATCCCTCATGGTGAGTTCATCGTTGGCAAATTGTAAATGGGGTGCGCTGAAGGAGGTGTTACTTTCATTAAACATTCCATCTATTGTCACTATCTTAGCTCGAAAGTTTAAAACGGAACGCAGACTATCATGAAGATCTACCCGATAGGTTGAATCATCTATTGCTTCCATGGGAATGGTTAATTGATCCACTGAACCACCAATTTGAACCTTTAGTTCAACATTTTGTACACCGTTCATGTCATAAACTATCGCCTGCGCATAGACATCTTTAGCATATCTATTGATCGTATCGGGGAAGGATGCATTAATCATAGGAGGCGAAGAAAAAATTCCTGAAGCTATGTTCCACAAGCCACTTTTCAAGAATAGTGTATCACCACTATCAACTTCACGATAATTATTTCCTATAGAACCATTGAGTATTAGTGAATCAGATGTCATTGGGCTTTGGCTTAGCGTTACTTGCTGGCTAATGATATTAAACTCTTGAGCGTTAATGAATAAGGGAAAAAACAAGAAAACTAACGCTTTTAAAGAGAAAGCAGATGGTTTGTTATTTGTTCTAAATTTTCGCATTTAACAAGCTTAATTCCAAAGTTTTAAAATAATTGCTAAAATTAATACAACTACCATATAATCGTCGATAAACATCATAACAACTACCATTAAAATTTATTTTATTCTTTGCAAAAACTATGGTAGTCAATAGGGAAACTACCTTTGTTTTTATGGACAATAAATTGGGTAATAGCTGTATGCCATATTCGTACTTTATTTGCTTATTCATATTTTGGGCAATACCTTGGGTAGTCATATTAAATTTGCAATTAGAATAAAGATGAATTCCTAATATGGGAGCAATATGAAGAAAGAGATCAGATAATGTTGTTTTCATTATATTTTCTTTTTTTCAATCATGGTGATCAATGATTAAGATGTGGTATCACCTGAAACAACAAAAACATTACTACCTAGATGTACTAACGTAAGAATAGCATATTGACCTGCTGTCTTGCTTCCATTTCGATTATTTAGCGTAGTGCTTGATGCACTCAATGATACTTGCCCACTACCATTTTGAATTATCATGCAATTAAAACCAGCAGGTAAACTCGTTGGTACAGTTATGGTAACTGAGCTGTTACTTGAACATACTATAATCGTGCCGTTATCCGCTGCTGCCAATGTTTTTGATGTGCCAGATTCTGTTTGTAGATCTGCACCATAACCTGTTAAAGGATTATCATTAAAATCTGCCTTTCCATCAATCAATATGGTACCATCAGTAGAGTTTGTAATCGTCTCATCATTCTCGAGTATCAAACCACTTGACCCCGTGATATCAACACCTGCTGCATAAACGGTCGCTCCTTGGTCCTGTGCCATATAGACCGCGGTTACATCTGCGTTTCCCAGAGTAATGGAGTTATTTGCTTGCCCTGTTGCTCCATATCCCACCACAGTTTGATTACTGGTACCAGAATTTGCACTAGGGTTCGCACCTGAGCCTATTAGTACATTATTATCAGCACTTGTCACTGATTTACCAGACTCATAACCCACAGTAACATTAGAGGCTCCAGAATTCAAAAGAAAACTGCTAGCGTGTCCTACTGCGGTATTTGAATTGGATGTTGTATTTCTATCTAATGCACTTGAACCCAATGCTACGTTCGCGATACCAGTAGTATTCAATCTTAAGGCACTCGTTCCTACTGCTGTATTACGATTTCCTCCCAAATTGGTGGTAAGGGCATCATAGCCAAGCGCAGTATTACTATCTCCTGTTGTGACAGCATCTAAAGCTGTAGTACCAAAGGCCACGTTATAGTCTGCAGCATCCGTTGTTGAGGATGGGTCATTACCGACATACATGGAACCCGTGTCCTCGACCAGTGCATCAGAGAGACCATTTATGCTTGTTGCGGCAGAGCCCCAGGACAATGTCCCACTTCCATTGGTCTTTAATACCTGATTCGAAGAACCATCTGCNGTAGGNAGNGTCATGGCAACATCCCCAAACCCAAGGGCAGCGGCATACACAGTCGCACCTGANTCCTGNGCCATNTAGATNTCTGTCACATCAGCGTTACCAAGTGTAACAGAATTATTTGCCTGTCCCTGAGTACCATAACCGATTATAGTCTGATTGGTTCCTGCTGCGGCTGAAGCCGCTGTGCTTGCACCCAATAAAGTGTTTTTATTTCCTGTAGTAATATCATTAGTACCTGTGTTTCCTGCATTGTATCCCAATCCTACATTGTAGCCGTCTGTATCTGCTGTTCGATTGGCGTCTTGAAGCGCATTAGCACCTACTGCAGTATTGTAGCTTGCCACGGTGTTGTCATTCAGAGCACCATATCCAATTGCAAGGTTACTATTGCCTGATGTGTTATTTCTCAAAGCCGTCATTCCAAACGCGCTATTGTATTCTCCCGAGAGATTTAAGTATAGAGACCTGTACCCAGTTGCCGTATTTCGAGTGCCCGTGGTATTCGTATAAAGAGCATTGAATCCACCTGCAGTATTACTGACGCCCGTGGTGTTGGCAGATAGAGCAGAAAAGCCAATAGCAGTGTTATAATCACCTGTAGTAATAGCATCCAAGGTCGCTAGACCAACTCCAGTGTTATATTGGGCATTACTTAAGGTTCCTGTAGTCTCATGACCAACAATTAAGGATCCTGTAAAATTAAGTCCCTCAGATTTAGCATCGGTTAGACCGTCTATGTCAGTTGCTGCTGAGTTGGCAACCCAACTACCCGCTCCATCACCATCCGAGGTCCAGACTTGACCACTTGTTCCCGCTGATGTGATGAAATATTGATTATTTTCTACCTTACTTGCTGATAAGGTCCCATCAGCAAGATCAGTAAGATCGGCATCAGCTGCCTGTTTAGCATCTAATTGTGATTGTACGGACGATGTCACTCCATCCAAGTATCCTAGTTCAGTGAGCGTTACCTTTGAAGTATCAACCTTACCACTAGCATTGGAGACCAAAGCGCGTGATGCTGTAAGATCTTCCGCATCTATTGTACTTGCTGCACCTGTTAGGCCTGCTGAAGCTGCCCAACTACCTGCGCCATCGCCATCCGAGGTCCAGATTTGACCACTCGTCCCAGCTGATGTGATGAAATATTCATTATTTTCTAACTTACTTGCTGATAAGGTCCCATCAGCAAGATCAGCAAGATCAGCATCATAGGCTTGTACATCTACACCTATCTCTAAACCAAGATTGACCCTTGCAGTTGCGATATCGGATGCACCTGTTCCTCCATCTCCAATGGAGAGGTCATTAATTCCAGCAATACTTCCACCAGTGATGGATACATTATTTGCTGCTTGAGTTGCTATTGTACCAATTCCAAGGGATGAACGAGCATCTGCATCACTCTCAACAGTCCACTTAGTTCCATTAGATACAATTATGTTCCCATCAGCATGAGCAAGATTCGAAATATCATCAAGGTGATCATCATTATCTAATTTACCATCCAACTGCGATTGAACGGACGACGTGACTCCATCCAAATATCCTAGTTCAGTGAGCGTTACCTTTGAAGTATCAACCTTACCACTTGCATTAGAGACCAGAGCACGTGATGCTGTAAGATCTTCCGTATCTATCGTGCTTGCTGCACCTGTGATTCCAGACAGGTTACCCCAACTACCAACACCATCTCCATCAGAGGTCCAGACCTGACCATTTACACCCTCAGACTGTATGAAGAAATCTCCATATTCTACCTTAGACGAGGAAAGCTTACCATCTGCAAGATCTGCAAGGTCTGCATCATAGCCTTGCACATCTATACCTATCTCTAAACCAAGATTGCTTCTCGCGCTAGAAACATCTGATGCGCCTGTTCCACCATCACCTATTGCAAGATCTTCTATTCCAACAATTGCTCCTCCAGATATTGCAACATTATCTGCTGATTGAGTTGCAATCGAACCTAGACCTAAACTTGTTCTTGCATCAGAGCCACTTTCAACATTCCAATTGGAACCATCAGAAACAATGAAATTTCCGTCTGCTTGGTTCAAACTTGAAATAGTAACTGTATTAGTATCGATCTTAGCATTCAACTGTGCTTGAAGATCAGAACTTACATTCTCAAGATATTGAACCTTGGTAGCAGATAATGAACCATCAGATAAGTCAGTAAGATCTGCATCGTAACCTTGAACATCCACTCCTATTTCTACACCAAGATTGACTCTTGCAGTAGAAATGTCCGATGCGCCTGTTCCACCATCACCTATTGCAAGATCTTCTATTCCAACAATTGCTCCTCCAGATATTGCAACATTATCTGCAGACTGTATCGCCATGGAGGACAATCCCAATGATAATTGCGCATCTGCTCCACCTTTGGTCCTCCACTGTGAACCATCAGAAACAATGAAATGATCGTGGTTATGTTCAAGATTAGCCAAAGTTGTAAGGTCGTTACTATTATCCTGCTTACCATCCAATTGATCTTGAATGCTTGATGTTACACCTTCAACGAAATTCAATTCAGTAGAATCAGCCGTGACCCCAAGATCTTCCAAGCTATTGACAGGACCAACATTGATTTCATCTATTTGCGCCTGAATGTCAGAAGTTACATTACCAAGAAATTCAACCTTATCAGCTGAGAGTGAACCATCTGCAAGGTCTGCAAGATCCGAATCAAATCCTTGAACGTCTACCCCTATTTCCAGTCCAAGATTTGATCTTGCAGTGCTATTATCTGACGCGCCAGTACCACCGTCCGCAATCGCAAGATCGGAGATTCCCGTAACCGATCCGCCAGTGATATTGACATTTTCGGCATTCTGATCTGACATACTACCAAGACTATCAAGAATTGCATAATTGGACAAGGTATCACTAGAGACATATGCACCCAAGTCAGTAACAGTTGCATATTGTGAAAGGTCAGGTAAGTTTGAAAGGTCATTGTAATCATTTGATAGTGCAACTGCTGAGAGGTTTGCTGTAATAGTATATTGGTTCAATGTATCACTTTGCACGAATGAAGAAAGGTCTGGAACATTGTCCAAATCATCATAGCTTCCTGTCAATGCAACTGGATTCAAACTATCTAATTGAGCAAAATTTATGAGGGTATCTTTTCTCGCGAAAACTTCCAGATTAGGTAGATTATCGAGGTCTTCATAATCACCAGCCTGGGCATATTTTGCTGTATCAGAAACAACTGAATAAAAAACAGAAGTCATTTCTTGTCTTGGCGATAGGACTGCACCATTAACATGAATCTCAAGGTAAGAGTTAGCAGGCACATCAAGTATTGGGTTAAACACTCCTAGTGTAGCACTGACAACACCATCATTAATTTCTATGTCTTGAGTTTCTTCCCAAAAAGACACTCCATTTTCAGATTCTTTATACAACTTGAATGTTACTTGATATGTGCCATCTAAAACTGCCCTCCCATTAGCCTTGGTTAGCAATCCTTGGTACGATAAGCGACGTGGAACTGTCTCTCGTGATGAATTAACACCAGTATAAAGACCTTTCAATGTGTTTATTGTTTGTTCAGATCGGTCTTTCTTTTGACTAAAACCAAGAGAACCTATTAAAATGGATATGAGTAGTAATTTTCTCATAATCAACTCCTTTGATGATCTAATAGTATGTAAAATTCTTAAAATGGAAAATCTGGTGGTAAATCAATGGGGCCACCATCACTAAACGCTGCAGACAAACCTTGATTGATCAGTAATAATAAAAGTCCCAGTAGAATCGGTCTCTCTTTAAGATATTTATTTAGTTTACGATTGAAATCAGATATCTTTTTAAAGTTAAAGATGACTTTCTCCTCTTCAGGAACAAGAGTTACCATGGAAGCATCCAAGGCCCTGCGTATTGAATCCTCTAACCCATATATACCTTTTTGTTTGATAATGTGATATGGATAATGAACGTAATTAAATCTGCTACTATTAGAAACTGTTTTATAGTGAATTCGTGTAAGACCATGGTCGAGCGTATGTGTCACATAGAAAGTAGTAAGTCCGTGGTCGTTTACTCTAAATTGGGCCATGTCAAGAACACGATTTTCATTATTTGTAACAGTGCTTATCATTCCATCAGGCGTTACCACTCTAATGGACCCAAATGCATCATCTGCAATATATAAACGCCCGTTATTATCAAAATCTATACTAACAGGAGAGCCTAGATATGACTCTAACGCCAATACTCCATCCATCGCTGAAGCTGTACTGCTCAGAGTACCAGCAAAGGGTATTACAGATCCATCTAGTGCTACTCTATACACCTGACGTGCACTCTCGCTAACAACATACAGGGCTCCATCAGTTGATATTGCAATATCAGTTGGCCTTTTTATTGTCCCTGAAGGCAATAATAATGATCTAATGCCTGTGGATGATTCAAAACTATATACGGAACCATCGCCTTCAAAGAGCACCACAACATTTCCCTCTTGATCTACTCTAACACTGGTAGGGACACTTGGCTCATTTTCTAGAATTAAACCATTTTCATCCTTTTTTGCTGAAAAGATTGTACTTATTTGTCCCTCATAAATTTTATACACTGCGTTGGCATCCTTATCGGAAACATAATACTCACCTAGATAACCAGCACATATTCCAGATGGATAATCTAATTTTTGCACTTCATCTCTAATTGATTCTAAGATGTTGACAGGATGCATTTTTTTTCCAAGACTATTTGCAGTCTGCCTATTCCCAGAGACCATCAAGAGTGATCCATCTCTATCAATGCCTATTGATTCAGGGTAACGTAACGTACTATCTGCAAAGGGGCTGAACTGTACCCGTTGTGCTTCCCAGTAGCTTGTAGGCTCAGAACCATAAATATCTTCTAATTTAAAATAATGAAATTCAAGCTGAGAGTAGTCATTAATACCCCAGGTCAGAACTTGACCTGCTTGTTCGAGAAATGCATTTTCGGCAGCACAATCGTATGTCATGCAATTAAATTGATATCTTAATGTCGTATCAACAACCTCCGTATAGGATAATGTGTCGACCTTTGTTACAGTTTCATACCTTCTAAAAACAAAGGATGTATCATTATTATTCAAATCAGTTTTATTCCCCACATTATTAGAATTGTAAATGGTATCTAATGGTTCCTCCTTAAACCTAGAAAGATCATACTTAGTAGTTAAAGTATCTAAATACACCAATAAAACAGTGTCTGGCTCAAACCTCATTCGTTCATATAATTTATTTACCTGAACATTAGAGGGTATAATTCTATTTGGGTCAAGAACATTTTTCACTTCGGTGGAAATGAGATGATCATATATGAAAGAGTTAATTATATTCACCTCCATTGGATTTAACCTGTGTTTATTCAAAGGCTGAATGGTAAGATAATCTCCATTAATTAGCGTTTCTGTCAGTGGCTCTCTATTATCTTGACTCTCATCAGTTACGCTAAAACTAGATTCTCCTATCATATCAGCTTCAGAAACATCAGAAAACTCAGATTCATGTCCATCATTTATGGCGCCTTCTACAGTTACCATCAAAGTGTCACTGTCGTTGGAACCCATATTATTCTGAACTCTCAATACAACTACAAACTGAGTTCCTCCTGGAGCATTTGGCATTTCTAATTCAATATATTTATCTTTGGAAACAACCTTTTTTATACTAATCCCTTTCCCTATTTCTGTACTATCTAATTCAGATTCATTATATGGTATGACCGCATCTGACTTATCAAAATCATAATCACTCTGGAAAAGTAAGTTTGGTGAAAAAGACCACTCGTATGTTAATGATCCATTCGATGGTGTAGAGCGAGAGGCATCTAAAATAACAGTAGTCATTGCTGGTGCACTAATATCCTCCCCAAGTTCAGCAACTACTTTCCGTGACGTTATTCTAGGTGCATTTGCCTCGTCGTAGATCATTTCCTGTCCTTGATAAAAATTAAATGAACATAGTATTAATGAAAGTAAGAAATGTTTTTGTCTCATAGTTTTAACTTGATTTACTTTAATGATTTATTGATAGATCTTTCACGAATGGGAAAATACAAAGATCTTGATGAAAATAATTTTTTTTTTGAATCCATCCAATATTAAAAAGATACAATGAATCCAAATAAGGCCAACTTTAGTTTTTTAGTTAAAAGTTTGCCCTATAATTTAAACCAAACCACAACTTAGTATCAGGCATCCAATTACCTTTCAAACCTGAATTTTTGGATAGATGCATTAATGATATTCCAATTTCATCAGTAAGATTAAGGTTTAAAGTTGTTATGGCATTCAAACCGGATATATACTGTAAGGATAATTCATAAAAAGGAACCTTTGAAATTTGAATGAAATCCAAAAAGGAGAGCCTCTCAATGAATTTTGGTTTCTCTCCAATATGCCCAACAAGATCAAATCTGATATAAAATGAATTTAGTCTGGTAAAAGAATTTCCATCATCATTTAGAGGATCCTGATTAAAAATCATCGTTGAACCTTGGTCTGAAAGTGACTGGTTATAGAATGTTCTTTCGTACAATTCCTGATTAGTATCTTTAGCATCTTGGCTAGTATCCTGTAACCTATGCGCAATCTTAAGGTAATGATAACCAGGAGAAGCTGTTAATCTTCCTATGAATGATAATTTAGCTGGGACATGTACTGTGGTTGCAACAAGAGCATAACTATCTAATATGTTAATGTTTTTTGTCTGTTCAAAACGTTCATTCCAATAACTTTTTTCTATTTCATAGTTTGAAAAAGAAGTATCTGATATGGAACTAAGTGACTGTAATTTTTCTCCAGAGCTTGGGGGATAGAAAGTGAAACCTATTAGACCATGTAAATCTGTTTTTGTTCCAAATAGATTATCAATGTTTCCTCTTGCATAAAGACCTAAATAATCTGGACTCGGTACGTCTCTGTCTCCATAGTTTCCTGATGCAAGGTCAAAAGCAAATGGAACTCTAAAACCAAATTCTGATCTTTGTGTTGCAACACCTAACTCACTTGACCCAGCTAAAAGACCTGGTAAACCAATTAAATCATTACCTACTCTCATATTTGACGCATATTGTAATAGATTTGATCGCATGGAAAAGGAGGATAATGATATCTTAAAATTATTAGCATTCCAGACTGAAAATTTTGACCCGTACCCTGCCATCAGTCTCTCACTTTCGCTTTCGTGAAAGGCAACCTCAGAATCACTGGTTAGATACTCATCTTTTTCAATTAGGACTTTTTGTATGTCTTGACTAAAGATCCAGTCCACTTTTTCTCGATCGATTATTGTATAATCAAGACCATTCCCATACCATATCTCATGAATCTGATCTGCATTACCTTTCTGTTGAATTATAACAACTTGGTCAGTTGGTTTCATCTCTTTTATTGATGTATCTACACCATCTTCAATCGCATCTCCATCTTCAAAGTTAGTGTATTTTAACTGCATGTAATCTTGTATGGCATCCTCGAGTAAAATATGATATGGCTGATGATCAACAACCCAGGCAACGTATTTTCTCTTATCGAGTGTGACGATTTCTGTTTCTTCAGCATCTTTAACCTTAATTATTATAGAACCAGTCACAAATAATTTATCATCCTTACTATCAAGTGCCTTGTACTTAACCTCATATACATTATCACCATTACCATCTAATGGTTTCTCAAAATCAGGTAATCTAAGGAAAGCCACATCTCCAGATCGTGTAATCTTGAAATGATCATTATCGCCACCCTTAGGCAACTTAAACTTTACACTTGATTGATTATTATCGGGATCATCTACCTGTAATCTTGTAACAATTTTCCCAGCATTTTCAGAGTGACTATGACTTTCATTATCCTTACCAACAAGAATAGGTGACTCATTTTCATCTTCAATCTTTACATTCACTTTGCCAACAAATTTTTCATCACCTGAGTCTGTCACTTGAATTGAAATTGAGAAATCACTTTCTTCCTCGAAGTTAAAAGGACGTTTAGTAAGTAAGTTAGACCCATCTAAACTAAAATCCTGCCTATTCTCTTTTGCAAGTCCATACTTATAAGTATCCTTGGTATCATTATCTTCAACTATTAACTTTCCAACCACTGCCCCTGGAGATCCATTTTCCTTTATTATGTGATTTGTAAGAGAAAGACCTGTCGGCGGATCATTTACTGGCTGTATGTTAACACGTACCTGAGCAGAACCTGTTCCAGTACCTATGTCTACCTTGTATTCAAACTTATCAACCCCGTTTGCATTACCATTTGGTGTATACAATATTTTTTCATCTTTAACCGTAGCTATACCTTTTTCAGGCTTGGAGAGAATTTCAATTACAAGGTTATCTCTATCAGATAATTGATCGTTCTTCAAAACATTAATTGTGATTGACTCATCTTCCTGGACCTGTACGTTATCTGCTTTTATCTTAATGGCACCTTGAGATAATGCTGTATTAATGGTAAGAAATAATAAAAAAATTAAATTTTGTTTATGAAACATACATTACCTAGCAATTTTAGAAATTAACGGATACATAGGGAGATATCAAAAATGAGCCTCCTCCCCGATCTTGTTCATCTGGTCTGAAACCTGGAAACCATTTCCACTTACTTGAGGGGTCTTTTCTGCTATCCTGAAATTCAATAAATGAATTATTTGGATACAAGGTGCAATCCATTCCTATATTTATCATTTTATAAACATTGTGCTCCAATCCAAGACTAAATGCCTTAAATCCGCTTCCAGAGGCATTGATTTGAATATATGCTTTTGATTTTTTATCATCGGTTACTCCTTCAACCTTAGCATATACACCAATTGCATCAGTTCCTGTAACCCTGTCTGTGATTGACACCTGATTATTTGAATCAACACTTGCGTGTAAAAATTGAATGAAGGAGAGTCCGGCTTTTAAGCGCATTGAAGCATAGGGTTGACTTACTTTCAATTCTTTCCCCTTGCCTTTTCGAGCTTTCACAACACCAGTAGCCCTTCTAACCAACTGCTGATCTTCTTGAGAAAGAGAAGCTATTGGAAGTGTCATTGTTTTTTCCCCATCCCACTTAAGCCGGCCAACGAATACCTTGTCCTCATCAGATAAGTCCTTAATTTTCAAAACCATGGTGAAATTATCTTTTTCTCTACTAAGGGTTATACTTCTCTTATTCCGTTCTTTTAAAGAAGCTTTAACCGTGCTGCCAGAGATAGTAGTCCACTCCCTTCCTTTTTCTGCTTGTTTGTGTGCCTTTTCATCCTTTTCTATTTTAATGGTAACATTTCCCAATTCCTCCATCCCTAAGAAGGTGCCATCATAATTAATACCATTCAAAACCCAATTCCTGCTTTTAGAAATTAGCTTTTCAGCCTTCTCTTTTGATTTTTTCTGGTCTTTGATTTTGGTTCCATAATTAGAATCAATCTTTCTATTTATTTGGAATGTATTGCTCCAGTAAAGCACTCCACTACTTGAAGGAAGCACAAGATGTTTGTGACTGAACATATCTTCTCTAACGTAGTCTTGACCATCAATATCCATATAATTAACCTGCCCACCTAATTGATGAGTATCAAACTTAAACCCAAAACCAAGGTTACCCTCAAGTGGATGCCCAATACCTTCTGAAACTGACATTGTATTACCAGGAACGATTACATATGAGCTAACAATATCATTGGAAACACCAATCAATAGATTCTCTGTCAACTGCCTAGACAGACCAAGATCTGAAAATCCCTGTTCCAATCTAAATGCCAAACTTCCGCTTCTTTGCCTTATGAAAGCTTCCATTGCCGTACTAGCACTGATCTGAGAATTTGACCACCAAAATGCATCTCTCGCATCTTTGAAACTGCGTTCCTTAAAAACATTATCAACAGTACTAAATTGCTCAAGCTCTGAAAGGTCCCTGCTATTTACGTCCTTCCACTTATATTCTCGTGACATTATGACATTTAATTGCTTCAGATCCATCTTCTCAACTTCATCCATATCAAAAGAGATGTATTGACCCATTTGGTAATCTTTAGCCTTTAGCTTTTTTAATTCTATTTTATCACTCTCAACATCCATCTGGACGATAATCGAAAAAGATGCTTGGATAGTATTCTCTTCAAACTTATCTGCTTCAATCAGCCTATTGATGTAGGCTTCAATAAAATCACTATTTACGATAGGGTCTGCCACTTCCCAGAAAATGGACTGCTGACCAGTAACTAAAGATAAAAGCAACGCAAGTGATAGATTTAATCTTAGGTTCTTAATCATAATACTCAAACTCATTGTCAGAGATGGTTTCAGCTTTGTATTTATCAACAACTTTTATTCTAATCTCCGTAGTCTCACCGAATTGCGGCTCATCCATTTCGAAACTATACTTAATTACTCTACGATTTCCTATTTTCTTTTCAGCTTGCTCAATGTCCAGCTTTCCATAGATTCCTGATAGTGGAACGACTGCCTTCTTACCATTTTTATTTCCATATGTCGTTACGGTGAGCATCATATTGTTCGTAGACTTTCCTAATCTTTTAAATTCTAACTTTGGTGGAGGGACCTTCCTTACCTTAACCTCGTGGGCGAGATTCTCAACAGGATTCCCATCCACATATGTTTGGAACTTGACCTTACCTCTACTTTTTGGTTTTAATTTTGCCTGGTAAGAATCAAACTTTTTTCGGTTCACCGCAGAACCAGTTACCTCGACAGATATCCTATCTCTATCAACATCCTTTACCCGACTATCAAAAACATGTTCCTCTCCAATGTAAATTTCTTTTGCCTCAGGAGCTTTACTGTATTGAGGGTCAACGACAATTACTTTTGCGGCGGTGATGCTTGACTTCTTATCACGCTTCCTTAATCCAAGAACTTCTATCGTACCACCATTACCTGTTCCCACACCCTTAGCATACATACGCGGCATATCGGGAAAACCTGATGTTATTTCACCAACAAAATCTTTTCCACTCACAAGCTCAAGATTAAAATCTGCCTCAGAATTAATACCACCAACACTAAAAGGTATTACCCAGTTCAAACCTCTTAAGACAGTATATTTTTCCTTGTCAAACATGACAAAGAATTCAGACTGCTGGCCGTCCATGTAGATTAGAGTAACGGGGGTATCAAAAACCCTATTCATGGAAAAGCTTCCTTCACGCGACACTTCACTATCTATGATTTTTATAAGTTTATCTGTAACCTGATAATCCCCAAAAGCATCAGACCATTGGTTATATGTAGCACTATCGATATCTGGAACAAATTTGACTCCAAGGTCAACATTATAAGGTTGTGTTAAATAGGTTTCTTCAACAGAACTCAATTTTACTTTAGCAACATATCTATTATTATTTCCTTCAAAATCATAGGGCTCTACCATAACCGAATCTAATTGCCAATCAAATTCTTCATCGATTTTTGCCTCGCCGTCATCTAGCTCTACTATTGTAGTGGTGAAACTAGGTTCAAACTCAATCGAACCTTTCTCATATTGACCTTCTACATCAAAAAACAATCTGTAGTAATCCGGGTCATCATAATTGGATTCAACATTACTAATTTCAACCAAATCGTTTAATTTATCCTGCGCTACATTTTTTAAAATATCATCCTGCCTTGACATATAAACAGCTAATTCGCCCTCAATTGCAAAAAGACTCAAAATAGCACCAAGATTAATTAAGAAGTAAACTTCTACTTTTTTCATGATTCGACTCTATTTATTGACAGCTTTAGAAAGAATCTCATTGACTTCCTTTCTAATTTCTTCTTGAACCTTTCCTTTGGCAAAGTTAGAAAGGCCTTCGCCCATTTCTGCAACCTTTATCACAGCCTTTGTCAATTCTGATATCTCCTTATTATCCATATTTGCAACACTATTAGAAGTGGAGGTGTCTCCACCACCTCCGCCATCAGGCCCTAAATTATAAATACTTTGTGCATATAATAGTAAAAGACAGAACTCTAGGACTAATGCACTAATTGACAAATATGTCATAATTCCAACATGGTCTGGGTCCCAAGTAGCAAATATGGATCGAAAACCAACTATCATGAGTAGGAAAGCCGCCCCACCATAAACCATTGCCGTTCTAGCGTTTAAGTCGGATCTAATATTCATATTTAATTTCCTTTATTATTTATAATTATTGAGGTATGTAAAAAATGTGATTATAAGAGATAGAAAAACAACCATCATTGCCTTCATTTAACATATACTGCATCTCATAGGTTATACCATCATGTATTATGCTAGGATTAGCAGTAACAAGGCCAGTGGCAGCATCATATTCAATAAAATTTGGCTTGTTTTGAATATACATGTCTATTTGATCATCATCTAGGTCATCCCATTCGACAGTCCAAGTTGTTTCACTACCAACATAAATCGTATCCGGGAATGCTTCGATATTGATAAACTCTGGTTCATGATTCTCTAAAACCGTAATTACAAGCTGGTATGTTGTATCCTCTGGCACAGAATTCCTATTGTCATTAATATTAAAAATGATTTCTTGAGCTCCTAAAGAAGCATCATCGTTCGAAGGAGTAGATACACACCTAAGAACCAAGTTTGGTGTCTTCGTATTATTATTATTTATATCTATCGCTAACCATCCAATTTCTTCGTTTTCTGCAACAGTCAATATATCATACTCGCTAGTGTAATTAAGATAGTTATTATTGGGGTCTATTACATTATAGGATAATATCTCATCCGCAATCTGCTTGCAGCCCACCCTAAATGAATAATTGGGAGAAAATGACTGCAAATAAGGCCTTTGGTTTGGCCTTACCTCATAACTCATATCTACTGGAACTTCAAATTCTCCATCAGTTATGGTTAAAAGAAATGATCCTGTCTCTACACTATTAGGTGTTCCACTTAATGATGCAGTCGTACCTGTTGTATTAATACTTAACCATGAAGGTTTTTGCTCAGAAACTATCAAATCAGGATTCTGGTCATCATCTGCATCATCCCAATATAATATGCCTGTTAAGGGAATCTCGATATCTCCATTAATAGATGGTTGATAGTTTACAATTTCTACCCCGTTTGAATTTGCCCAATAAGGGGCTTCATTTACATTACTGATACCAACAATAACATCAAAATTACTGGTTTTAGGATCAATATTATCATCTGTAACGGTAATGGTCACCTTAACCTCTCTTGATCCTGAAAGATTTTCATAGTTAATTGTATTACCATTTGTTACTAAATCAAAATTATCATCATCCTTCTGTATGGTAAAATAGTTAACATCTATTCCATCGATAGCCTCGCTTTCCTTCTCATAAGTGAATTCATCATCAGGATTATTATCTGTTGCATTTAATCGACCTATCGTAACCCCAGGTGCGGTATTTTCAGGTAAAGTCGCCTTTCCATCATTTATCTCAACATTATTTTCATCCCAAATTATTGCTCCATCTGGCGCTACAGATTCGTTTTCCTGATTATTACCAGGATAGGTCACCTCAACCTTTTCACAACTGCTAAAAAATAGCAACATAAATATTACAATTATTCGACCATTTAACATGATCATAGTATTATACTCCAACTGATGAACTAAACTTAGATAATATTACGATAATAAAACATACTTCAAAACTACTCATAAATAATTTTTATTAATTTTAAAAGAGTGGATGAAAGATTCAAGGCTCATATCAGTATCAAGTTTTAATTTTTTTCTTAATCTGTAACGCTTGTTTTCTACTGCACGCACTGACAATCCAGTTAGCATCGCTATTTCTTTGGTATTCATGCTCATTTTTAAATAGCAACATAGCTTTATGTCATTTGAACGTAAGTCATCATAGGATGATACGAGTTCATCAACAAATTCAGGATATGCTAATGAAAATTGTATTTGAAAGTTCTCCCAATCGGCTGAGTCATCTATTTTATTTTTTATTTTTGTTCTTAGAGGGTCTAAAACTTTTCTATCTGCCTTATTATCAATTAAAGAACTATGATATGCTAAATCTTTATCGATTGAGCTAAGTAAATCATTCTTTGATACTATATTTGCCGACATCTTAATTAACTCACTCTCTTTGATTTTCAGATCGCTTTCAACTAACTGCCTAGCCTGTTTATGAATAAGCGCTTCTTGGCTAGCAGACCTTCTCCTATTCCTGTAACTTAGAACTATAGTGCCAAATAACAGCATTATAATGCCACTAATTAAAATCATGAACAGCTCCCTGGACCTGGCATCTTTTAATTTTTTTCGATTTTTCTCGTATTTCGATTTATATATTAAGCTCTCTAGCAGCATATCCATTCTATCGTCTGACAATACCTGCTTTTTATCAACCAAGATATTAGATGCATCCAACGCGCTCTTATCCAAATTATTAAGAGTCAATATTTCAATTTTTTTCTCTAAATATTTTATTTCCTGAACTGATAGACCATTCAATTCACATATTTTCAATGCATTATCTATGGATTCAAGAGCAGCATATAGACTATCTTGAATGATTTTTATTTCTGCAATTTTAGCTTTATGCTCAGCTAAATGCACTGGAGTACTCTCTAGATATTTTAACGCTGATTTCGACTCTGAAGATACTTTATAGAAATTATTTTGTCGTGCATAGATAACCATTTTTAATGAATGATTATTTCCTAAATAGACATACCTTCTTCTGTTAATAGAATTAATTTTATCACCATTAATTTTACTTTTTGATTCGTATGCAAGCAGAGAGTCAGATGCATAAAGCTGTTCCAGAGCCATTTCATCTATACCCCAATCTGCATATAATTTTGCTAAAAGTCTGTGTTGATATGCTACGGATATCCCAGCACCAATAAAGGAGGGACTAGAGGCAGATAAAGATCTTTGGAAGGCTTTATATTTTGCAGATCCTCTTCTAACATCCAAAGCTTCCTTATAAAAAACTAACGCATCATCATAATGTTTTAAATTAAGCTCAACGTTCCCTAGACAATTCAATGCAACTGCTTTTCCATTAATGTTGTTGATTGCTTCTTGGGAACGTCTACTAAAAATATCTAAGGCCTGATAATATTTATTT
Source organism: Fidelibacterota bacterium (assembly GCA_002718655.1). Lineage (GTDB taxonomy): Bacteria > Fidelibacterota > Marinisomatia > Marinisomatales > UBA1611 > NZWG01. Next base: position 22,607 of record PBFM01000018.1, read on the forward strand.
TTGGCTTCAAACCACTGCTCTTGACTAGCATAAACATTTCCAATGCTTATGGAATTCCAAGGATTGTTTTTTGCAAAACTTTTATTATTTGAATCAATGAAATTTGTTAATGCAAGGTACGGCAAGCCAATTTCAAGATAAATCTCTCCAAGACTATGCATCACCCTCGATTCTAAATCTCTATCATCAACATTTAGACTATCCAATATACTTCTAGCATATCTTATAGCTCTATCAGGAGATATTGGTCTTAATTCCCTCAAAGAATCCAATTCTGGATAATTCATTGTTCTAGTTAGCTTAGCATCTAAAGCCAAGGGGGAAAAAGTTATTGCAAGAAATATTATTTTAAGATGCATTATTATTTTTTCTTTTTTAAAAATAATTTATTTGAGTAGTAATAGAGTACAAGATCGCTAGTAAATAATCCTAAAATTTAAAATATTATTTTGTGATGAAAAATATTAATTCAAATTCAAAAATCTTATCCAGAAGAGGTCTAAACATACTTTCATCGAGGATACTTGATGCATTATATGAGAGATACCCTAATTCAATTTCCCTTAATGATCTAGCCAAAGTTTTGAAATTAAGAGAAAAATCAGTTCTTTCCGCAATAAATAAAATAAATAGTCTTGGAGTACCCATTGAGGTTATAATGAGTAATAATAAAGAAAGATTCTTTAGAGCCGACATTAAAGAACCATTATCTTGGATAATTAAAGGAAAAAATGCTGCAGAGAAAATGTTAAAAAGATTTAATCAAATATCTCAAAGCAGGAACAATGATGCGAATAAAAAGAAAAATATTAACTATCGTATTTATAAAGAATATGTTGAAACATTTGATGAGCTTTTTGATAAATGGACATCTTTAAGATTATTTGAAAAGTTGGAAGATTCTACCAAAAATGTTTAAGAAAAAAAAATCTCCAGCCCGCATTATTTCGATGATTCTCATCATTATAGGCTCTTTTGCTATTTTATATAGTCTTTATGAACTTCTTTTAGTATAAAACATCAAAAAACCTAAACATAGGATATGGCTATCTAGACTCTACCAAAAGGAAAAAAGCTTTTCAAAATATTAGCATTTTTTATAAAAATAATGCTTATGTAATCGTACCGCGGAAAGGGCTCGAACCTTCACGCACAAAGTGCACCAGATCCTAAATCTGGCGTGTCTACCAATTCCACCACCGCGGCATATTTAATTTTAAAAACATAGAAAGCTATTAAAAATCCATATTCCCTATTTTATAAAAATCATCTTTTGACTGAAAATATTGCCATTAGCGTTTAGTTTATATATGTAAATACCAGCACTAACATCATTTCCGTAATTATCGCTCCCTCTCCAGCGTATAGAATAATTACCAGGATTGTATTCATCATTAATTAAATTACGTACAACTCTACCTCGCATATCATAAATATCTAACCTTATATTTGAGTTTATGGGGACATCAAATGAAATGGATGTCGATGGGTTAAATGGATTTGGAAAATTAGGATATAGCTTAAAATCATCAGGTATCATCAAATTAAAATCTATATTTACCATCTCATTATTAAATTGACCAAAATTATCTGCTATAACAGTTAATGGGTTTGCGTTAACATCTCCTGCAGAAATTTCAGTTATCATAAAAACAACAGATGGATTAGAAAGGTTATCAGTGAATTCTACTTCGACTTCTAGAATTGGTCCAGTATCTGGTTCAATACCAGTGGCGAAATCGTACCCTAAAAAATAAAATGAACCTGATTCAGTTTCACCAGATATACCATCAACTGTTCCATCATCAAATCTTCCAATGGGAGTAATGTTAGTAATTACCATATAATCAGGCATATCGACAATTTCAAATTCCAAAATATTTAAAGTCTCAGTGTTATCAACATGAATTTCAAAAGTACCAATGCCGCCTGATATCATTTGTCCATTAACATTCTCAATTGTACATCCAACAGGAGGCTGACCAACGTAAAATGAATGAGGAGAGCCTACTGTAACCATAGGTAGATTGTTGACATCTGCAAGAACAGGTTCACTAATTGTTATCTCAATTATCGTACCATCTGGCACTCCAGATAGTATATCATAATTAATATCAATTAAATGTTTTATTCCTGGCTCAATAGGATTTGACTGTGAATTATCATAGGCAGCAACTCTATATCCGGTTCCAATATCTGTACCAGAGAGTGACCATCCATCTAGGTTTAACAATTCATTAAATGCGAAATCTGCACCGGTGATGAAAGGAGGGTCAGCTAATATATCAAATTGAATAGCATAGATTGGTTGAGTATTATCAAGAAAGACAGAACCAGTTGTTTCCTCCCCTGAATTACCATAGCCACCATATAAATTTAAGTATTGCGTCTCTATCCCAACTTCATATACTCCATTTTCAGATGTCCAATTTAAATCGACATATCCAACATCCTGAATTGACGTACCAGTTGTGTAGGATAGGTTCACTGTTGTTTCTTCTTCGGCCGTCGGATAAAGAACTGCCCTACAAACCGGTCCATCTCCAGAACCTAAAGGAGAGCCCACACTTATTCCAGTAATGGCAATACTTCCATCCCCCTGATCTGCTATCTCAAGTGCCCAATCTGAAGTACGCTCTGTTGGTAGAATATTTATACTATTAAGAACATCAGGATAATCCATTATTTCAAAATAAAATAGTCCAAGTTCAGATTCATTATTAATATAAAAGTCAAGGGTATCCATCTGGCCTGACAATGATGATCCATCATCAAACCACAGCTCTACCCATTCCACAGGTGTAGCAGAAACAACATCTGTAGGTCCTGATTCAGAGCCATCTGGATAAATTGCCGTAACAAAGTAATAGTAAGTTGTACTATTCTCAACATCTTCATCAATATAGGTATTAATATCACCTCCGACTTCAGCAATTTCTTCAAAATCAGAAGCACTATTTAGTGAACGATAAATCTTAAAAGCATCTAATTCAACAGGCCTGAAATCATTCATTATTGGATTATTTATATCATATTTGATTTCAAAAGGAATTCCTCCCGGAAATGCAGAGATAACATCCTCCTTTGGTGAGGATAGCATCCATTCTCCAGTTGATGTTAGTCTATAATGTAAATTCCTTGGAACATCCCTTGTAGCAAAAGTTATGAAAACATCATCCACAGCCCATCCAGAAGCCCAAAAACCATTATCATTCGAATGAAAGGAAATATACAAATTTGAAACACCTGTATTATCAGAAAGGTCAACTGTTTCTGTAACCCATTCAGATGCAGGGTCCAGTGTATAAACTTCAGTAAAATTTATACCATCAGTGCTTACTGCAATATGAGCAGAGTGGCCATAGGCGCCATCATAGTAAGAAGCAAAATTTAGGGTTATGTTTTCTGCACCAGTGACATTAAGAGGTGGTGTAATTAAATAATCCATAGAACCATCATCATCTGCCATATCATCGTTAGAACACATATACCAAGTATGAGATGGAATTGTCCAGAAAGAACTGGAACCATCTTGAGTTATAAACCAACCTTGAGAAGAGTTTGTACTAATAGTCCAATTTTCTGGAATATTACCTTCTTCAAAATCCTCAGAAAAATCTTCAGGAATTGGCCCATATGGAGGATCCCAGCTTAATATTACCTGACCATCTAACCCATCCTGGGCCTGTAAGTTGTGGGGCTCTTCAATGTATCCTGGACTGACAGTGACAGTCCCAGAATCAGCACCAGCAACCCAGTATGAACCACCAATGCCATCCGTTACAGTGATGTTTGAAAAATTGACACCTACATTTGAATTGTATGCATCTTCGTGGACCTCCATTTCCATATTTACTATTGCCCCAGATCCTATACTTATATTTTGATTTTCTGCACTATATATAATTATTCTTGTATGTCCATTTTCCAGCTCATTAAAATCAATGTTAAACCCTTCTGTACGTTCTGTAGTTGTGAAACCTGTAACATCTAAATAATTTGGAGTATCAAATATGTCAAATTGCAGACCTCCGACCTCACCTGAGTTTTGAAGTTCAATATCCAAATATACAAGCTCTGAAACATCGCCAGTATCCGTAGAAGCACTTAAAATTATCACATCACCAATAGTTATTGAACCATTAATAAGTTCGCCATCAATTAAATTACCATTATCATCACTTACTGACAGATCATAAGCCTCTAAATCAATCAATGCAGATAATATATCTGATCCATCATAGTGCAAATTCAGTACAATATCATCCCCTCCTGCGCTAATAGCATTCCCCGTATTATCATAAAATATAACCCGCGCTGAACCGTCATCGAAAACATTGTAATCTGCACTATAATTATCTGGATTTATAGGGGTAGCTCCAGAAAGTGTTATAATGTTAGGTTCCGGAATTATATCAAATTGGAAACCGCCAACTGGATTATCAGGATTAACTAATGTAATAGGAACAATGATATCTTCAGTGTATCCTCCTACCTCTATATCGCCAATGGATATAGTCACATTAGGAAGAATCATACCATTAGCAAAAATAAATATGATCCAAGCAGAAAAATATTTCATCATAAACGGCGATCCTTTTTTTTCCAGCATCATTAACAAATCTAAATTAAAGTAATTATAAAAATTTCATTCGCTATAAAATTTACATAACGAATGATAGATGTTTAAAATAACGATTTTCTACCGATATTTCACTCATAAATTATTCATTTATTGCTGATAAAATATCGTGGTATAAATCTTCAACACATTCAACTCCGAACGATAATCTAACCAGGTCATTTGTTAAACCCATCGATTCTTTTATTACTGGTGGGACAGCGGCATGGGTCATCTCATATGGTACTGAAATTAAACTTTCTACTCCCCCAAGACTTTCTGCTAATGTAAACAAACGCAACTTAGCAATAAACTTATCTCGTTTTTTAATAGAACCACATTTTAGCGAGACCATTGAACCAAATATTGAATCTCCTTCAGGGTTAACTTGTTGTTTTTTTGCAAGTTCATATTGCGGATGACTTTCAAGACCAGGGTAAATAACCGATTTAAAATCAGATGAGAGCTCAAGTCTTTTGGCTATTTTCAATGCATTATCTGACTGCTTTTGCACTCTTAATGCCATCGTTTTTGTACTTCTTAACATCAACCAGCAATCAAAAGGGCTAGGTACAGCTCCAACCGATTTTTGAACAAAATATAACTTGTCTGCGATATTAGGATTACTTGTAATTAATGCTCCCGCTAATAAATCACTATGCCCACCGATAAATTTTGTTGCACTGTGCATCACCACATCAGCTCCTAATGATAAAGGGCTTTGACCATATGGGCTCATAAATGTATTATCCACTGCGAGAACAATTTCATTCTCCTTACATATTTCCGCTACTTTTTTTATGTCACATAATTCAAGTAAGGGATTTGTAGGTGTTTCAACAAAAATTAACTTGGTACTTTTTTTTATTGCCGAGCATATCAGTTCTGAACTACGTGTATCTACAAATTCAACATTTAAACCAAGTTTTGACATTACTTTAACCGACATACGATATGTGCCACCATAAACATTACGACCGATGATAATATGGTCACCTGATTCTAAGGTTTGAAATAGAGCAGTTGTAGCAGCCATCCCACTTGAAAAGGCTAAACCGAAATCTCCGTTTTCAAGTACTGCAAGATTTTCTTCCAATCTTTTCCTGGTTGGATTTCCACCTCTTGAATAATCAAACCCTTTATCGCTACCAACTTTTTCTTGTTCAAATGTAGAAGTTAAGTGAATAGGTGGAGAAACAGAGCCTGACTCTTTATTAGGCTTGTTTCCAATATGTATTGCTTTTGTTTGGAAGTTATAATCTTTATTCATTTTAAATTTGAACGTAACCTTTGCTTAAATAATTTTTTAATTTTTTATTTTTTATTTCAATTTCATCACCACTTGGCCCTCGTACTAACACCTTTTCATTCCTACCAACTTTTTTTAACGTTTTTATAGGAGTGCGTAGCTGCTGTGGAGCATTATTTTGATTGTCAGAATTGACTTGCCCCTGAAAACCCATTCCAGTTGTATCTTGGTGGGATGTCTTAACATTTTTCACCCTGTTTTGACTATTTTGTGGTTGTTCTGTGGCCATCCCTTGTATTTTAGTTCTAAATAGTCTTTGTATTGTAACTGCATTCATATCCTGCATCATTTCTTGAAACATTTTAAAACCTTCCGACTTATATTCAAGTAATGGGTTTTTTTGACCGTAAGCTCTAAGGTTGATTCCCTCACGTAGCTGATCCATCGCATACAAATGATCTTTCCATTTTTCATCAATGGTTCGTAGAATAACGAACCTTTCAAACTCTCGAATGGCATCTACGGGTACAAGAGATTCGCGCGCCTGGTAAACCACTTTTGCTTTATCGAACACCCATTCAAGTATTTCATCATTATTGGGATTTTCTTTACCTTTTTCTTCATTAATCTTTTCTAGGGAAACATCTATCATTAAATGTGAAGCAAAACGCTGCTTTAAATAATCCCAGTCCCAATATTCAAAACTCCCGGATTCTAATTGACCTTCAATCTCATCAAGAATAAAATCATCTAATATATTAAAAACCGATTCTTGCATATTGTCTCCTGCAAGAGCTTGATTTCTTATATCATAAACGACTTGCCGTTGCTGATTCATTACATCATCATATTCTAAGAGATGTTTTCTGATACCAAAATTACGAACTTCCACCTTTTTTTGAGCGTTAGATATAGCTCTAGTTACCATTTTTGCAGAAATTACCTCACCCTCTTCTATTCCCATCCGATCCATAATTGACGCAACACGGTCAGAACTAAAAAGCCTCATAAGATCATCTTCAAGAGATAAATAGAATCTTGATGAACCATTGTCTCCCTGTCGACCACTACGTCCTCGTAATTGTAAATCAATTCTTCTAGACTCATGCCTTTCTGTTCCAATAATGTGGAGACCACCTAAATCTTTAATTCCATCCCCAAGCTTGATATCTGTTCCTCTTCCAGCCATATTGGTTGCAATTGTTACTGCACCTCTTTGACCTGCCCTAGCAACAACTTCAGCTTCACTCTTATGTTGTTTTGCATTTAAGACATTATGAGGGATGTTTTTTCTTTTTAGCATTCTAGAAAGAAGTTCCGAAACTTCAACTGATATTGTACCAACTAATGTTGGCTGCCCTTTTAGATGACATTCAGCTATTTCGTCAATAGCAGCATTATATTTTTCTCTTTTTGTTTTATACACTAAATCATCTCTATCATCTCTAGAAATAGCTCTATGAGTTGGTATGACAGTAACATCTAACCCATAAATAGACCCTAATTCCTCTGCCTCCGTTTCTGCTGTACCAGTCATTCCTGCTAACTTATCATAAAGACGAAAATAATTTTGAATTGTGATTGTTGCTAAAGTCTGCGTTTCTCTTTCAATGCGAACGTTTTCTTTAGCCTCTAGAGCTTGGTGTAATCCATCAGAATATCGTCTTCCTGGCAAAACACGGCCCGTAAATTCATCAACAATCATTACTTTCCCATCTTGCATAACGTATTCTACATCTTTTTCATATAATGTGTATGCTTTAAGTAATTGATTAAAATTATGAATGGTACCACTACGATCAGCATGCAGCTGATGGGCTTTTTCTTTTTCCTTCTCTTTTTCTATGGGACTCAAATCATTACGCTCATCAATCTCAAGCAATAATTCTCCAAGGTCTGGAATAATAAAAGTATCGGGATTATCTGGAGATAATAAATTTCTACCTTTTTCAGTAATGTCCATTACGTGGCTTTTTTCATCAATCGCAAAATATAAATCAGCATCAACCTCATGCATTTTTTTGTCTCTGGTATATATTGACTCTATTTCTTGTGCAAGTTTTAACATACCTGGTTCTTGAAATATTTTCATTACACTTCTATTCTTTGGCATTCCACGTTGTGCCTGTAACAGTTTCAAGCCTGCATTGTCTTCATCTCCATCATCTAAAAAATTTTGTGCCTGACGAACTAGGTCAGAAATAAGCGATGATTGAGTTTTTACTAACTTTTGGACACCAGGTTTGAGCGTTGTAAATGTCTCGTCTACTGGAGAATCGACAGCACCTGATATAATCAGTGGGGTTCGCGCCTCATCAATAAGTACACTATCAACTTCATCAACAATTGCAAAAGCATGGCCTCTTTGTACTTTTTCATCTTTACTTAATGCCATATTATCCCTAAGATAATCAAAACCAAATTCGTTATTTGTACCATAGGTGATATCACAACTATACATTTCTCTTCGCTGAATATTATCCATTGAATTCAAAATAAACCCAACAGTTAAGCCTAATCGCTTATATACCTCACCCATCCATTCTGCATCTCTCTGTGCAAGATAATCATTAACGGTAATAACGTGTACTCCTCTTCCTGTCAAAGCATTAAGGTAAATTGGCATTGTCGCAACTAATGTCTTTCCTTCACCGGTTTTCATCTCAGAAACTTTTCCATTATGCAATGTAATTGCACCTAATAGTTGAACATCATAAGGCGTCATCTCCCATTTGATTTTTTGACCAGAAACAATCCAGGATGAACCTGACATCCTTCGACATGTTTCTTTAACTATTGCAAAAGCCTCCTCCATAACCAAATTGAGAGAGCCCTGCTCAGCTTTCAAAATTTCTTCGTTTCGTTTATTTTTATCCATATCAATAGGTAAGTCGCGCTCTTTTTCTTTTCGAGAATTAATTATGAATTCCCTTAATTCATTAGTTCTTTTAATCAAATCATCATCTGTTTTCGAGGATAGCGATTCAAATAGTTGATTAATCCTATTGATGACTGGAGAGAGTTTTTTTATCTCTCGATCTGATTTTGTGCCAAATAATTTTGCAAGTACCATAAAATATTTTAACTATCTTCTTTAAGCTGATAATCTTTGTAAACAGCATCGAGTACGCCATTTATAAAACTAGGACTCTCATCAGTACTATATACCTTTGAAATTTCTACCATTTCGCTAATTGATACTTTTGGGGGTATTTCATTTATAAAAAATATTTCGCAAATACCCATCCGTAGCAATAAACGATCTATTTTTGCCACACGATCAAATTCCCAGTTTTGGAGATGAGATTTAATTAATTCATCTGCCCATTGAATATTATCCATAACACAAAAAAAAAGTAAATGGATAAATTCAGAATTTTTTTTTCGATCTGGTTTTGAATTTAGTATTCTTTCAAGGACTAATTTTGGTTTTTCTTCTGAAAACTGTTGTGCAAACAATGCTTCTAAGACACCTTTCCTTGCATTTCTTCTTGGATGCATACTAGACATTATCTCGCTTTCCCATAACGTTCTTTTTTGGTAAATATACATTTTTGAGCTTTGATACATCCATAATTCTCTTTTTTGCAACGCTTAGTGCTGCTTTGTGAGTGGTAACATTGTCTTTTTCTGATTTATCGAATATGGTCATTAAGGTATCATAAATTCCTTCTTCTGCTTGTTTGAATGCACGCTCACGATTATAACCCTCTATTTCGTTTGCAACGTTTATAAGACCTCCTGCGTTTATTGCATAATCAGGAGCGTAAAGAATGTCACGATCTTTTAACATTTGGGCATGCGCATCCTCTAATTTAAGTTGGTTATTTGCTGCGCCTGCAACAATTGAACATTTAAGCATGGGAATAGTTTCATCGTTCAATATCGCTCCAAGTGCACATGGAGCATAAATATCTACATTAGCTTTATAAATCTCATTTGGCTTAATAACTTTTGCTCCAAATTCATTGGCTACACGCTTGGTAGGTTCATTATGTATATCCGTAACATACAGCATAGCACCTTCTTTGTGTAAATATTTACAAAGATAATAACCAACTTGGCCTAATCCCTGAACTGCAATTTTTAATCCTTGAAGCGAATCTTTTCCTAATTGTTTTTTTACACTTGCTTTAATGCCTGAGCAGGTACCTAATGCAGTAACTGGTGATGGGTCGCCACTGCCTCCTAGAGCGCGAGAAATACCAGTTACATAACTTGTTTCCATTCTCACCCATTCCATATCTTTGACACTTGTGCCAACATCTTCAGCAGTTATGTATCTACCTGCCAGACCTTGAACAAAACGACCAAATGAACGAAAAAGTATTTCATTCTTTTCCTTTTTTGAATCACCAATTATAACAGCTTTTCCTCCGCCAAGGTTTAAACCTGCAATTGCAGCCTTATAGCTCATCCCTCTTGAAAGTCTCAATACATCATTAAGAGCATCTCTTTCAGTTTCATAATTCCACATCCTACAGCCACCTAAAGCTGGACCAATAGTTGTACTATGAATTGCGATAATTGCTTTTAATCCTGTTCCTTTATCATTACAATAAACGACTTCTTCATGCCCTTTATTATCCATGCTCTGAAAAACAGATAACATAATATTTTATATTTTTTTATTCTTGTTAATAATGTGAAGCCATCCAAACGGGTCTTTAATTTCTTGACGCCGAATGCTTGTTAAAGCTTCTTTGCATTTTTTTGCTATTGGACCGATACTTCCACTAGAAAATTCGCATACTCTATTTTGATACTTAATTTTTCCTACTGGTGCAATTGTGACGGCAGTTCCAGTGCAAAATACCTCATCTGCCTCAAGCATTTCATCTAGATAAACGTCAGTTTCTAATACTTTCACACCTAAGATATCTCTTGCAATTTTACATACTGAATCTCTTGTTACACCATCTAATATAGACCCACTCAACTTTGGTGTTTTTAAAACTCCATCTTTATAAATAAACAAATTAGCTGACCCTAGCTCTTCAACTCGTTCACCATTAACAGCATCTAAATATATTACCTCATCAAAACCTTTCTTTTTAGCCATGGTTAGTGGATATAGCGATGCTGAATAATTTCCAATTGCCTTTGCATTACCAATACCTCTTGGTGCAGCTCGATGAAAATTTGTTTCTACCTTTAGACATAGAGGCTTAATTCCTCCTTTGAAATAAGACCCCACAGGAGATACAAATACTACAAAGGTATACTCTGATACAGCTCTTACACCGAGTGCTGGTGCAGTACCCCATACTATTGGTCTAATATACATGCTCCCCTTACCATATGGGGGGACATAGCCTATGTTGTCTTTTACAGTTTGAATAACTGCATCTATAAAAAAGTCTGAATCAATTTTAGGAATACACATTCTTTGAGTAGACCACTCCATCCTTTTTGCATTACGCTGTATTCTAAAAAGAACAATATTATCCTTTATTGTGTGGTATGCCTTAGTACCCTCAAAAACACCTTGTCCATAATTTAAAACGCCTGCTGCAGGCGATAATTCAATATTACCATATGGCACAAGTGAACCCCCCTTCCATTTTTCATCAACTGAGCATTTCGCCATAAACATACTGCGCGTTTCTATAGGATTAAATCCTAATTCTTCCCATTTAATATTCTCTTTTTTTAAATTCATTTCAATAACTCCCTGCTAATGACAAGCCTTTGTATTTCTGACGTGCCCTCATATATCTCTGTTATCTTTGCATCACGCATTAATCTTTCAATACCATATTCTTGCATATAACCATACCCCCCGTGAATTTGCACAGAGTCTGTTGCAGAAGACATAGCAGTAGTAGAAGCAAACAATTTTGCCATTGAACTTATTTTTGCATAATCTTTACCTTGGTCTTTATAACTAGATGCCTTCCAAACTAATAATCTTGCAGCATCAATGTCTGTTGCAATATTTGCAAGCTTATCCTGAATTGCACCAAACTTGCAGATTGGTTTACCAAATTGCTGTCTTTCTTTAGAATATTTAATTGCACTTTCTAATGACGAACGTGCCAAGCCTACCGATTGCGCTGCAATTCCAATACGGCCCCCGCCTAATGCTTTCATTGCAATTGAAAAACCATCTCCTTCATCACCAAGCAAATTTGTTTCAGGTATTTTACAATTATCAAAGTAAAGTTCACACGTGTCAGAAGCTCTTAAACCTAGTTTATTTTCTTTTTTGCCAACAGTAAAACCTGATGTCTCTTTATCAATAATGAATGCAGATATTCCTTTCGAACCTTCTTTTTTATTTGTTCGACAAAATACAATCACAATGTCACTATTTTCTCCACTNGTNACCCAGTTTTTTGTACCATTNATTATATAATGACTTCCATTTTTTTCAGCATAAGTTTTTAAGTTACTTGCNTCAGAACCTGACTGNGGCTCACTCAAGCTNTATGCACCTAATTGNATTCCTCTNGCAAGCGGNTTTAGAAATTGATTTTTTTGCATATCATTNCCCCAATCCATCAAAACTTGGCAAACTAATGAATTATTGACAGACATAATGGTTGATGTTGCAAGTTCTATAGCAGCTATTTCTTCAATTGCAATGACATAAGAGATTGTGTCAAGCCCTGAACCACCCCATTTTTCAGGCACCATCATTCCCATAAAACCAAGCTCTCCTAATTTCTTTACCTCATCTGTTGGAAAATTTTGACTTTCATCACGTTCAATTACACCAGGAAGCAATTGAGTTTTTGCAAACTCCCTAGCCGTTTCTTTAATTAATTCCTGTTCGTTTGTTAGATTAAAATCAATCATTTTTTTCTATAATTAAGGATGAAGCTTCTCCGCCTCCAATGCAAAGGGTTGCAAGTCCAAGTTTTGCTTTAGTTTGAATCATTCCATTTAACAGAGTGGTTAAAATCCTAGCTCCGGATGCACCAATTGGATGTCCAAGAGCAACCGCACCACCATAAATATTCACAATGCTGTGTTCGATATTAAAATCTTGCATCGCAGACATCGTTACAGCAGAGAAGGCCTCATTAATCTCCCATAAATCAATATCATTTGCATTTATTTCTAAATTACGCAATAATTTTTCAATTGCCTTCCCTGGAGCAGTTGTAAACCATTCTGGTTCGTGAGCTGCTGATGCGTGACCGATAATCGTTGCAATAGGCCTAATTTGTAATTCTTTAGCTTTTTGTTCACTCATTATTAATAAAACCGCAGCACCATCATTTAGTTTAGACGCGTTAGCTGCAGTGATTGTACCATCTTTCTGAAAAGCAGGACTCAAATTGGATATCTTTTCAAAACGTACTTTACGGGGTTCTTCATCAGATTTTATCATTTTTGACTTTTCTTTTTTTTCATCTGATTTAATTGGCACGATTTCGTTTTTAAAAATTCCTTGTTCAATAGCCGATATAGCTCTTTTGTAAGATTCAATTGCAAATCGATCTTGATCTTCTCTAGAAAAATTTCGGTCTTTTGCTAACATTTCAGCGCAATTACCCATATGTTGGTTTGTATATGCATCCCACAAACCATCATGAATCATACTATCTATGAACCTCGCGTGCCCTAATCTCTGTCCCAATCTCATATTTTGAGAAATAAAGGGTGCATTGCTCATACTCTCCATGCCACCAGCTAGTATAATATCAGCGTCACCGCACCTAATAATTTGATCAGCTAACATAACAGCTTTTAAACCTGAACCACACATTTTATTAATAGTTAGTGTTTCAATCGTATTTGGACATCCACTTTTGATTGTGGCCTGCCTTGCAGGTGCCTGGCCTTGTCCTGCCGAAAGAACATTCCCCAGAATTACCTCATCTATACTGTTTTTATCTAATTTGGTTTCTTGTAAAATTTGTTTTATAACAAATGAACCTAAATCAGAAGCTGAGTAGGATGAGAGTTGGCCTTGGAATGAGCCAATTGGTGTACGTTTTGCCGCAACTATTACTGATTTTCGCTGCATATGATTATTTGTAGAAAAACATTTAAATGTTAATATTCAAATTACAAAATATTTTTATTTTTTTCTGAATATTTAAATGATCAATTTCATAACTATAAAAATATCATTCTCTATCATAAGCTTCAATTATTTTCTTTACAAGATGATGACGAACAACATCACTTTTATCTAAATTAACAAATCCCAAGCCATTTACATCTTTTAAAATTTTAGATGCTTGAATTAACCCTGAATCAATAGTAGTATGTAAATCAATTTGTGTAATATCTCCTGTAATTATAGCCTTGGAACCTATTCCAAGCCTAGTGAGAAACATTTTCATTTGTAGGGGAGTTGAATTCTGAGCTTCATCTAAAATCATATATGCATTATCCAAAGTCCTACCTCGCATATAAGCAAGTGGAACTACTTCTATTTTTTTTTTCTCTAATAATTCATTCAATCTCGAATCAAAATAAAGCGTCTTAAGAGAATCATACAATGGCGCTAAATATGGATCAACCTTCTCTTTCAAATCGCCAGGCAGAAATCCTAGACTTTCGCCAGCCTCTACTGCAGGTCTACATAAAATGATTCTGTCAACTTCATTGTTATCTAAAGCAGCTAAAGCAAAAGCGACTGAAAGAAATGTTTTACCAGTACCAGCAGGACCAATGCTAAAAACAACATCGTTTTTTTTTACAGTTTCATAGTATTTATGTTGCCCGGCAGTCTTTGGCTTTATTGCTCCTTTTTTTCCAAAATAAATTACCGAATCTGAATTTATATCATCGCTAAATCCATTAGCTGAGTTTGCAATTGATAAGGTAATTAATTTTTGAACATCTCTTGAACTTAAACTACCTTTTGAGCTTAAAGTTGCCATCATTTCAAATAAAACCTCCTTAGCACTTTCAACAACACTTCCTTCGCCTTGAAGCTTTATTAATTCACCTCTAACAATAATCTTAACAGGCATTGCATCTTCTATCAATCTTAAGTTAGAATCACCCACGCCAAATAAATTTGTAGGTTCAATTATTTTTAATTCTATGACCTTTTCCAATATTGTCAATAACCTTTAATTTCTCGCTATAAATATAATAACCTTTATGAATTTAAATTTAAACCTAAAATTATTATGCTTTTCAATTTCAGTCATTGTTTTTTCATTTTTTAATTGTGCTGGGAAAAGTATTGAAAAAATTAATGATAATACAGACATTAATGATTTAACTAATAAATCGATAGAATATTGGAATCAACGTACTAATCCAGATGCCTTGAAAAAAGCTGAAATTCTTATTTCTCAAATTATTGAAAAGCAACCTGGAAATTTTGAAAGCTCTATACTGCTAGGAAAAATAAAATATATCCAAGGTTATTTTTTTGAAAATAATTTGGAAGAGAGAAAAATTTTATTTTCGGAGGGAAGTGAAATATGTAAAAATGCTGTTTTAACACATCCAGATTTTTATAATATGTTCCCTAATTTTGATAAAAATAATACAGATCAATTACTTGATGTATTGAACAAAGCTCCAAAATCAACTTTACCAGGTCTTTATTGGTGGGGACAAAACCTCATTCTTTATTTAAATGATAAACCAGTAATAGAGAGATTGAATAATAGAGAATTAATGGAACAAATTATGCATAGGGTAGTTGCATTAGATCCAGGATATGATTTCAGTGGGCCATTTAGATTCTTTGGAATTTTATATTCAAGGATACCTGGTTTAGACTTGTCAAAATCAAATACATATTTTGGTAAAGCGATAAAAGCAAATCCACAATTTTTAGGTAACAAATTAATGTTTGCAGAGTTTTATCATCAAAAAGCAGGTAACAAAGAAAAATTTAACTATATACTTAATGAAATTTTGAATAGAAATCTCACAAAACATCCAGAGCTAATGGCGGAGAACTTCTTAATTCAAAAAAAAGCCCAAACGCTACTGGATAATGAGTCATCTCTGTTTGAATAATAACTAAGATTTAATGAGTTTTTATATTTTTCTGAATGAAATCAAGAGAAAATCTGTGATGTTTTAAAAATATTGGATTAGAACAAATAAGTTTTTGCTATTTTTTAAGGAATCACTATATCTGAAATTGAGTTATTAAAATAAGTTTGATAAGTATTGAAAAGCATACTCCCTTAATAGATTATTGATTATCATTTTGTTATTGTTAAGAGTATAGCTCCATAATAAGTTTAAATTATTACTAATGATTTATCATCAGAAAAGTTGACTTCTTAATCAAAATTTTGGTAAAGTGGGCTTGAACTTTATTTAACAATCTAGTAACATTAAAATATAAAAACATTATTTTTTAAGGATCATTTTAATGCTTACACACATCTTGAAGGTATTTATTTCTGCGTGTATAATTGTAATCGTATCTGAAATTTCAAAAAAGAATACAACTATGGGCGGACTTATTGCATCAATTCCGCTTATTTCTATTTTATCAATGATATGGCTTTACTTAGATACTAATGA
>PBFM01000019.1 GCA_002718655.1 Fidelibacterota bacterium
AATGTTGAATTCGAAGTTGAATTAATTACTCCGATTGCAATGGATAAAGAGCTTCGCTTTGCAATACGCGAAGGTGGGCATACGGTTGGTGCCGGAGTAGTAACAGAGATAATGGAATAGGGATTTAGTATATCTATGGCAAATCAAACCATAAGAATAAGCTTAAGAGCGTATGATCACATACTTCTAGATAAGTCTACAGAAAAAATTGTCAAGACGGCGAAATCTACTGGTGCAATTATCTCTGGTCCTATACCTTTACCATCAAAAAGATCAGTCTATACAATACTGCGATCTCCTCATGTGAATAAAAAATCGCGTGAGCAGTTTCAAACTAAAATTCATAAGAGGTTGGTTGATATTTTGAATTCCACTCCCAAAACAGTTGAATCCTTAATGAAGCTCGATTTACCTGCAGGTGTTGATATTGAGATTAAGGTATAAGATATGAGAGGTCTCCTAGGCAAGAAGGTTGGAATGACAAGAGTTTTTGATGACGATGGAAATATTGTGCCAGTTACAATTTTAGAAGCTGGACCTTGTACTGTAACGCAGCTAAAAAATATTGATTCTGATGGCTATGATGCCGTTCAGGTAGGGTATCTGGATAAGAAAGATAAGCATCTTACTAAGCCTTTGGAGGGACATTTTAATAAATCTGGCATAGCTGGGAAAAAAATTCTCGCTGAATTCGATAAAGTTCCAAGTTTTGAATATAAATTAGGTCAAACCTTTCATGTTGGTCTTTTCAAACAAGGTGATTATGTTAGAGTGTCTGGAACATCAAAGGGGAAAGGGTTCACTGGTGTAATAAAGAGACATAATTTTTCAAGACAGAAGAAAACGCACGGTACAGGCCATACTGAAAGAGCTCCTGGGTCTATTGGTCAGGCTTCAGACCCATCAAGGGTTTTTCCTGGAATGAGAATGGCTGGGCGCCATGGTAATAAAAAAGTTACAGTAGAAAATTTAATTGTCATAAAAGTTGACAAGGACAATAATCAAATTCTTGTTAAAGGTTCTATTCCCGGCCCAAACAATGGAACAATAGTTGTTTATAAATGATAAAATGAAATTTAGTATCATAAATATTAAAGGCGATAAAGTTAGCGATATAACCGCTGATAAAAATATATTTGCAATTAAACCGAACAATGGTGTTGTAAGGCAAGCTATATTATCAGAATTAAATAACATGAGACAAGGTACACATTCATCTAAAAATAGAGCGCTTGTTAAAGGTGGTGGTAAAAAACCTTGGAAGCAAAAAGGACGAGGTGTTGCTAGGGCAGGTACTATTCGCTCGCCTTTGTGGCGCGGTGGTGGAACAGTTTTTGGTCCAGAGCCACATACCTATTCTCATAAATTGCCAAAAAAATTAAGCAAGCTTGCTCGTAAATCAGTTTTGTCCGCTAAGGCATTAAATGATGAAATTATAATTTTGGAAGATTACAATCTTGATAGTCATAAAACCTCGCAATTTGTAGCGATTTTAAAAATCTTAAAGTTAGACAATAAAAAACTCACAATTCTTTACAGTGGCAGTGAGGTAGACAAATTAGAAATGGCGGCAAGAAATTTACATAATGTAAGTCTTGTTGATTCGAAAAAGGCTAGTGCCTACGACCTTATTGATTGTGAAGTGTTAGTTATTGATAAGAACAGTATTAAAGATTTGGAACATACGCTAAGAGATTAGTAATGATGTATTCAGACATAATAATAAAACCAGTTTTAACTGAAAAAATGGCAATAATGGAAGAAAGACATAATAAATATGCCTTTATTGTCAAAAGAGATGCAAATAAAACTGAAATAAAGAAAGCGATTGAGTCTAAATTTGATGTGAAGGTTTTAAAAGTGGCTACAATAAGACAATTGGGGAAATTTAAACAAATGACAGTAAAAAGCGGTGGGCGTACAATTAGGACATCAGGCAAGAGGTCAGATTATAAAAAAGCAATTATTACACTCAGAGATAATATGAAAATTGATATAATGCGTGGAGAAATATCAGGTTAACATATGGGAATTAAACAACTAAAATCTGTCACTCCTGGTTCTCGATTTGCCTCACGTTCAGATTTTTCCGAATTGACAACTAGGTCGCCGGAAAAAAAGCTTACCACTGCTTTGAGGAAGACTGGTGGTCGTAATAATACTGGTAGAATTACTATTAGGCGCAGAGGTGGAGGGCACAAAAGAAGATATAGGATAATTGACTTTAAGCGTGATAAATACAATATCCCTGGTAAGGTAATGACTGTTGAATATGACCCTAACCGATCAGCCAATATCTCTCTTATTCAGTATGCTGATGGTGAAAAAAGATATATTCTTAGCCCAGTTGGTCTTAATATTAATGACTCTATTCTTTCTGGGGAAAGTGTCCCTCTTAAAACTGGTAATTCACTACCTTTGAAAGCTATTCCTGCGGGTATGTTTGTGCATAACATAGAATTGGTTCCAAAAAAAGGTGGCCAAATGGTTCGTTCTGCAGGAGTATCGGCTCAGGTTATGGCTCATGATGCTGGAATGTGTACATTGAAGTTGCCTTCTAATGAAATAAGGATGGTAAGGGATGGTTGCTATGCAACAATTGGCCAAGTTGGAAATAGAATACATGAGCAAATCGTTTCTGGAAAAGCAGGGCGCAGCAGATGGCTGGGTCGTAGGCCAAAAGTTAGAGGAGTTGCAATGAATCCTGTGGACCATCCTATGGGTGGAGGTGAAGGTAAATCATCTGGTGGTAGGCACCCTACGACTCCTTGGGGTAAGCCGACAAAAGGATATAAAACTAGAAAAAAGAATAAAAAATCTGATAGTATGATAATTAAGCGGAGAACTAAGTAATGTCGCGTTCATTAAAGAAAGGACCTTTTATAGATGATAAACTATTAAAAAAGGTTTCAGCTATGAATGAATCAGGTAAGAAAAAAGTAATTAAAACATGGTCAAGAAGATCAATGATAACTCCTGAATTGGTTGGGCATACGTTAGCCGTGCATAATGGAAATAAATTCATTCCTGTATTTATATATGAAAATATGGTAGGGCATAAGCTTGGTGAGTTTTCTCCAACTAGGACATTTAGAATGCATTCAGGCGATAGGAAGTAAAAAATGGAAGCTAAGGCAATATCAAGATATCTACATCAGTCACCCTACAAAGTAAGAAAAACTTTAGATTCAATAAGTAGTTTAAAAGTAGAAGAAGCTCTCAATCATTTGCATTTTTCTAAAGAAAAGGCAGCGAAGGTAATCGAAAAAACACTTCGTTCTGCAATTTCTAACTTAATTAATAAAGATAATGAATCAAGCGTGAGTACCGAAAAATTATCAATAAAAGAAGCATATGTTGATGGAGGTCCGGTGATGAAAAGATTTCGAGCTGCATCTATGGGTAGAGCATCAAGATTGCGGAGGCCAACTAGCCACTTAACAATTGTAGTAACAGATGAATAAAAAGAGAGATTAAATTGGGTCAAAAAACACATCCTGTTGGTTATCGTTTAAGCGTAAATAAAAAATGGCAGTCAAATTGGTTTGCTCCTAAAAATAAGTTTTCAAATGATTTAGAGGAAGATCTTAAGGTTAGGAAGTATATTTCTCATAGAATGCCAAATGCTGGAATCTCCAAAGTAGAAATCGCAAGATCTTCTAAAAAAGTCACGGTTACAATTCATACCGCAAGACCTGGTATTGTAATTGGTAGAGGTGGTGAAGAAGTAAATCGCTTGAAAAAAGAATTAAGGCAGCTAACTGGGAAAAAAGATGCCCAAATCAATATTTCTGAGGTTAAAAGACCTGAATTAGACGCAGCACTTGTTGGCTCAAACATAGCTCATCAATTAAAAAAGAAAATATCATATCGTCGTGTTGTAAACAAGACTATTCAATCAACAATGAGGATGGGTGCGGAAGGTATTAGAATAAATGTTGCTGGAAGATTAGGAGGTGTTGAAATTGCAAGGAGTGAAAAATTTTCTGATGGGAGTGTTCCTTTGCACACATTACGAGCTGATATCGATTATGCATTAACTGAAGCTCATACTCAGTATGGTGTTATTGGTATAAAGGTTTGGATTTGTAACGGACAATTTTCTAGAAAAAATAGATAAAATCTTATGTTGGAACCAAAAAAAGTAAAATTTAGAAGAGTACATCGCGGAAATACAAGAGGTATGGCTATGCGAGGAAACCATGTTGCCTTTGGAAGTTATGGTTTAAAGGCAATTGAGCCTGGATGGATTACGGCAAGGCAAATAGAAGCATCTAGAATTGTTATTTCACGTGTTGTTAGAAAGATTGGTAAAATGTGGATAAGGATATTCCCTGACAAACCAGTCACTGCAAGGCCCGCTGAAACAAGAATGGGTAAAGGTAAAGGTGCATTAGATCATTGGGTATCTGTTATAAAACCTGGTAGAATTTTATTTGAAGTAGATGGGGTTAGTAGGGAAGAAGCTGAACAAGCATTTAAGGATGCTGGTCATAAATTACCTTTAAAAACTAAAATTGTGGAGAGGAGGCAATATTAATGAAGGCTTCAAATCTCAATGATATGAATATTTCTGAATTAGAAATCAAGCTGAATGATAATTTAGAATCATTACAGAATCTTAGATTTCAAAAAGCATTGCAACAGTTAGAGAATGGTAGCATTATATCTAAAACAAAAAGAGAAATTGCACAAATTAAAACTGTGCTAAATGAATTTAAACTTGGAATAAGAAAATCTTAAGGTAAATGAGGTGAGTATCAAACGAAAAAAACAATCCCTTGTAGGTAAAATTATTAGTGATAAAATGGAAAAAACAGTTAATGTTCGAGTTATGAGGGAAATACCTCATCCTATATATAGAAAGCGTGTTAAGCGATATAAGAATTACCTTGCACATGTCTCATCAATAGTACCTAAGGAAGGAGATATTGTGAGGATTTCATCAATGCGTCCAATGAGTAAGCGGAAAAGATGGCAAGTTAGTGAAATTTTAACAGAGTCTGTAAGATTAGGATAATATAAGTGATTCAACAAGAAACAAGACTAAAAGTTGCAGATAATACAGGTGCAAAAGAAATCCTTTGTTTTAAAGTTCTTGGTGGTTCTAGGCGTAAATACGCAAGTATTGGTGACCAAGTAGTGATTACTGTAAAAAAAGCTTTGCCAGGTGGAATGGTAAAAAAAGGTGAAGTGCATAGAGCGGTTATCGTAAGAACAAAAAAAGAAGTTAGTAGAAAAGATGGTAGCAGAATTAGATTTGATGAAAATGCTGCAGTTCTGCTAAATAGTGCTGGAGAGCCAAGGGGCACCAGAATTTTTGGGCCTGTTGCTCGAGAATTGCGTGATAGTGGTTTTATGCGAATTGTATCTATGGCACCGGAGGTTCTTTGATATGCATGTGAAAAAAGGTATGTTGGTAAAGATAATTTGTGGAAATCACAAAGATTCTGAAGGAAAAATNCTTAATGTTTTTCCTAAAAAGCAATGCGTGACAATTGAAGGTGTAAANTTTCGTAAGAGAGCAACAAGGCCAACGCAGNATAATCCTTCNGGAGGGTTTGTAGAAAGGGANGCTCCAATTCACATATCAAATGTTATGTTGGTNCATAATGGTACCCCTACNAAAGTCGGTTTCAAAAATTTGGATGATGGNTCAAAAGTTAGAATATCTAAGAAAACAAACGAAGAAATTGAAATTTANTTATGCCTGAAAAAAAATCAAAAATAACCTCGAAANATGCTAAAACGAAAGCTANGGCTAAAGGTTCATACATTCCAAATCTAAAAAAAATGTATAGCAGCCAAATTATTCCTGAGCTTTTAAAATTATTCAATTACTCAAATGTGATGGAGGTTCCAAAAATTAAAAGTATCTCATTAAATATGGGCTTAGGGGATGCGAAAAATAATGCTAAAGACTTAGAAAGTGCTGTTGAAGAAATGAGTTTAATTTCAGGACAAAAACCAATTGTGACTACCGCAAAAAAAGATATATCTAATTTTAAAATCCGAAAAGGATGGCCAGTAGGATGTGCAGTGACTCTTCGTTCAGATCGCATGTATGAATTCTTAGAAAGATTAATTTCAATCGCATTGCCAAGGACTCGGGACTTTAGAGGGCTTTCATTTAAATCTTTTGACGGGAGAGGTAACTACAACTTTGGTATAAAAGAACAAATAATTTTTACTGAAATTAATTATGATAATATACAGTCAATTCGTGGAATGAATATAGCCATAACTACTTCAGCTAATTCTGATAATGAAGCATATGAAATGCTGAAGATGTTTGGTTTACCCCTTAGAGTGAAACCAAAAAAACAAAATACTGAAGAAAAGGCAGCATAATGGCAAAAAAATCTAAAATAGTTCGTGAACACAAACTTATCAAACAGGTCTCAAAGTATGCTGACCTTAGAGCAGAATTGAAGAGCATAATTAAAAGTCCTAAATCATCTATGGAAGAGAAAAGAGATGCTATTGTAAAATTAGATAAGCTTCCTAGATCATCTAGTAGAGTTCGCATTAGGACTAGATGCTTCAAAACAGGTAGGCCTAGAGCTGTATTAAGAAGATTTAATTTGTCAAGAATAGTTTTTAGAGAAATGGCTCTTAAAGGTGAAATCCCTGGTGTAACAAAAGCTAGCTGGTAGGAATAATTATTATGTCAATGTCAGATCCAATATCAGATTTTTTAACACGTATTCGTAATGGTCTCAGCGCGAAAAAGAGATGGATAGATGTTCCAAGTAGTTCATTGAAAAAACGTATCTCTCTTGTACTAAAAGAAGAAAAATATATCAAGGATTTTTTCTTTATTAATGATAATAAAAAAGAAACAATTAGAGTTTTCTTGAAATATGATTATAAGGGAGAACCAGTAATTGAGAGTATTAAACGAGTTAGTAAACCAGGAATGCGAATTTATGTTGGTGCGAATGAAGCGCCTAGAGTTCTTGATGGATTAGGCATATCCATTTTATCTACATCCAAAGGTGTTGTTTCTAATAAGAAAGCTAGGCAGCTTGGAGTAGGTGGTGAATTAATATGTGAGGTTTTTTAAATTATGTCAAGAATCGGTCAAAATCCTATCGCCGTACCTGATGGAACAACATTTTCAATCGAAAAATCTATCATCAAAGTTAGTGGTGATAAAGGCACATTAGAATTTTCTGCCCATAAAGATATGATAGTTAAACAATCAGATGGTTTTATAATTGTGAGTAGAAAATCCGATAGTTCTGCGCATAGATCATTGCACGGTACAACACGCCAAATGATAAATAATATGGTTATTGGGGTTTCAGAAGGGTTCTCAAAAGAGCTCGAAATTATTGGAGTTGGTTATCAAGCACAAGTTCAGGGAAAGAGATTGCAATTGCAATTAGGATTTTCTCATGATATATATTTTGATATGCCTGAAGGAATAACAGTCACTGCTAATAGAACCGAGATTAAAGTAGAAGGAATTGATAAGCAGTTAGTCGGTTCTGTCGCTGCAAAAATTCGTTCTTTTAGACCGCCCGAACCATATAAAGGGAAAGGCGTTAGATACAAAAACGAGTATGTTCGTTCAAAACAAGGTAAAACAGTAGGTGCAAAATAAAATTTATGTCTAATCATCGTAAAGATATTCGTAGAAGAGAAAGAAGAAGAAATAGAAGTAAGAAAACTTCTAGGTACCATTCAACAAGATTGAGGATGGTTGTTTATCGAAGTTTAAAACATTTCGAAGCGCAAATTATAGATGATTTCAAAGGTCTAACCCTTTTATCGGCTTCGTCAAAAGATAAAGATTTAAATAAAATAATTAATAAGGCTACATCAAAAATAGAGGTAAGTAAAGCTGTTGGTGTGGCACTGGCCAAAAAAGCAACAAAAGAAAGTATTAATTCAGTTGTTTTTGATCGCAATGGTTATCCCTACCATGGAAGGGTTAAAGCTTTCGCAGAAGCTGCACGTGAAAGTGGATTGGAATTATAGGAGTCTATATTTTGGGAATAATTAATCCTGCTGAACTTGATTTAAAAGAAGAATCTGTAGTAAAAATAAATCGCACCGCAAAAGTTACTTCTAGAGGTAAGCGTTTTCGATTTTCTGCGCTTATAGTCGTGGGTGATGGAAGTGGACATGTTGGTGTAGGGCTTGGAAAAGCAAATGAGGTAATCTCTGCAATACAAAAAGGTAAGGAGATTGCAAAAAGAAATATAGTACGAGTTTCCATCATAAATTCTACTATTCCGCACACAATAATTGGTAAGCACGGGGCAAGTAGGATTTTCTTAAAGCCAGCTGCTCCAGGTACGGGTATAATTGCAGGTGCGCCAGTTAGAGCAGTAATGGAGCAAGTTGGTATTGCCAACATTCTTTCAAAGAGACAAGGTTCTAAAAATTCAATGAATCTAGTACATGCAACAATGAATGCTCTGGTTTCTTTGAAGGATGCAGTTTCCGTTGCAAATAAACGTGGTCTTTCTATTGGTGAGGTATTTAATTAATGTCGAAAAAGAGAAAAAAAATTAGAATTACCCAAATTAAAAGTGGTATTGGATATAAGCCAAAAGCCAAGGCGACTCTCAAAGCGCTTGGCTTCAGGAAAATGCAGCAGTCAGTTGAACATTTTGATTCCCCTGCAATAAGAGGTATGATTAATGTTATTCCATATCTGCTTAAGGTAGAAGAAATATGAAACTTAATTCATTATCCCCTATAAAGGGGTCTGTAAAAAATCGTAAACGTGTCGGTCGTGGGCATGGGAGTGGTCTAGGAAAATCAGCTGGAAGAGGAGATAAAGGTGCCGGTCAACGTTCAGGGTTCAAGCGAAGAGCCTGGTTCGAAGGTGGGCAAATGCCGCTTTATAGAAGATTACCAATGAGAGGTTTCAATAATATTTTTAAAAAAGAATACCAAATAATTAATTTAGCGAAAATATCAAAACTAAATATGACTGATATTGATGCTCAGAAATTATATGATGCAGGGTTAGTTCGCTCCGCTTTGAAGCCTATTAAGGTTTTAGGTGATGGAGATTTAAAAACAAAAATTAATGTCAAAGCAACATCGTTTAGTAAAGCTGCTAAAGATAAGATTATCAAAGCTGGTGGAACTATTACAGAACAATGATAGATAAGATAAATAGTATCTTTATAATTCCTGAGCTCCGTTCAAGAATCATATTTACACTCAGTGTATTGGTAGTTGTGCGCATAGGAGCACACATACCCATTCCTGGTGTTGATGGAGAGGTGTTAGCACTAGCATTTGATGATTTTAAAAGCGGATTATTTGGTTTATTTAATACCTTTGTGGGTGGTGCATTTTCACAAGCATCTCTCTTCTCCTTGGGTATTATGCCATATATATCATCCTCTATTATCATCCAGTTAATGGGGTCGGTTATACCATATTTCCAGAGACTGCAAAAAGAAGGTGAGGCTGGAAGAAAAAAAATTACGCAAATTACAAGATATGGTACTGTTTTGTTGGCTACAATGCAATCTTATGGTGTAGTTGCAGTGTTTTTGCCGAGTCTCACATCAAATGGCCAACAAGTGGTTGTTAATCCAGGCTTAATGTTTACTTTTACTGGAATTGTAAGTATGGTAACAGGAACATTATTTCTAATGTGGCTTGGAGAAAGAATAACTGAAAGAGGTATTGGGAATGGTATTTCACTAATCATTATGGTAGGTATTGTATCCGCATTTCCAAATGTCATTTTGAATGAAATTACTATGGTGCAATCAGGCGCTCGTGGATGGCTGTCGGAATTCATTTTGGTAGGAATTATGTTTTTAATTATTTGTTTCGTTGTTTTGCTTACCCAGGGAACGCGTAAAATTCCAGTCCAATATGCCAAACGAGTTGTGGGAAGAAAAGTTTATGGCGGTCAAAACACACATATTCCAATGAGGGTCAATACTGCTGGAGTGATGCCCATAATCTTTGCTCAATCGATAATGTTCATTCCTAGTACAGTATCAACATTTCTTGGTGACAGTGATTTTTCAGCAACTCTTATGCGTTGGTTTTCATTTGACCATCCATTTTACTGGCTGGTTTTTGGCTTGATGATAATTTTCTTTACATATTTTTATACTGCCATAGCCTTCGACCCTGTTCAAGTATCATCTACAATGAAACAGCAAGGCGGGTTTATTCCTGGTGTTAGACCGGGTAAGAAAACTGCAGAATACATAGATAATATCTTAACAAGAGTTACTTTGCCAGGTTCCATTGCACTTGCTTTTGTAGCTATCTTCCCATACATATTGATGAAATTAATGGGAATTAATTATGATTTAGCTTCTTTTTTTGGTGGAACAAGTCTGTTGATTATTGTTGGTGTTGCTCTTGATACTCTACAACAAATAGAATCACATTTAATGATGAGGCATTATGACGGTTTTCTTTCAAAAGGTAAAATTAGAGGAAGGAGGCGAATGTAATGGTTTATACTAGA
The DNA here is from genome assembly GCA_002718655.1 of Fidelibacterota bacterium. Classification (GTDB taxonomy): domain Bacteria; phylum Fidelibacterota; class Marinisomatia; order Marinisomatales; family UBA1611; genus NZWG01. Next base: position 10,466 of record PBFM01000019.1, read on the forward strand.
TCAAAAAAAGAAATTGAAAAGATATCAAGAAGCTGTCAAATAGTGGCGGATACATTAAATATGCTCGAACCATTTATAAAAGAAGGTACTTGTGTAAGTGAATTAGATAAAAAAGCAGAGAATTTTATTATTAGACAAGGAGCAAGACCAGCATTTAAAGGTTATATGGGTTTCCCGGCTACACTATGTGTATCAATAGATAATGCTGTTGTTCATGGTATTCCAGGAGAAGATATTTTGCAAGATGGTCAAATAGTTGGGATTGATTGTGGTGCTGAATTAGATGGTTATTTTGGTGACCATGCTAAATCCTTTGCAATAGGGAAGATAAGTAAAAGAAAAGAGCAATTATTAAAAGTCACAAGAGAATCGCTCCAAAAAGGTATAGAACAAGCAACCCCTGGGAATTATGTTGGTGACATAGGTCATGCTGTTCAATCTTATGCAGAAAAATACGGTTTTTCTGTTGTAAGAGAGCTAGTTGGCCATGGTATTGGTACAAGCCTACATGAAGAACCACAAATTCCAAATTTCGGTAGTGCGAAGCAGGGATATAGATTAAAATCTGGAATGTGCATAGCGATAGAGCCTATGATAAATGCTGGTTCAAAAGATGTGTTTACATCTGATGATGGTTGGACAATCTACACTCGGGATGGGCAACCATCAGCGCATTTTGAACATACTATTGCAATTACAGATAATGGTCCTAAAATCTTAAGTGTGGCAACTGATGGCTAAAGAACAACCAATTACGATTGATGGAGTAATTAAAGAAACACTACCAAGTGCAATGTTTCGTGTCGAAGTTGAAATTGGTGGAAAGGCACATGAAGTCCTAGCACATGTAAGTGGAAAAATGAGAATGCATTTTATTAAAATATTACCAGGTGATGTTGTTACTCTAGAAATTTCACCCTATGACCTTTCTAGAGGAAGAATTACCTACAGGCAAAAATAAATATGAAAGTTAGACCATCAGTTAAAAAGATTTGTGCAAAATGCAAAGTCATAAATAGAAAAGGAGTCGTCCTAGTTATTTGTGAGAATCCAAAACATAAACAACGTCAAGGGTAGGTATCATAATGGCAAGAATAGTAGGTGTTGATATACCGCGAAATAAAAAAGTACCATATTCTCTTTGTTATATTCATGGAATAGGTCTCACAACAGCAAAACAAATTTGTCTAATAGCAAAAATAGACTTTGAATCTCGTGTTCAAGATTTATCTGAAAAACAAGTAGTAGCAATCCGAAATGCAATATCTAACCTTACATCAAAAGTGGAAGGCGAATTAAGGTCTGAGGTAGCTATGAATATAAAAAGATTAAAGGATGCTGGGTCTTATAAGGGATTGAGGCATCGAAGGGGTCTTCCTGCGAATGGACAAAGAACAAAAACTAATGCAAGGACTCGAAAAGGAAAAAAACGTACTATTGGACTTGGTAAAGCTTAGTAATTAAAATAAGAGAGAAAGTTTTGGCAGATAAAACCGTTAAAAAGAAAAAGAAAAAAAATATCGAACCTCATGGTGTGGCTCATATAAAGTCTACATTTAATAATACACATGTTACATTAACAGATAGGTTTGGTAACGTAATTATATGGGAAAAAGCTGGTACATCTGGTTTTAAGGGTAGTCGTAAGAATACAGCTTATGCAGCAACAATGGCGGCAGAGAAAGCAGCAGTAGCAGCATTGGCATTAGGATTATCAAGCGTGGACGTTGAAGTTAAAGGTCCTGGCTCTGGAAGAGAATCAGCGATTAGAGCTTTAGCTGTCGCAGGATTGCAAATCACAAGTATAAAAGATGTAACACCGCTACCTCATAATGGATGCAGACCACCAAAAAGAAGGCGGGTATAATCAGTATGGCAAAATTAAAAACACCTAAAGGTAAATTAGTTAGAAAATTTGGAGAAAACATTTTTGGTAATCCAAAATATGATCGCCTTTTAAATAGAAAACCATACTCACCTGGGCAGCATGGCCAAACACGAAGATCGAACTTATCAAATTACGGTTTACAGTTGCAGGAAAAGCAGAAAATAAAGTTTATGTACGGATTATTAGAAAAACAATTTAGATTGAATTTTGAGCGTGCAGAAAAGATGAAAGGAGAAACTGGTACAAATATGCTACAGCTTCTTGAGTCTAGATTAGATAATGTTGTCTATCGTTTGGGTTTCGCTCCATCAAGACCTGCTGCTAGACAATTAGTAAGTCACAAACATTTTCTTGTCAATAAAAGCGTTGTGAATATTCCCTCTTACCTTTTAAAACCTGGTGATGAAATAGAAGTTCGTCAAAAGAGTAGAAAAATGGATATTGTAATCGAATCAATGCGACGTATAAAAGGTGATATGGATTTATCGTGGTTAGGTCTAGACAAAGCAAAAATGAAAGGTACATTTCAGATGGTACCAGATAGGGATGAAATGAAATTAACTGTTAATGAGCAATTAGTTGTAGAACTTTACTCAAAATAATCGAAATAGGAAATTAGATAATGGCTAAAAAAATGTTAGAATTAAATGTGGAAATCAAAGAAGAATCAAAATCAGGAAATACCGGTACTTTCTCATTACAACCATTAGAGCGTGGCTATGGTACCACCTTAGGTAATGCATTGAGACGAATTTTATTAACTAGCATCCCTGGTGCGGCTATTACACACGTAAAAATAGATGGTGTACAACACGAATTCTCAACTATTGATGGTGTTAAAGAAGATGTAGCAGATATAATTATGAATTTAAAAAAGGTCAGGTTCAAATTAATGGATAATGAACCAGATAAAATTAACATTAACGTTAAAGGGAAAAAGATTTTTACTGCACAAGATATTCAAGATACAAGTGATCAATTTGAAATTTTAAATCCCGAAGAGTATATAACAGAAGTGAATTCAAAAGGAAATCTGGATATTGAATTACGAATTGGTATTGGAAAGGGTTATGTTCCATCAGAAGACAATGATAAACCTAATTTGCCTGTAGGAACTTTATCTATTGATAGTATTTTTAATCCTGTAACCAATGTAGCTTTTAATGTTCAACCTGTGCCAGGTGCAAAAGAGCCTATAGAGATTTTGTTAATAGATATGGAAACAGATGGCTCGATTACTGCTAAGGATGCAATATCCTATTCAGCTACATATTTGAGAGAACATTTGAAGTTTATAGAGGCAATTGCTAATCCAAGTGTACTTGAGATTTCTGATGGTGTATCAGATGAAACTATGGAATTAAGAAGGCTATTAAATCAAACAATCGATGAAATGGAGCTTTCTGTAAGAAGCTATAATTGTCTGCAAGCTGCTGGTATTAAATTCATTCATGAGCTAGTAAGTAAAGAAGAAAACCAAATGTTGAAATATAAAAATTTTGGTAGAAAATCCTTAACTGAACTTGTTGAGAAGCTTGATAATATGGGATTGCATTTTGGTATGGCAGTTGAAAAAATTATGGCTGAAGAAGGGTAATAATGCGGCATAACAAATCTGGAAGAAAGCTTAGCAGGAAAACTGCTCATAGGAAAGCTTTAATGTCTAATTTAGCTTCTGCGTTAATCACGCACAAAAAAATTAAAACTACTGATGCTAAAGCTAAAGAACTAAGACGATTTATAGAACCATTAGTCACATACGCAAAAAAAGGGGACTTGCACTCTCGAAGGCAAGTACTCAAAAAAATAAATCATAAAGAAATTGTTCGTGAATTGTTTAACAATATTGGACCGAAATTATCAAGCCGTAACGGCGGGTATACTAGAATAATTAAACTTGGGTTTAGAGACAATGATTGCGCACCTATCTCAATTATTGAGTTCGTTGACTTTTTGGAAGATTCAGTTGTAAAAGAAGAGAATCAGTAATATTCAAAGTAATTTTGCGAAATTTTGAAATGAATTTTAGCATATTCTTTAAAAGGGCAACATTGTTTGCCCTTCTTTTTTTTCTTCAAACTAAGTTGATTGGACAAATTTTTAACATAAGAGCATTGTGGATAGTGCGTGATTATGTTACAAATGAAAAAGAAATTGACAAAATTATTTCCTTTGCAAGTGAGAATAATTATAATAACATTTTTGTTCAAATACGTGGAAGAGGAGATTCATATTATAATTCTAAACTTGTTCCAAAGACCCATTTATTAAAAAATTCAAAGTTTGACCCATTAGAATACATATTAAAAAAAGCAAAGGGGTCAAAAATAAATATCCATGCTTGGATGAATGTGTACTACTTATGGTCTTCTTCCGAAAAACCCATCCAAAATGATCATTTGTTAATTAATCACCCCGATTGGATTGATAATAAAGTACCAGACCAAATGAATATTGGTTTAATGTTAGAGAAAATGAAAAAAGATCGAAAAATAAATGGAGAAGGATTCTACCTCGCGCCCACCCATCCAGAGGTTGATGCACATTTGCAAAATGTAATTACTGAGCTATTACAAAATTATAGATTGGATGGCATACACTTTGATTATATTAGGTATCATGATGCAGGATATGGTATGAATCCAACTGGTTTAAAATTCTTTTTAAATTACTCAAATAATATTCCAGGATTGCCTAGTGTGGAAATTCAGGATAAGCCATCATTTGAGGAATATAAAAGAAACGCAATAACAAATTTTATTGATAAGGCATCGAAAAGAATAAGAGCATATCAACCAAACTGTATAATTTCTGCTGCAGTAAAACCAAACATTGTTAATGCAAAAACTACATTTGCACAAGAGTGGGATATTTGGCTTAAAAAGGGTTACATTGATTGGGCCGTTCCAATGAATTATACAAACGAGAATGGGATATTTGAACGTAATATAAATATTATGAAAGATAATTTATCTGACCAGTTATTAAATAAGATTATTATGGGAATAGCAGCATATAATCAAAGCGCACGTTCTGTTGGCCAAAAAATTTATAAAACAGGGAAAAGTAATTTTGGTGGTTTTAGTATTTTTTCTTACACTGTCTTTAGAAAAGAACCCTCATACGCAAAACAATTAGTAAAATATATAAATTAATACCATAACCTTATGAAAAATCGGATTAAGCTACCACTTGGGTCTGAAATTACTTGCCAAGATTGGCAAATTGAAGCTGCTTATAGAATGATTCAACATAATTTGCATCATGATGTTGCAGAAAAACCAAGTGAATTAATTGTATATGGAGGCAAAGGTAAAGCTGCTAGAGATTGGAACTCTTTTTATACAATTTTAAGAACGCTCGAACGATTAAAATCTAATGAAACACTTTTAATTCAATCTGGTAAACCAGTTGGCGTTGCAAAAACGCATGAGTATTCGCCCAGAGTTTTAATTGCCAATTCTAATCTAGTACCAAAATGGGCGAATTGGGAACATTTTAATGAGCTTGAAAAAGAAGGCCTAATAATGTTTGGACAAATGACTGCTGGAAGCTGGATATACATAGGCACTCAAGGAATTTTACAAGGTACGTATGAAACTTTCGTTGCCGCAGCTAAAAAGCATTGGAATATAGATAACCTTAAAGGTAAACTAGTCTTAACTGCAGGGCTTGGAGGAATGGGTGGCGCACAGCCTCTAGCTGTATCAATGGCTGGTGGAGTCTCAATATGTATTGAGATTGATCCAAATCGAATTAAAAGGCGTATTGAAACAAAATATTTAGATAAATCAACTGATTCTTTTGATGAAGCAATAAATATGGCTCTAAATGCTAAAAAAAGTAAATCACCATTATCAATAGGATTGTTAGGTAATGCTGCTGATATTATTCCAATTTTTAATGAAAGAAATATCATCCCAGATATGGTTACTGACCAAACATCTGCACATGATGAACTCATAGGATACATTCCAAATAATCATACGTTAGAGGAGGCTGATTCCTTGCGTTCTTCGGATGAAGATGCATATGTTAAAGAATCTATACGTTCTATGGGTGAGCATGTTATGGGTATGCTGAAATTGCAGAAAAAAGGTGCTATTGTTTTCGATTATGGAAATAATATTCGTGCGCAAGCAGTTAGGGCAGGTGTTAAAAATGCATTTGATTTCCCTGGTTTTGTCCCTGAATACATTAGACCTTTGTTCTGTGAGGGTAAAGGCCCATTTAGATGGGTTGCGCTTTCAGGAGACCCTGAAGATATATACAAAACTGACAGCAAGATTCTTGAATTATTTCCTAAAGAAAAATCTCTTACAAATTGGATTACTATGGCACGTGAAAAGGTAAAATTTCAAGGCTTGCCAGCAAGAATATGCTGGCTGGGTTATGGGCAAAGAGAAAAGTTTGGTTTAATGCTAAATGAAATGGTACGAAAAGGGGAATTAAGTGCGCCAATAGCTATTGGAAGAGATCATTTGGATTGCGGTTCAGTTGCATCCCCAAATAGGGAAACTGAATCTATGCAGGATGGGAGTGATGCTGTTGCTGACTGGCCTATACTTAATGCCTTACTTAATACCGCTAGTGGGGCATCTTGGGTGTCATTTCATCATGGTGGTGGTGTTGGAATGGGATATTCTTTGCATGCTGGTCAGGTAATAGTAGCTGATGGTACAAAAAAAATGGACGCCAGGTTAAAATCTGTTCTGACTAATGATCCCGGTATGGGCATATACAGACATGTAGATGCAGGTTATAAAGATGCAGTTAATAATGCACGGAAATGGGGTGTGGACATCCCTATGTTAAATAAATGAAATACACAATTTAATTGGCATTTTTAAAATTATATAATATCGGACAGCTCGTTAGCTTCAATTCATTATCTCAGCAAATGGAAGTAAAAGAAAATGTAGAGATTATAATTGAAAATGGAACAATATTAGATATTGGAAGAAAATTATCTAATACAACAAAAGCGATTGATTGTAATCATATGCTTGTTTCCCCTGGCTTTGTGGATTCACATACCCATCCAGTATTTTTGGATGCAAGAGAAAATGAATTTAAAATGAGAATTGCAGGTCTTAGCTATGAAGAAATATCAAAATCTGGTGGAGGAATAATCAATAGTGTAAATGGTGTCAGAAATGCTGATGAATTAGATCTTATTCGCAGAGTTACAAAAAGAATGGATAAATTCATTCAACATGGAACAACAACAGTAGAGTGTAAGAGCGGATATGGCCTAAATACAGAGTCAGAGCTCAAGTCACTTAAAGTAATACATGATGTAAATAAGGTGCATAATATTGATATGATAGCTACTTTTATGGGTGGGCATGCATTTCCCAATGAATTTCAAAAAAATAAAAGTGATTATGTTGATTTAATTTGTAATGAAATGATACCTGAAGTTGCAAATCAAGGTATCGCTGTTTTTAATGACGTCTTTTGTGAGAATGGTTATTTTAATAATGAACAAACATTAAAGATACTAAATAGGGGAAAAGAATATGGTTTAGTTCCACGTATGCATGCAGATGAATTTCAAGATTCAAATTCTGCAAAAATTGCTGCAGAAGTTAGAGCAGTTAGTGCCGATCATTTGATGGCTGTAAACGATAATGGAATAAAAATGCTTTCAGAAAACAATATAATTGCAACCCTTTTGCCAGGGACGACATTCTTTCTCGGAAAAACAAAATATGCACCATACCTAAAATTAAAGGATGCAGGTGTTGAAGTAGCTCTTGCAACCGATTACAATCCTGGTAGTTGCAATATTCAATCAATGCCTTTTATAATCTCACTAGCTTGTATTTATCTAAAAATGAGTGTTGTAGATGCAATAAAAGCAGCTACATATACCCCAGCAAGATCACTGATGATTGATAAAGAAGTAGGGTCAATAGAGATAGATAAAAAAGCAGATATTATAATCTGGAATATTAGCAATATGGATATGATACCTTATACAATTACTGAAAATCGTATTATTAACAATGTATTAAAGAATGGTATTCCAACATTTACTCCTTGATTGTCCGAAGAACAAATTCGTATAATCCAATCTAATATTGTATCAAAATATGAAACATAATCGTTTACTATATGCCTGCTGGTTGTTTTTATTTTTTAATGTTAATTCTATTCAAGCTAACTACGCATTTAAGAAGAAAGTTAAGGATGCATGTAAATCCTATAGAATAGTAATAGAATCTTCTCAGCTTGAACTCAATCCAGAAGAAATAAGTATGCAGATGCAGAGTGGAAGAAATAATTTTGAGATGTATATGCTGGTAGGCTTTGCTTCAGCTGGTCAGGCGATTGCCCATCAAAAACAAATGAGATTATCGAACGCATACACACCTAATAAAATAAGAGTAAGTGTTGCAGTGCCAATTTCAAAGGGAGAATTTAATACCTTTATGGCTGTCTGCATTGCTGATAAAGCTATATCATTAGCAAATGGGCGCATAGACTCATCTGAGTTTATGCAAGAAATCATGAAAAGTATGGAAATAATATAAGGAGTCATAATGCTTCAAGATCCTAACTCACTAATGGGGCTATTAACACAATATCTAAGAGCAGTAGGCTGGTCCGTAGCTGCTGCTGTCGGTTTTGCATTTGGAATTGGTATTGCGTTAAAAGTTTTTGATATGTTATCAACTGATATTGATGAATGGGAAGAGATTAAAAAAGGTAATATGGGTGTATCTCTTATATTTATCAGTCTAATTGTAATGGTTGGTCTTTTGGTACATAAAGTTATTTGACCAATGCAATAATACTAGATTTATGTGATTATTAAAATCTAGTAAATTATTTTTGATATTTTTTCTAATGAAAGTTGGTCAATTTCATTGAAATCAGATGGTAATGGCGAGTCAATGTCCAAGACCGCAACGACCTCTTTATATTTAAAAATTGGAACTACAATTTCAGACCGTGCATTTGAGTCACAGGAGATGTAGTTAAGATGCTGACTTACATCATTAACTATATGTGTCTTTTTATCTTTTAATGTTGTTCCGCAAACTCCTTTGCCTATTGGAATATGTGTGCAAGGTATAATTTGACCTTGGTATGGCCCAATTTCTAGAGTTTTTTTATCCCTTGTTACGTAAAATCCACAGAATAACCAGTGGTTAAACGAACTATGTAAAACTGATGAAGTAATTGCCATTTTTGCTTGCATAGATAGGTTCTTTTCTACCAGAAAAATATTTTTTAAAGTTCTGGAAATATCCTTGTATTTCAATACTTTACTCATTTCGTAAAGGCAAGATATAAAAACATTAAAATTGGGGTAATTAATGTTGTTAAAAGATTTACTAAATCATTATTAACAAATTTTATACCAGAACTTAAAAAATAATCTTTGCTAGGATTTTCAAGAATGTCACCAGATTGATTTTTAAATTTAGCTTGTAGAGTATCTCCAAGGACCGAATCAAATATTGCCCCGAAAAACCCTATAAATATTACTGCATAAATAATTGTAATGTCTGCGTCAAACATCAATGATGTAACGAGTCCCATTATTGAACTACCTAGCAAAGCACCTATTGTACCTATCCTAGTTATTCCCCCTGACAAACCGTGTTCTATTGTCTTCCAAGAGGTTATCGAAATAGGTTTTTTCCTTGATAGTTTTCCAAATTCTGTTCCCCAAGTATCAGACATTGCAGATGCTATGCTAGAAATAAAAACATAATTATAAACTGGGTTTGGATAAAAATAATCTAAGATGCAGATAAATAATCCGACACCGCCATTAGCATAAACTTGAATTACATCTCTTTTTGAACCTTTGGTTCTGCAAAAGGATTTGTTTTTTAATATTTTGCTTAAGATGGTGCTAAGAATAAAAAATATGGCAATGGGTATTAAGTAAGTATTTGAGCCAAGAGTAACTATTATGACTCCCATTATGAACGCACCAAAAATACCACTTAACGATAAAGCTTTTATTTTGTATGAAAAATAAAATACTAAAACCATAAACAAAATAGTAGCTATCTTTGAAAAATGTTTCAGCTGTAATGACAAATCTGCATGGTGGTCAAAGATTTCTATGAATCCCACCATAAAAAGAAAACTCACAATAGGAATGGATAGGTTATCTGAGCCTTTACTGCTTGTAATTTCTGCTAAAAATGCACCAATCGAAACAAAAATGGAAAAAAATATCAAATATATATTGGTATAGTTAAAAAGTATTTGTGACTCAGCATATAAAATAACAAAAGTACAAATAAAAAATGCTAATGTACCTTTAATCGTTTTCTTATCATTCCAAACTGTAAATGGTTTTGGTGAGACTGTGTTTTCACCAACATGAGCTGCAAAAGGATCTGATATTGCTAGAATTGACAAACTCATAATAATAAATTCGTGATAGTTCCAAAAAGCTAGAATTAGTACTAAATAAGCGATAGGGAAATATGTAGTTCCATACGTTATCCTTTTTTGTGAATGAATCCCATTGAAATACTTTTTCTTATGGAAAAACGTATTTAAAATAATGAAAATAATAGAAAGCGAAGCAGGTTGGATATTGCTAGAAAAAAACATTGGAGATGAAGCTATCAATAATCCAATTAGAAGATGCACTAATCTCCGACAAGAATCTGCAGAAAGCAGATTCTTGTTCAAAAAAAGGTCACTTAAGAAAATTAAAATAAGTATGACCAATAGTAGCGAAAAAAAGGTCATCCACTCATTTTCAAATGGAAGCCACATAGGAAATACCATACTTGAAATTATTCTACTACTAGGTAAATGGCAATGTATGAACATCGCATATCAAATAGTTAAATTTTAATACTAAAGATTGAGGTAGTGATGATAGTTTCAGTAAATGACTTTGTTCGGCGTCAGGTGAAAGGCTCAGGTAAAACATACGCGAAAACTCTTAGTTTTAAAGAGATAGTAAGGCATGCAGAAGAACAGATGGTGAAAAAATTTTATTCTAATGGCTATAGAGATGGTGTGAGGTTGGTAGAAGTAGCTAATAAATTCATTGATGATTTTGTATGTCCATATGTTAAAATTGACAAGGATACAAAACTAATTTCAAAATTAGTAAAAAGACAACCTAATGAAGAACCTTATATACAAACTCGAGCATTGAATGGTAAGAAAGTTAGAACTGGTAAAGTTGAATTGATTTTATATCGAAATGATATTTTGTTAGAAAACAATGAGAATACTACAAATGCAGATTGGGAATTAATTAGTATAAATGCATTACCTCAAGGGCTAGGGAAATTACCAATTGGTCCAATAACGATGATGAGAAATCAATTAAATTTAGTAGGGGGAACTAAAGCAAACTATTCATCAGATGAGTGGGCTCAATCAGTTTGGTTTTGGCAAAAATATGCTACTTTACAACCTGAATCACAAAATGTATAAAGATGTTTACAATTAAGATATGTATAATTAAGTTTCGATATGTAGCCATTTAGGTAATCCACTATTAATTTGGCTTAAATAAAAACCGAGGTAAAATGAGGCGGAAGATCAACATCTTAAATCCTTCCTTATATAGGTGCTTTCTCTGCACGTACATATTTCTTTGGATGTCATTCATTTTTGGGCAAGAATATGATATCTCAGGTCGTTCATTTGATGAAACGGGTAAAAAATTTGGTCCTGTAAGAATTGTTTTATACGATCAGGATAAAAAGAAGGTAATCGAACTCGAGACTCCTACCAATGGTAAATTCAAATTAAAAAACATACCTGATGGAAAATATACCATGAATCTTTATGGTATAGATGGATATGGAACTACAGAAAAATTTACTATCAGTGGTAGTGCATTAGAGGAACTCGCTCCTGCACTTAGCCCAAACCCTGACCAGGCTCAACTAAAAATTGAACCAGCAGGAAATGGTGCATCATTAAATTGGCAGGCAGTGGCTGGGGTTACAGAATACATAATTTACAGAGATAATGAAGAAGTTGCCACAGTCAGAGAGACGTTTTACTTAGATACTGTTGAGCCAGGTAAAACCTTTGCGTATAATATTGTGGGCTTAAAAGCAGATAAATCAATGGGTACTAGATCTATTACCGAGTATGGTAAAGCACTTATGCCACCCCCAGAAAACTTAGCATCAAGCGTCAAGAAAAATAATGTAAAATTAACTTGGGATCCTATTAATGATGCCTCTGGATATACGGTATTTAGAGATGGAGAGAAAATTAATTCTACAGCAGATAATGCTTACACAGACTTTAAATTAAAGTTTGAAACAGAATATTCATATACTGTATCTACATTAGACCATCATTCAGAAGAGGGGAATCAATCAGCAAACATATTTGCAAGTACACATCCCGAAATTCCAAAAACAAAAGGTCTTAAAGCTGAAAGTGGTGAGAATGAAGTAATACTTACATGGAAAGAAACTGATAATAGTATCAGCTATTACATCTATCAGAATGGTACTCTTGTAGACTCAACTACTAATCTCAGTATTACGCTCAAAACAGAGGCTGGTGCCGAAAATTGCTTTTCAGTTGCTGGCGTAGACAAATATGGATCAAATGGCCCACGATCAGATGCTGAATGTGATAAAAGTCAATTTAGTCCACCAGACACAATAAAGGTCACTAATGACCGTAGGAATAATAACTTAATTGAGTGGAGTGCGGTAGAAGGTGCTAGCTCATATAATCTATATGCTAATGGAAAGCTACAGACTAATACAACAAAAACTGAAATTAACCTTAAGAGATTAAGCTGGGATACGGAATACAATTATTACCTCACATCATTGACTGATGATGGTGTTGAGGGTCCAGCCTCGCCAGAATATTCAGTTAAAACACCTAAAATATATGTGATTGAAGGTCTTTTAATTGATGAGACTGGTGATGAGAAAAATGTAGATCAAGCAAAAGTATTTTTATATGATTCTTCTGGGACCAATTTGATTGAGGAATATGTCGTTGCAAGAAATGGAAAATTCAATTTTGAAAACGAAATCATAGCAGATCATTACACTATAATGGCATACGGGAATGGTAGTGGAAATGGAGGTGATAGAGTACAAGTTGTTGATGCTGACATTATTGATTTAAGAATACCGCTCTCAACGGAAGGGTTGCGTTCCAACGTATGGGTTGAAAGGGGAGTTGGCCAATTGACGGTTCATTGGTCTGACATTCCGCAAGCAAAATCATATAATATATATAAGAATGATCGAAAAATAGAGAATGTAATTGGTGATACATCTTATATTGACATTGTTGCACCTGGAGTTCCTACATCTTATATGATTAGGTCTATCGATCTCTATGACCTTGAAGGCCCGACCTCAAATACGGTCACTGAAAAAGCCTCATTTCCACCACCTGAACTGGTAATATCGGTGGTAGCAGGTGGCTATGCAATTGAGGGAAGTGGTCGGTTAATTAACCTAAGTTGGCCAGAAGTTCCAGGAGTGAATAATTATGCTTTATATAGGGATGGTGAACTATTATCAAAACAATCGGAACTAGTATATGAAGAAAAAGATTTGGACTGGAACACTACATATGTTTATGCTATTAACTCAATAGATTCTGATGATTTAGAAGGCGTTAATTTCATTGATACTGTTACTACGCATCCAGAAGTAACTGCGCCAATTTTTAAACTAGAAGGAAAAGTTAACTCTGTTGAAATAAGTTGGGAAGCGATACCTGGAATGGCTGGGAAATATAAAATTTTTAGAAATGGTGGGAATATTGCTGACTTAGATGCTCTGTCATTTATTGACCCAGTCACGCCTGGAACGGAATACTGCTATACTGTAGCAGCTGAAGATACATTCAAAACTGTTGGTCCTGAAGCTGAAATACAATGTCAAAAGGGCTATTTTGCACCACCAGGGAATTTTATTGGAAGAGTACTTAGAAATTATGCAGCATTTACTTGGGAGCCCATTATTGCTGCATCTGGATACCGTATATATAGAGATGGTGAATTAATTCTCGATACTCCAGATGCAACAGAATATGTTGATGTTAATTTAGACTATGATAGTTATTATACATACGAAGCCTGTAGTTATGATCAAGATGGGGATGAAGGTCCTAGAATTTCATATCCTTTAACTACACACGAAGAAGTGCTTGCAGTAGGTTTAACAGCAGAAGCTGATCTAGAGAAGATAACGTTAAATTGGGAGAGGTCAAATCTAAGAGTAAATCATACGTATAGAATTTATAGAGATGGTGAGCTTCTAACAGGGACAAATGATACTACTTATCAGGATTTTGTTCCCCCAGGAAAATTCTATTGCTATCAAATAAAAGTAGTTGATAAATACGATACTGAAGGTCCACCATCCAATTCTGAATGTGTAAAAATATTAGTTAAATTTCCAAGAATGCTTCAAGTAACAGGAGATGTGAGGAGGGTTATTTTTAGTTTTAAACAGATGGTCGGAGCAAAATCTTATAATATTTACCAAGTAGATAAAGACACTGATTCAGTTAGGTTTTTGACAAAAACAAGAAGCACATATTATGAAGATAAGGGTCTTGATTTTGATACAGAATATTGTTATCAAGTTGCTAGTGAAGATGGTGATGGAGATGAGGGACCAAGGTCTCCAGTGATGTGTGGATATGTATTACCACCGCCTCATCTAACATTGGTTGAAAAGAAATTCGTTGAAAATACTGGGAATGGAATGTTGGATGGTAGAGAAAATGGGTGGGCTATTTTTAAAATAGTAAATGATGGTAGAAGTCCTGCAAGAGAGCTTAAACCATGGCTAAAGCCAGAAGCAGGAACAATGACCCCATCGCTTAAGATTGATTCTGTTGAAACTATACCAATACTGGCTGTGGGTGATACCTTACAGATAGAATTCTCTATTTATGCAAAACTTAAAATTGAAAGTGGTGATAGAAATTTCTTTTTTAGGGTTGAAGAATTTTCTGGCCAACATCTTAAGCCAGAGCCCATCTCATTTCCAACACTCAAAGTTACACCTCCAAATTTAGTAGTCACTGATTTTGCCATAGATAATGAATGGGGTCAGCACTATATGCCAAAAAATGAGGTCGTGACGATGACAATAAGGGTGCAAAATTTATCTGTAGGTCTTACAGATACAGCCAGCATTAGGTTTGTTCCTGATAGTTCATTTGTATATAAAGATGAGGATGAGCTCAGAGAATTCGGACTGATCACTGGAGGAGAAGCAATTGACATTAGTTATGAGGTATTAACCCGGGACGATGATTGTATGATACAGATTGAACTCTATGACTATTTTGAAACCAGAAAAACCATTTCTCTTTATGTTGAATCAATGAAAACGTATAAAGGTAAAAAAGATCTTATATTTTATGAAACACCATACCCAAAAGATATTTCAATAGGGAAAAGAACCATTCGCCCTGATATCATTAAGAGCATTCCCAAAGCTAAGCTGGAAAGGCAAACCTTAGGTATAGTACTTGGTAATTCAACCTTTTGGGATACAACCATTGTTAATAAAGAATCAGCATATGAAAATGTGAAAAATGTCAGAGAATATTTTTATGGACTTTTTGGAATGGAAGACTATGAGATTATTCCAGCTCAATATTGGCTTTTTAGTGATGGAATTAAAAGTACCGATTTTAGATCTATTTTTGATCCAAATGTTGGTTATGTCAGAAATAAAATTGTTTCGAGTCTAGAATACTCAGATATAGATAGTATGGATCTGATAATATACTATACAGGAGAAGGTACAACCTTCCAAGGAGAGAAAGTTCTATTGCCTTATGATGCTAATCCATCAAAAAGCATGTCATTTTATTCATTAAAAGATTTTTATTCAAATCTAGAAAAAGTACAAATGATGCCAGAAGTCGGTAATATTACAGTTTTTATGGATGTTGATTTTAATAATCCAGCTTTTACTCAAAACCTCGAAAAAATATCTGAAGATGGAGCAAAGAAAAAGAAGAAAAAGAAGAAAAAGAAGAAAACAGATGAGCCATTAATGGTTTTACCAAAGGATATTATGCCTCCAAAATCCATTACGGTATTTTTTGCATCTAATACTACTCAATTAGCTTATGACCATCCAGAGCAGATTAATAGTGTTTTTACTCATTATTTACTCAAAGGTTTGAAAGGTGAAGCAGATAATGGTGATAAAAAGATAACAATTTTAGAATTGCATAATTATGTATTGAAAAATGTAGTTGATACCACAAAAGCATTGTATAAAGAGCTACCACAAGTACCCATACTTTTTACATCAAATCCTGAAAGAGTACTCTATAAGTTGCCTTGAATTATTTAATATGTTTCTAGATGTGCTTAATTAAAAAACCATCAATAAAGTTTAGCCGCATGATTACCATTATCATGGTAATTGAGTTATCGCTATCCCAGAATGTGACCATAAGTGGTTTGGTTAAAAATCCATTAGATAAGCCAGTAAAAAAGGCAAATGTAACCCTTAGAAATCTTAAGGAAGAAATAATCCAAGAAGCGGTTACTAACAGGAAAGGTGTTTTTGAGCTAGAAGACATAGATCCAAAATTTTATTATTTAGTCATAGAACATGAAGCTGATGGGTCGAAACGAATTAAGATAAACCCAAGAAAGAAACAAAATGAGGATTTAAATCTATTATTTTATTTGGATGGAATAGAAGATTCCGTTGAGTGTTATCTTTTTGGTAGCGAACCTCCAACATCTTTTGATCCTGTCTTAAATATAAATAATGTTCAAATTGAAACTGCTCCAGAAAAAATAATTGTTACTTGGAAAGATAAGAAACAGGCTAAGCTCTACGAGCTTTTTGAAAATGGAGAAAAAGTATATGTAGGAGAGGAAACTAGATATGAAAAAGAAGTGTATCCAGGGACGGAGTATTGTTATGAAATACAGGCATCTGGTGATTATGGATTAAAAGGATTAGTTTCTTCAAAAAGTTGTACTAGTGCAACAACACAAAGTCCAAAAAACATAAAAATCGATGCTTATAAAAATTCGCTAAGTCTTTCTTGGTCTCCTGTCGAAGGAGCCGTCTCTTATGCTGTCTATAGAGATGATGAAATGATAAAGGAATTAAATGGAATATCGTTTAAGGAAGAAAACCTTGATTTTTCAACAGAGTACTTTTACAAGGTTACTGCTCTAGATGGTATGCAATCGGAGAGTAAACCATCTATTGAAGTAAAATCTACTACACACGATTTTGTTGAAGTTCCGATACTTTCATCAATTGAGAGTAAGGCAAGCATAACGCTCATATGGAATGAAGTCGAGATGGCAAAACAGTATGAAATAACAAGAGATGGAGCAATAATAGATTCTACATCCTCCACAACATATGTTGATCAGATGCCACCTGGTAAAAAATATTGTTATCAAGTTTCATCCATAGATCAATATGGCATAGAGACCGACCACTCAATTGAGCATTGTGCCAAGGTAGCATTACCACCGCCAAGTGGATTGCAAGCAGATGCAGGTGTGTCATCCATGAATCTTTATTGGGATGAGGTAATGGGTGCAGAATCATACTTGGTATACGAAAAGAAAGACCAGGATGCTTTTACATATGTTGGAGAATCTAGGTCAACTCAGTTTACTGTGAAATCGCTTGATTTTTCGGCAGATCTTTGTTTTGTTGTGACCTCCATTGACATGGATGGAGAAGAAAGCGACTTTTCCATGTCTGGATGTAACATTGTCCTAGACCCTCCTCACTTTCAAGTAAAAAGCATGAGGCTAAATGAACCATCAGGAAATGATTTAATAGATGCAAAAGAAGAGGGCTCTATCCAATTTGCATTATTGAATGATGGTCAAAGTCCAGCGCATGATGTTTTTGTGTCTGTGGAGCCCAAAGAGCCAAACATGTTCTTGATTATCAAAGAACCTATGATCATTGATACATTGCCAGCAGGGAGAATCAAATTTGTGGATATAGGCATACAAGGGATGCTACAAGTGGAAACTGGAGAGGATGAGTTTGAGCTTAAATTGTCATCAAGGGAGAAAATAGAGCTTGATGAGCCTTACTTTTTTACAATCGAAACAAAGTCAATGATTCCACCAAAAATGATTGTTGCTGATTTTGCTGTCTCAAATGAATTTGGTACGCATTACATCCCAAAGAATGAGATTGTAAGCCTTACAATTCGAATTCAAAATGTTGGTGAGGGTGATACAGAGTCGGTGAGTGTTGATTTAAAAGATAATAGAACATATGACACACCGGAATTCAATGGAAAAATAACCCTGCCAGCATTTGCGCCAGGTGACTATATGGATATTCAGGTACCGGTTATGACCAAATCAGATAATTTTTCAATAGAGTTGGATATTATTGACTACCTAGGACGCTTATCGGAGCAGAGAATAGATTTAGAAACCATGCGAAATTATCGTTCGCCAATGGAATTAACCATACAAGATGTAGGCGCGGAAGATGTGGTTTACTATCCAGATGCATTAGGTGAGGTGGATGTAGACCGTCGCATACCCCTAGGAAGAAAAAATCCAAATGGACTTGCCGTAATTATTGGTATAGAGAATTATGAAGATAACTACTATCCAAATCTTAAATACGCAAGCCGTGATAGGGACATAATGCGAAAATATTTCAGTCAATCATTTGGTTTGTCAGATTTTCAAATGCTTCCATCAAAGCCTTGGCAGATGGAAGGAGGTCCTTCGGGAGATGAATTACAAATCATATTTGATCCATTTCAAGGTGATTTAAGAAAAAGAGTGAATTCAGCAGAAAAATATTCTGATATGGAGAATATTGAAATATTTGTATATATCAGGGGATATGGTGAATGGGTAAATGGAAAACCATTAATAATACCTCGTGATGCCAAACATGATAGAGATATAACAAAATATCCAATTGAAGATATGTTGAAGAACATAAGTACATTATCAGTAATCGAGAGCATAGAGTATATTACCATATTCTTTGATATTACATATCTAAACCCTGAGAAATCATCTGGTTCCCTATGGGACTATCCTGATCTTCCAAATAAGATTTCAATTATTAGTTCAAATTCAAATGGTGAAAGCTCTCAGATTTTTGAAGATAAGAAACATAGTTTTTTTACATATGGACTTCTAAAAGGATTATCTGGAAATGCTGATGATGGAAATAAAGTTATAGATCTTGGTGAAATTACGGAATATGTATATAGGACACTTCCTGAAAATCTCAGGACTCAACCCGGGCTTGTTGCCCAAAATCCAAAATTCAACGGTTCTGATCTTAAACGAATAATCTTAGATCTTCGCATTGGTGAATGAAGATAGAGAATTATAAACTAGCAGAATTGAATTAATTCTAATTATGGAAATGCAAAATAGATTTAAAGAACAGTTCGGAAAAGGTTTTGCAATTATTTCCATCATCGTATCGGCAATCATGATACTCCAATGGAAGTCATATGAGGAAAGAGCTCTGAGAGAAGCTAAGTTAAACAAACCTGACAGCAGTTACAATTATCAGCAGCCTTCATCAGAAATTATTGCAAAAATAGACATGCTCGAGAAATTAGCGATAGCTGAGCGAGAAAAAATTAAGGTGATGATAGAGCATGATAACTCACCATTAACAAAAACCTACCCGATGATTATGGATGCTACGAGTTCCTTTGACCCTGATGTTGGTGATGAAATTCAATATGTTTGGAAACAAATATCTGGTGAATTAGTTGAAATTAAACCCAACCCATTTTCAGGGAAGGTAAGTTTTGAGGCTGAGGCAGGCGAATATGCATTTGAACTCACGGTTTCAGATGATTATGGCTCAAAAACTACTGTTACTAGGACTGTGGTAATCGAGCCTGAACCAAACAAGGCGCCTGTGATTGACATGAAAGTTAGGCAAGGGTCAGAATTAAATTAATCTCTTACAATTCTTTTTTTTAACTTCTGATAATTAAAAATTGCATTATCACAAAAGATTTATATGAAAAAAAGGTCAACTGTACTTGGTATTGACATAGGTGGTACTAATACAGTTTATGGTTTTGTTAATAATGAAACGGAAGTCTGTTTTTCTGAACAGATTCCAACGCACGGGTCACTTCCAATCTCAGATCTGTTAGATCGTCTTCAATCAGGTGTAGCAAAATTTTTTGATCAAAATCCTCATCTCGAGCTAGATGGTATCGGTATTGGTGCGCCAAATGGAAATTATTATACTGGGATGATTCAGAATCCACCTAATCTTAGCTGGGGTAATGTTAATATCATATCAGAGATGAATAAACGCTTTGGGTGCAAAGTCAAAATAACTAATGATGCAAATGCAGCTGCACTTGGAGAAAAACACTATGGCATCGCAAAAAATATGAATGACTTTATCGTAATAACACTAGGTACTGGCTTGGGAAGTGGGATTTTTAGCAGTGGTAGACTTTTATATGGGCATGACGGTTTTGCAGGAGAAATGGGGCATATGCCAATCAAATACGGAGGCAGGCTATGTAATTGTGGTAATAGAGGATGTCTTGAATCATATGTTTCTGCAAGCGGAATTAGAAATACAATAAGGGAATTTCTCAATCAAGATCCAAAAAATGAATTTTTAATTGATGTTTATGGGGAAAAGATTGATGGTGGAATGTTAGATGATGCATTTGATAGTGGGAACCAAATTGCTAGGAAAATATATGAATACACAGGGGAAAAGTTAGGCCAAGGACTTGCTCAGGCTGCAACCTTGCTCAGTCCTGAGGCGTTTATTTTTTATGGAGGTTTTAGCAATGCTGGAGATAGAATACTAAAATTTGCAAAAGAGTCAATGAATCAGAATTTAATTAATGATCACTCTGAACGGATACGATTACTTCCATCAGGACTTCCTCAAGGCAAGGCCGGAATATTAGGTGCGGCTTCATTGATCCTTTTTGATTGAATTAGAAAAAATCAATAAAGATTACATAAAGTGATGTAGCTAACGTTTATTATGCAAAAATGGTGCTATATTAAACTGTATTATGAATAAGCTTTATGCACCATTAATCAGTAAATACTGTAAGCTAATATCCTGTTTGATTTTACACATTCTGAATGCCATGACTAAAACTCATGTCAAACCTCTGATGAAAAGCTGATGTTCAATGCCCACTTCGCTATACAGAACCCCTGATTTACTGATAAAAATTTATATGATCATTTATGGTTAAAAAGAAATTTTCACAATAATTGTTTGTAATTAATATGTCTGGATTGCCAGACAAATTGGAGAAAGAAATGATAAACAAAGTAACTAACTCATCATTAAAAGTATATTTAGCAACTTTTCTCTTACTTTCTGGATTTGATATAACATACGGGGTGGTTCCTCCGGAATCAGGAAAGTTTCCCATTGGATTCTGGGACCAGATGCAGGAACAAGAAATAGGCTTTGAATATGGCGACGCCGGTTGGGTGAAAAAAATGAGAGAATGGAGGAATAGCTCATTTAGAGAAGCGCAATTAGAATTCAACTTACCAGTTTTGCTTGGAAAATATAGTGGAGCTACTACTTACTTCACTGCAGAGGATTTCCAAAATAATTTATTTGACAATAATGCAACGGGAACCATGAGTGAATACTATGATGAAATATCGTACGGAAATTTCACTGTTGATGGTAGCACACATGGTTGGTATCAGTCTTCTTATTCCATGAGCGAGGCAAAAGCAAACACAAGGCAATATGTATCGGAGATCGCTCAATTAGCTGACCCCGATGTTGATTATTCCCTTTTCGATAATGATGGCCCTGACAACATACCAAATTCTGGTGATGATGATGGCTATGTGGATGGTATTGCAGTTGTCTATAGCGGTTGTGGTGCTGAATGGGGACCTGGTAATGATAATCTTTGGCCTCATATGAGTTCACTTGGTGCTTATGAGTATACGACAAATGACGTTGGCGCAAGTGGTAATAACATTATTGTAAAAAGTTATTTTGTTTCTCCTGAGTTAGCTGGTGGTGGTGATTGCTACACGGACATAATAAGACCAATGGGTGTGTATGCTCATGAATTTGGTCACATACTAGGGCTCCCAGATCTTTACGATCGCAATGATGATGATGGTGCGTCTGAGGGGATTGGTAATTGGTGTCTAATGGCTGGTGGATCATGGAATGGATGGGCAGGAGACACTCCTGCGCATATGTCAGCATGGTGCAAACAAGAGATGGGCTGGGTAGAACCCGTTGTACTTAGTGAAGATCAAACTGGTGTTGACATTCCAAATGCTCAAGCCAATGCGCATGCATTGAAAATATGGGAGGATGATTATGCATGGAGCCGTTATTTCCTTGTTGAAAATCGCCAACTAACTGGCTTTGATTCTGAATTGCCTGCTGGTGGCTTAATGATTTACCACATCGATGAAAATAGACGTTGGGGCACCAATCGTTGGAGTTCAGGTACGGTTAATGATGACCACACACACAAGCTAGTTGATGTTGAAGCCGCTGATGGGAGCAATGACATGGACAATGGTTTAAATCGCGGAGATGACGGAGACCCATTTCCTGGTTCATCAAATAATATTGATTTCTCAAGCATTTCAAATCCAAACTCCAATCGATATTCTGGTGAAACTACTGATGTTGTGGTTACGAACATAAGTAGCTCCTCAGGAACAATGACCGCAGACATTTCCCTAGAATCAATCAAGGGAATTCCCATTGTCTACGATCCTTCAGGGATATCTGGATATGGTTGGGGATCCTCAGATATAATAGATCACTGGGGAGGCGTCCTATTTCAATATCCTTCCACGGAGACAAACAATGGGTATCTTACAGAGGTAGACATTGGGTTTAGGAATGGAAACAATACATACACCCTCTATGTATACGATTCTTTTGATGGTATCTCCCCGGGCACGTTGCTATATGAGACCCAGGGCACGCACAATACATCTGGTTGGCATACTATTTCTGTAGACTCTATCATGGTTACTCCTGGGCAAGAGTTATTCATTGCTTATAAAAGCGTTGGTCAGACCTATGCTATCTCAATTGAATATCCTGCCACACCAGCAAACCGATCATACTTCTCTACGGATGGTACAAATTATTCTAGCAGCATAGGTGATAATTATAATATTAATCTTCGAGCAAAATTAAGGAATAGTGTATCTACAGATGATATTGTATTCCAGCCTGCTGATAAAAGTGAATTGCAAACTGCAGTTAATCTCTGGGTCAGTGACAACGCCACTGCACTTTCTACCTATGGTGAAATAAATACCTGGGATGTGTCTTTAATTACTGACATAAGCGAGTTATTTCGAAATAAATCAACATTTAATGATGACATCAGTAATTGGGATGTATCGAATGTTACAAACATGAATAACACTTTTAGAAGTGCGACTAGTTTTGAACAAAATCTTGCAGATTGGAATGTCTCAAATGTCACAACAATGCATGCCACTTTCATGGAAGCTAGCGTTTTTAATGGTGACATATCTAACTGGGATGTTGCTCAGGTAACCCATATGCACGGAATGTTCATTGAAGCATTAAATTTTAATGTAGACCTATCTGGTTGGGATGTTTCAAATGTTGGAGATTTAGGGAGAATGTTTGAGTCTTGTCCATTTAATCAAGACATCGGATCCTGGAATTTGGAATCTGCGACTAGTACCCATAAAATGTTTTGGAATAATTCCGCATTTAATCAAGACATATCTAATTGGGATGTTTCAGATGTTACCATTATGTATATGATGTTCCATAGCGCATCTAGTTTTGACCAAGACATATCAAACTGGGATGTAGCTGCTGTTACCAACTTTGCTGATATGTTTTTAGATGCCGTGGCACTTTCTGATGAAAACAAATGTGCCATTCATACAAATTTCTCTGCGAATAG